>JAJEEA010000013.1 GCA_022821235.1 Vicinamibacteria bacterium
TGGCGGGCGGCGCCGGCCAGCGCTCCCGCCGCCTCGAGCTCGTCGGTGCGCCACACCTGGCGCAGGATGCGGCCCCGGTCGGCCGGCTTGTCCTCGACGAGCAGGCGGGCGAAGCGGCCCTGGGGCAGGACGACGGTGCGCAGGAACGCCTCGCTGTCGAGCCCCAGCAGCGACCGGATGCGGTCGTTGACGGGCTTGACCTGCTCGACCTGCTCGGCCCCGGGGCCGTCGGTGTCGAGGCGCCGGAGCTGCGCGCTCGCCGGGCCCACCCGCCCCTGGCCGTCGCGCCGCAGCGCTCGGGCGACCTCCCACGTCTGGCCCGAGACCTGGAACCGGAGCACGACGCGGAGCTGCGTCGACGTGTCGTTCATCAGCTCCTGGTTGCCCTGGGCGGTGAACGTCGTCTGGCCGTAGAGGGCGTAGGTGACGGCCTCGAGGATGGACGACTTGCCGGCCCCGGTGTCGCCGACGATGGCGACGTGGTCGCGGCCGGTGAAGTCGAGGGTCACCGCCGACCGGAACGACCGCAGCCCCTGGATGGTGAGGCGGAGGGGGCGCATGTCAGCTTGGCCTCCGGTTCGCCGCGGGGGCAAGGGGCACGGGCCGGCACGACGGCAGGCCTTCGATGGCGAGGCGGAGGGGGCGCATGTCAGCTCGGCCTGCGGTTCGCCGCGGGGGCAAGGGGTACCGGCGGCCGGCACGACGGCAGGCCTTCGATGGTGAGTTGGGGGAGGCCCATGTCGGCGGCCGCGCCGGTTCGCCCTGGCCGCGAGGGGCACGGGCGGCCGGCACGGCGGCAGGCCTTCGATGGTGAGGCGGGGGGGCGCATGTCAGCTCCGGTCCCCGTTCGCCTTCGCGGCGAGGCGGTCCAGGGTCTGCTGGGCGCGCAACTTGAGCGGGGTGAGGCCGAAGTCGCCGGCGGCGTCCTGCCCGGCGGTGCCGAGGGCCTCGGCGAAGAGGGCGGCGACCGCGTCGTGCGGGGCCTTGACGCCGCGCGCGGCGGTCGTGCGCCACTCGAGAAAGAGATCCTCGGGCGCCGGCTCGGACTCGTCCGCGCGGGCCGGCTCCACCGCCTTGACGGGGCGGTTGGCGAGGGTGTTGACGAGCTCGAACACGTCGCAGCCGGGCGACCACTCGGCGAGGCGGTCGGCGAGGTCGGGGATGGGATCGTCGGAGACGACCCGCGCCTTGAGAATGCAGCCGTCGAGGCCGCCGCCCGCGGCGCGGCGCTCGAGCTCGTCGAGCGTGCCCGCGAGCTCGGTGAGGGGCCGGCCGCCCGCCAGGTCGCGCGTCTCGACCCGGACGTCGTCGCCGATGGTCACCAGCACCGCCTGCTTGGTCTGCTCCTGCTCGCCGAAGTCGAGGGGGACGAGGGAGCCGGCGTAGCGTCCGCGCGCGGCGCCGCCGGGCAGGAGCTGGGGGTCGTGGATGTGGCCGAATGCGCAGTACAGCGCGCGCTGCAGCCCCTCGACGTGGGTGGCGTAGTCGTCGCCGACGGTGATGCGCCGCTCCGACCGGCCGGGCCGCGCGCCCTGCACGTGGAGGTGGGCGGCGTAGAGCACGATGCCGCGCGCCCCCGCCGCCGCGTGCGCCTCGTCGAGGAGGCGCCGGTTGAGGGTGCGGACGCCGTCGGCGTAGTCGCCCTCGAAGCGCGCGGGGTCGCCGGTGGCGTAGTCGGCGATGGCCCCGGGCGGGATGAACGGCACGCACGCGACGGCGACGGGCACGCCGGCGATGTCGGGAAACGTCAGGACCCGCGGCGCGGTCACCAGCCACAGGCGGCGCGGGGTGGCGGCGCCGGCCAGCTCGTCGATGACGCGCAGCAGCATCGACGAGTCGTGGTTGCCCGCGATGACGACGGTGGGCGCGACCTTCGCGAGCCGCCCGAGCGCGCGGACGCCGAGCTGCAGCGCCTCGTAGGGCGGGCGCGACGCGTCGAAGAGGTCGCCGGTGTGGAGGACGAGGTCGGGCCGTTCGGATTCGGCCAGCTCCAGCAGCCCGCGCAGGGCCTCCACGTGGTCCGGGGTGCGGTCGTGCCGGCCGAGCTTCGCGCCGAGGTGCCAGTCCGACGTGTGGAGCAGCTTCACGGATCCACCTCCGGGACAATCGGCAGGGGAACGGCGGGGAGGGAGATCGAAGTCGCCGCGCCGGGCAGCTTCACGGCGCTCACCTCGTGGGGCGTTCCACCGCGGGGGGCGATGGGCCGGGGGGGCGCCGGGCAGGCCCCGACCGGCGCGCGTGTCGCCCCGGCATCGCCGGAAGCCCCGAGCCCTGGGTCGGCCGGGGCCGCGCGCCACCCGGGTCGCCCCCACTCGCACGTTCGCCCCGCCGCCGACGGAGTCGCCGCGCCGGGCCGCGTCACAGGTCCACCCCCGGCCCGGTCAGGGCGTCCATCGTGCTCAGGATGCGGTCGGTCCTGGCCTGGTCCGCCGCCGCGTCGGCCGCCGCCTCGTCGGGGTTGGTGGCGAACGGCGGGAACGGGAAGCGGACGGGGATGGGCTCGGGCACGATGGGCTGCGAGACGACCATGGTGCCGGGCATGAAGCGGGTCGCCCGCTCGCGCAGGGCCGGGGTGAGGAAGCGGTAGGCGTCGGACTCGCTGACGTCGAGCCGGCCCGCCACCTTGAGGGACGCGTTGCGCGGCAGGGCCTGGGCCACCGCCGAGGCCGCCTGCTGGGCGCCGATGAGCAGCACCCCGAGCGAGCGCCCGCGCTCGGCGATGTCGACGAGCAGGTCGCGGAGGGGCGAGAAGCCGTGGGCGGGGGCGTACTTGTTCAGCTCGTCGAGCACCACGAAGCGCAGGGGCGTGCGGCCCGTGCCCTGCTTCTCGCGCCACACGCGGTCGAGCAGCGCGCCGACGACGAAGCGCTGCGCGTCGTCGTGCAGGGTGGAGATGTCGACGACGTGGAGCCGGGCGTTCTCGGACGAGACGGGCTCGAGGCGGCAGCCGACGAGGGGGGCGACGTGGCGGCGCAGCTTCAGCAGCCGCCGCAGGAAGGCCTGCCGCGTGCCCGACTGGGCGCGGCCGAACCACTCGTTCATGAGGCTCTCGTCGTCGGTGGCGACGACGCCCTCGAGCAGGTCGATGAGGTCGCCGAAGTCGCGCATCACGTGCCCGGCCCCCGCCGGCGCCTCGTCCGGGTCGCGCTCGGCCAGCCGGTCGGGGTTGTAGCCGGTCTTCGGGGGGACCGCCTCGACGATGACCACCGCCCCCGTCGGGTCGCCCTCGAGCCGCCGCAGCCGCCGCAGGAGCTGGATGCGCACCTGCTGCTCGACGAAGCCGACCTGGGTCGAGCGCTCGTCGTCGGCGGTGAAGCAGAACTGCAGGAGCTGCTCGCGGACGAACTGCTCGGGGGTCCAGCCGTAGGCGGCGACGTCGGCGGTGTCGCGGGTCCGGACGTTGGCGACGATGGTCTGCGACGCGCCGGACCGCCGCGGCGCGTAGAGGCGGACGGAGCGGAACGGCCCCGGCCCGTCGACGCCGAGGGCGCGCCACCTCTCGATCTCCTCGGGCCGCCCCGCGAACTCGGCGTTGGGGCGGTCGACGTGCAGCAGGTCCTCGCCCTTGGTGTTGAAGACCAGGGCCCGGACGCTCTCGCGTCCCGCCCGGCCGCCGAGCAGGTCCATGCCCTGGTCGGTCTCGAGGAGCTGGTAGAGGAGGAACAACGCGTAGGAGGTCTTGGTGGCGACGCCGGAGATGCCCGAGATGGACACGTGGCCGCCGGAGCGGCCGTCGACGAAGCGCATGTCCGCGTAGACCGGGTCGCCGCCGAGGTCGAGGCCCACCGGCAGCTTGCCGCGGGTCATCTCGTCCTCGAAGAGGGCGACCGCGCGGTGCGGGCCGGCCGCGCGCGCGGCGGGGGCGCCGGCGTGGGGGGCGACGAACAGCTCCGGCACCACCCGCAGGACGCGGACCTCGGCCCGCCGCACGTGCTCGGCCGGCAGGGTCGAGTCGACCACCCGGCCGGTGTCCGAGGGCAGGTCGGCCCCCTCGAACCGCGACCGCAGCTCGGTGACGATGCCGTAGTGGGTGACCCGCCGGCCGTCGGGCAGGTCGGTGGTGACCGCGAGCAGCTCGTCGAGCTGGATCACCACGTCGGGGTCGAGCACCACGTGGAAGGTGCGCGAGTCGCTCTCGACCGACCCGTCGACGAGCCCGATGCGCGCGCCGTCGTCGCTCATGCTCTCGTTCCCACCGGTCGCGCTCGTGCGCTCGGCGTGGCTGCCCACGCCGTCCGCCCTTCGCGATGGCGTCGGCGCGTCGCGCCCGCCGTCTTCGGTCATGCCCTCGGTGCCCCGCGGTTGCGTTCGAACGATGCGTTCGCCGATGGCGCCCGTTTCTCGCGGCGCGTTCGGGTGGTGCGCGCGTCGTCTTCGGTCATGCCGCGCCCTCGCGGTTGCGTTCGACCACCGCCTCGCGCACCGCGCGCAGGGCCAGGCGGGGGTCGCCCTGCAGACGGTGCAGGCGCCGCTCGAGGCCGGCGATGGGCGTCAGGTTCACCGGGGCCCGCGCGTCGCGGTGCAGCGGCGACGCGAAGGCGGGCAGCCAGCCCGCGGCCCGGTCGGCGGCCTCGACCACCGCGTCGCGGCCGATGCCCGACGGCATCTCGACGCGGGCGATGCCCGCCCACGGGCCCGCCCACGGGCCGGGGTCGCCGACCCGCAGGTAGCAGCCGTAGAGCCCGTCCTCCATCGCGAACAGGCCCGACCGCTCGCCGGCCGCCAGCTCCGGCACGCGGGCCCAGTGCTCGCGGGCGAGCATGCGGCGGTGGTGCGTCTTCACGTAGCCGGCGACGGGCAGGCCCCGGCGGCGCCGGATGCCGTGCAGGGGGCCGTCGAGCACCGTCAGCCACCCCTCGTTCGAGAGCGCCTCGGCGACGTCGGCCTCGGCGTCGCGCATCAGGCGCTGGAGCTGCTGCCGCGCCGCCTCGACGTCGGGCCCGTCGACCGCGTACGGCGCCCACCGCCACCCGTCCCGGTGGTCGGGGAGGCGGACCGGGCGGCCGCCCGTGAAGATGGCGGCGCGCCCCGACGTCACCCGGTCGAAGCGGGCCGGCCCGTCCCCCTCGACGAGCACCGCCCCCGCCGCCCAGCTCCCCGCCAGCCCCATGACCACCTCGCCCTCGGGGTCGGTGCGGGTCAGCCGCGCCTCCGTCCGCATGGTGCCGTCCACGAACGCCACGCGGCGGGGGCGGTCGCGGCCGGGCGGGCGGTGCGCCGCGAACGCCCCGCCGTCCTCGACGAGCTCGCACTCGACCGCGTGCGGAGAGTCGTCGGCGGCCTGGAACCCGGCCCCGTAGGCGGCGTCGAAGGCCTCGACGCCGATGGCGCCGGTCGGGTCCGCCGGGTCACGGGGGCTTTGCATCCGACTCGCAATCATGCGCTCGCGGCCTCTCTCCGACGCCGCGGGCGCACGGCGAGGCCCCGACGGGTCCTGCCATCGGCGTCCCGGCCGAAACGCCGGGCTCGAGCGGACGTGCGGGATTCTCGCAACGGGCCGAGGCGGGCCGCCGCCCGTCAATAGAACACGATCGCCAGCACGAAGACGACGATGGCGAGCATGACGAACCACTGCCAGATCTCCTGCTGGTCGTCCGAGGGGACGAGCTCGAAGGAGACGCTGCGGTGCGAGTCGATGACGTTGCGGAGGAAGGTGGCGGCGTCGACCTGGGGGCTGTCGATGATGACCGAGCGGCCGCCGGTGCGCTGCTCGACCATGTTGATGCCCTCGAAGCCGATCTGGGTGCGCTGCCCCGCGAGGTCCTGCTCGAGGGTCTCGTCGTAGTCGATGCCGCGCACGTAATCGATGAGGACCGAGTCGACGTTGGCCCCGGTGCGGCTGCCGATGCCGATGGTGTAGATGACGAGGCCGCGGCGCCGGAACTCGGCGAGGGCGGTGTCGAGCCGGCTCATCTGCTCGGCGTCGATGAGGAAGTCGCCGTCGGTGAACAGCAGCAGCACGCGGTCGTTGCGCTCCTCGGGCAGCCAGTCGTCGTCGCCCGACTCGAAGCGGTCCTGGTTGTCGAGCGACAGGTAGATCGACTCGAACGCGGTGGCGATGTCGCTGTCCCACGGGAACGCGTCGCCGGTGAGGCTCACGGGCGGGGCGATGCGGCCCACCTCCTCGATGAACCGCTCGGCGTTCGACGCCATGTGGGCCCGGCGCAGGGTCGTGGTGCCCCACACGTACACCGCGGTGCGGTCGCCGGGGGTGAGGATGTCCTGGGTGTAGAGGCCCAGCGCCTCGCGCACCGCGAGATCGAGGCGCGAGGGGCCGAGGTCTCTGACCCACATCGACGCGGAGGCGTCGATGGCGACGACGACGTCGACGTCGCCCCGCCGGAACGTCTGGCCGCCGTAGACCCAGAACGGCCGGGCGGCGGCGACGGCCACCAGCGCCAAGGCGACGATGGCGAGGAACCAGAACTTGATGTGGCCGAGGAAGGGGTACTTCGAGCCCTCGGTGCGGGCCGGGCGGAGCTGCAGCCGCAGGGCGAAGACGAGCAGCCCGAAGACGAGCAGCAGGCCCGCGAGGGGGACGATCGCCAGGTACTCGGGGTTGGCGAACTCGACGCTCTCCCGGAGCAGGCGGCTGATGGTGTCCATCTTGTGCTTGCGCGGCGCCCCCGGGGGGGCGTTGCAGCCCCGCGACGGCTTGCCGGCGTCCGATAGCGGAGCCCGAATCGTCGGGGCGGCGGCGGGCCGCGGGGGGGACCGGCCCGGCAACCGCCGCCCGCGGCGCCGACTGCCGCCCGGCCAGTACTACGGAAGTGCGCGCCGTCTCACGGTCCTACCCGCGGCGGCGGCGCACCGGGGTGCCCTCGCCCTTCATCTGCTCGAGCTCGGGCGGCTCGATCTCGCGGGGCGCCTCGAGGGCGCGCCTTACCGCCTCGGCGTTGCTGGTCAGGTCGTAGTTCCACTTGTAGTCGAAGCGGTCGCCGGGGTCGCCGCGCAACGCCCGCTCGTAGTCGGCGTTCACCGTCTCCATCACCTCGAGGATGATGGCCTCGCGCCGGGTCGCGGCGTCGGGGGCCTCGGGGTCGATGGCCCGGTACCGCTGCCGCGCCAGCATGAACTTGGCGCTCGCGAGCAGGTGCGACGCCCGCGGGTCGTCGATCTCGTCGGCGAGGTCCGCCACCACCGTCTCGTAGTTGCCGGTCAGGTAGTTGTAGGACGCCTGCTGCAGGAACGTGTCGCGGAACAGGTACGAGTCGGCGAACCACTGCATGCCCCACGCCCGGCTGCCCTCGTAGAAGGCGGTGACCTCGGAGAGCTGGGTCTCCGCCGTCTCGAAGTCGCCCCGCTCGACGCTGGCGCTCAGCCCCTCCAGGTTCGTGTAGAACGCGGACAGGCTGCGCGCCGGTATCGACACCAGGCCGAAGAAGAGCACGGCGAGGACGAAGCCGACGAGGTACCGGAAGGAGTGTTCCTTGTCGAGCAGATCTGTCAGTCGCATGTCACTTCTCTCTCGAACGCTGCGTGTCTCGTGGCGGCGCGCTCCCGGCACGCCCTCGCCACTCTCCGGTCGGCGGGGCCGGCCCCTCTACCCGTAGCGCCCCGCGCCGTGGCGTCCCTTGGCCTGTCGCCGTTCTCCGTTCCGCGCGGCCCCCCTACGGGGTGGTCCCCCACAGCAGCTCGGACACGAACCCGACGGGGATGCCGACGAGCAGCAGCCCCATCGCCACCAGCAGGAACCGCGAGTAGATGGGCACCTTCAGCGCCCGGTGCTTCAGCTCCATGCGCACCGCCTCGCACTCGTCGATGGCCTGGTAGGCGCGCAGCAGGCTGTCCTCGTCGGTCACGTCGAAGTAGTCGCCCCCGTACTCCTGAATCTGCCCGACGAGCTGCGGCACGGTGGGGTGCAGAAAGCTCGCGGTCCGCGCGTCGCTGGTGTTGATGTAGATGATGTAGGGGACGATGTTCCGCCGGTTCAGCTCGGCGAACTCGGCGTCGGGGAACTCGTCGACGGCGGCGTCGGTGATGATGAGCACGGCCCGGTTCTGGTTCGAGCCGCGGCCCACCGCCGCCTCGTCCTGGTCGAAGTACTTCACGATGTCCTGCAGCGGCCGGATGATGTTGGTGTCGCCCTCGGCGGGCACGATGCGGACCTTGTCGCGCGGCACCACCATCGCCTTGTCGAGGCGCTGGGTCATGACGTAGGGCGCGTCCCACACCTGGTAGTAGTAGAGCTCGTCGTCCATGACGAAGTCGTCCACCTTGTACGGGTAGGTGGAGAACAGCCACAGCGACACGCGGTCGTTCTTGTCGCGCCGCATCTCGAGGAACTCGAGATGGGCGTCGCGGGCGACCTCGGCCTTCGACTTGTTGGTGTCGGGGAACTCCCACGCCATCGAGCCCGACGTGTCGACCAGGTCGACGCGGACCCGCGACTCGACGTAGCCGCTGACCTCCTCGGTGGCGGTGAGGAACGGGTCGGCGACCGAGAACACGAGCAGCGCGAGGGCGCCGGCGGCCAGCGCCTTGGGCGCGGTGTGGAGGACGCGTATCCAGAGCCGCTTGCGGTGCCCCGGCTCGATGGCGTGCCCGGAGTGCTCGCGGACGTTGCGCTTGCTGACCGCGGCCAGCCGCACCAGGGTCAGGGCGAGCACGACCCCGAGCACGAGCGCGATCCCCATCGCGATGCCGACGTCGCCGTAGCGGATCGCCGCGAAGTCGGTCGCGATCAGCTCGCGGACGCCGCCGTCGACGAACACGACGAACTCTGACCAGGGCATCAGCATGTCGTTCACCCGCTGGCCCGGGCACCGCCGCCCCGCGGCGCCGCTGCCCGCCCAGCCAATCCTACCGAAGTCCGCACCGTCCCGGCCCGGAAACGTCGCCGGTGAGCTTCGAACGCGGCCCAACCGGGCCTGACGGGAGCGGCGCCGTTCCGCGGCGCCGCCGCTCGCTACCCCTTCGCCGGACGCGGGGCCGCGGCCCCCACCAGCGCCTTCAGGTTGTTCATCATCCGCACGTACGGCCGCAGCCGGTAGAGCGCCTCGCCCAGCATGCGCGCCTCGCCGGCCGGGTGCTCGACCGGCGCCGGCACGCCCGTCTCGAGCCCCCGCTGATACGCCACGAGCCGGCCCGCGAGCACCCCGAGCGCGGCCTTGCGGTAGCTGTCCTTCAGCCCGTCGACGTGCCGCTGGATGTCGAGGGCGGTGTCGCCGGGAACCAGCCCGGGCAGGTCCGCCTGCAGGTAGTCGCGCAGGGCGAGCACCAGCGCCCGCTGGCGGTCGCCGAGCTGACCGGCGCCGGCGTCCCGGGGCAGCCGCCTCAGCGCCGCCAGCTCGCGGCCCACCACGCGCCGCGCCTCCCAGATCGACAGCGGCGCCGGAATCTGCGCCTCGATGCGGGCCAGCTCGTCCTCTTCCTGCTGCTTCTCGATGGAGACCGCCTTCGGCTTGCGGGCGAACCGCACGAGCATCACGAGCCAGACGAGCAGCGGCAGGGGAGCGACGACCCACGCCAGGCCGCGGAAGAAAGCCGCGAGGCCCGAGAAGGTGCCGAGCTCGATGGTGTCGCGGATGTCGAGCAGCGGCTCGTCGGTGATCGACGTCACGTACCGCACCAGCCCCTGCCCCCCGTCGACCTGCTGGACCTCGGCGTCCTCGATGTCCTCGCCGAGGTCCCGCACCAGGTAGTAGAAGCTGAAGCTCGGCAGGGCGTAGGTCATCTTGTTGGGGTCGACGAGGCGGAACTCGTACACGAAGTCCCAGATGTGGGTGTCGTCGATGCGGTCCTTCTCGACCACCAGCGCCGTCGCCTCGAACGGGTGGACCGGCAGCGCCTCGGGGGTCATGCGGTCCTCGAGGACGATGATCTCCTGGCCGCTCGGGATCAGGTCGGGAAAGCGCAGCCGGTAGCGCTGGGTGATGCGGTCGCCGGTCTTGACGACGGTCGGCTCGAGCTCCAGCGTCTCGACCCGGACGAGCCCCGCGCCGGGCATGCCGACGTCGGGCGGCTGGGCGGCCGACGGCGGCGGCGCGAGCAACAGGAGGCCGGTTGCGGCAACGAGTAGGCGTGTCATGGTCACCCGATCTTCCCTGCCAGTCTGCGAAGGCCCGCGCCGTTCCAGGGCGCAGCCTCCAGCCGACGGCGCAGCTCTACCGCGCGAATCGCGACATCAGGAACTTGGGCAGCTCCTCGAGGTGGTTCTGCTCGGTCAGCACCGTCGAGTCGATGCCCGCCTGGTGTTTCAGCTTGTACTGCAGCGACGCCCGCGTCTCCTCGATGCGCCGCCGAATCGCGCCCGCCTTCCGCGCCGAGATCACGGTCTGCTTGCGCGTCTCCATGTCCGAGATCCGGATGTAGCCGAGCCGGCTCCTGACCCGGAACTCGTCGGGGTCGTCGAGGACGAGCACGATCATATCGTGCTTCGCGGCCAGCGTGCTCAGTTGCTTGAAGTCGACCGCGTCGGGGTCGTTGACGAGGTCCACCAGATCGGTCAGCAGGATGATAGAGTGGCGCGTCTTCAGCCGCGCCAGCATGAAGTCGACGGCGACCTTCAGGTGGGCCTTCCGGCGGGTCGGGTGCTCGCGCTCCAGGTTCAGCTTCTCGAAGATCTTGTACGCCATGTAGAAGACCTGCGAGGTCCCGAGCTTCGGGCGCAGGTAGAGCTCGACGCGGTCCGAGTAGCCGAGCAGCCCCACCGGGTCGCGCAGGTTGGCGCGGGTCAGCCCGATGTTGCCGAGGAGGTCGAGCATCAGCAGCGCCTTGTTGGTCTCCTGCGACACCTGGAACAGCGTCGAGTACGACAGGTCGCAGACGATCAGGGTGCGGAGCTCCTTGGGCTCCATCCGCTCGATGCGGTACAGCTTCTCGGGGTACGTGCGGAGGCTGAGGCTCCACGCCACGTCCTTCAGGGGCTGGCCGGGCCGCCACTGGTCGACCCCGACGATGTCGTAGCCGGTCCCCTTGAACCCGCTCTTGTGCTCGCCGAAGTGGATGCTGTTGGAGGTCTTGCGGGCCCGGATGCCGTGCTTGATGTCGCGGAACCGGGCGTAGACCTCCTCTACTTCCACGGCGGAACCTCCATGTCCCGCAGGATCTGCTGGAGCAGGTCGTCCTTGTCGACCGAGAACTCCATGCCCTCGCGCAGCACGATGCGGTGGGCGAGCACGGGGCCCGCCACCGCCTTGATGTGGTCCGGCGTGATCGTCATGTCGCCGTTGAAGAAGGCGAAGGTGCGGGCCACCGCCTCGAGGTGGAAGTGCACGCGGGGCGAGATGCCCACCCGGATGTACTCCTTGACGGTCCGCGCCGCCCGCCCCATGACGCGGTGGGGGCGGGTGTTCCGGATCAGGCGCACCTTGTACTGCTGCGCGTAGTCCGACATCCCGACGTTGTCGAAGATGTAGCGTGCGATGTCGAGCACCTCGTAGAGGTCGGTCAGCTTCTCGACCTTGCGCCCGACCACGTTGCGGGCGCTGATGTTCAGCTCGTCCTCCTCGTCCTCGGGGTCGAGCATGTTGATGGACAGCGTCGTCCGGTCGAGCTGGGCCACCGGGTTGGCGAACGTGCCCTCCTCCTCGCCGAAGATGTTCTCGGTGCAGATGACCATGAAGAAGCGGGGCCCCTCGATGTCGTTGAAGTCGCACGACAGCGGGAACAGGGGCAGCATCTTGCCCTCGGCGAGGTTGCCGTAGTCCGAGCTGAGGGTGGCCGAGCTCTCCTCCATGCCCTCGAGCACCGCCGCCTTGGTCTTGCCCGACAGCCGGTTGTCCTCGTCGATGAGGACGATGTGGGCCATCAGCTTGCCGGGCTTGAACACCAGCTTGCGCGAGCCGTCGGTCTCCTCGACGATGGTCTCGTAGCCCAGGATGTCCTCGGGCATGTACGTCGGCAGGCCCTGGATGCGCTCGAACTTGGCGTCGATGGCCATCGCGCAGGCGCTGACGAGGTCGGTCTTGCCGGTGCCCGTCGGCCCCCGGAACATGACGTGGGGCTGGCGCAGCAGCTTGCTCTGGCTCAGCTTGTCGGTGTACGGCAGCAACGTGAAGAACGCCCAGGACAGGATGCGGGCGGCATCGTCGAGGCCGTAGAGCCACTTGGTCGACTCCTGCTGGAACCGCTGGACCACCTCGTTGGCCCGGTCGAAGTCGATTTCGCGCGTCGGTTGCACGGCCATGAGTCTGTCCTGGTCTCCCTTCGATGGTGCTGCGCGGGCGAGCCGGTCACCCGGCCGGCGAGCTCGTCACGCCCGATCCGCCGGCAGTCGGGGCCGGTTCAGAGGCGCCCGCTTCACACCGGTGCCGTGAAGCGAGCCCCTAAGTGTGTCCGCACCGTCGCCCCGCGTCAAGGCGGAGGGGTGCTAGCGGGGGCCGCCTCCGATCGTCAGCCCCACGTAGTACTCGCGGTCGGGGGAGGGCTCGAAGTAGCGGCCGCCGAACGCGTTGGTGATGGTGGACGAGTTGTAGATCTCGTTGAACAGGTTGTCGATGCCCCAGAACGGGCGGACGTCGACGCCGCCCAGGGTCGCGTCGAACCCGAAGCGCAGGTCGACCACCGTGTACGCCCAGTTGAACACGGTGTTGGCGTTGTTCAGGGTGTAGTCGTCGACCCACCGGACGGTCATCCCCGAGCGCAGGCCGAACGGCGCGGTGTGGTTGAAGCCGGCGAAGATGCGGTGCGGCGGCGACCCCGGCTCGACGTTGCCGGCGAAGTCGTTGCCGCCGGGCGCGAACTGCACGAACTCGAAGTTCTGGTACGTGTACGCGAGCCGGGTGCTGAACGCGGGGTCCGGGATCCACTCGAGCAGCAGCTCGACGCCGTCGCGCGACGACTCGCCGGCGTTGCGGAAGAAGACCTCCTCGGTCGGGCTCTGGAACGAGACGAGGGCGTTGTCGACGGTGGACACGTACACCGCCGCCTCGTAGCGCAGCCGCGCCGCCTCGGCCAGCCCCCGGATGCCGACCTCGAAGCTGCGCAGGTCCTGCGGCCCCAGCTCCTGGTTGAACCCGCCTTCCCCGGTCGGCGTGTTCGACAGCTCGACGGTGGTGGGGGTCTCGTAGGCGGTGGCGAAGCTCGTGAAGAAGTTGACGTTGGGGGTCGCGGCGACGGTCAGGCCGACCGAGGGGCTGAACGCGTCCATCCTGCGGTCGCCGGACTGGTCGCCGTCGTCGAGCTTGCGGTCGCCGGCCCGGAAGTCGTAGTAGTCCCAGCGCACCCCGGCCGTGAACCGCACGCGGTCGGTGGGCGAGACGCCGATCTGGGCGAAGGGTCCGGCCGACCGGACGTCCTCGGTCTGGTCTATCTGCAGGGCGCCGCTCGTGGCGCGCTCGCCGCTCACCTCGGGCGCCACCTGCGAGAACTCCCGCCGGTCGTCGTTCTGCGACGCCACGTCGACCCCGGCCGCCCAGTCGACGCCCGCGGTCCCCGCGGCCGCGCCGCCGACGTACTCCGACCGCAGGCCGCGTCCGTTCCGCCTCAGGTTCACGTTGCGGAACGCGCCCACCGCGTCGAGGTCGCGCCACATGCCCCAGCCCGTCACCCGGAAAAGCTGGCTCTCGGTGAAGCGGTGCTCCAGGGTGACGCCGCCCTGGCCCTGGTTCGCGCCCTCGCCCCAGTTGCGGGCGGCGGCGACGCCGCGCGCCATCCGCCTCCGCACGGGGTCGCGGGCGTCCTCCTCGTTGAGGAAGCTCGCGCTCTCGGCGAACGGGCTGTCGTAGTAGTTGAACACCCCGCGGATCTCGGTGGCGTCGCCCAGCTCGCGCCGCACCACGAAGTTGGCCTGGGTGATCTCGGCGTGGCTGTTGTCGCGGAACCCGTCGGTCTCGAAGCGGCTCACGCTCGTCATGAACTGGGTGGGCCCGTCGCCCCCCGCGTCCACGCGGACCTGCTGCCGGTTGTAGCCGTAGCTGCCGAGCTGGACGTCGGGCCGGATGACGAGGGGGCGCGAGGTGTCGAACGTCGTGGTCAGGTTGATGACGCCGCCGGCGGAGTTCCCGTACAGCACCGAGCTCGGCCCCCGGATGACGTCGATGCGGCCGACCGAGCCGAGGTCGACGTTGCCCGGCTCGGTGGTGCCGTCGGCGGTGGTGATGGGGATGCCGTCCTGGATGAGGGCGAGCCCGCGCAGCCCGAACCGCGGCTCGGGGGCGCGGATGCTCAGGCCGATGCCGCCCGACAGGCCGTAGTTGCGGCGGTTCTGGACGAAGAGCCCGGGAATGCCCCGCAGCGCCTCGTCGAGCGACGAGCGCCGCTGGGCGAACTCGATCTGCTCGCGCGCGACCACCGCCACCGACTGCGGGACGGCGGCGAGGTCCTGATCGGCCCGGGTGACGGTGACCGTCTCCGTCAGCGGCGCGAGCCCGAGCAGCAGGTTCGCGGTGGCGACGGCCCCCGCCTCGACGGTCACGAACGCGATCTCGCTGGCGAAGCCCGGCAGCACGCCGCGCACCTGGTACCGGCCGGCGGGGAGGTCCGCGATCTCGTACTCGCCGAAGCCGTCGCTGACGCCGGCGCCGACGGCGCCGCCTCCCTCGGGCACCGCGGTCACCGAGACGCCCGGCAGCACCCCGCCGCTCTCGTCGACGATCACGCCGGCGATGGCGCCCGAGCCCTGTCCCGCCCGGCTCGTCGAGGCCCCGACGGCGAGCAGCATCAACGCGGCGGCCCCCAGGTGTGCGATCCACCGCGGCCAGTTCGGCTGTTTCCGGTCGTTCATGGTCCTCGTTTCCCCGCTCGGCGCGGTACGGTGACGACGACTCGCCGACGCATGGCGGTTCGCCCGATGCGCGCTGCCCGCCCCTCGCGTCGCCGTCGTCTGCCGACGGCGGTACCACTCTCCCTGACCGCCATGATAGCAATGAGCCCCGTGGACGAACAACGAGCGGCGGTTCGGGATCGGGCCTGACCGGTTACCCCGCCCCGCTTGCCGCCGCCGGGCCGAGCACCATGATCCGAGCCGGGAGTCTGCGCCGTTGAACCGTGGTGTGATGTTCTTCTCGGGCGGCGTCTCACCGAACGACGGCGCCTGAAGGTGGGCGTGGCCCTCGTCCTGGCTTCGGGTGCGCGGACGCCGAGCCGGGAGCGCGGTCTGCCCGCCGAGGGACGTCCCGCCGACGTGGGCGCGGGCGACCGGCAACGGTGGAGCGGGTTTCGTCGCGAGCTTGCTGGCGGTGGTGCCGCCGGGGGCTTCCGACCGGCAGCCGCCGTCGACGCGGCGTCAGTCTGCCGGCCGAGTCCCGGCTTCCGTCTCGTCGCCCACGGCGTCGCACGCCGCCAGCTCCCAGCCGTGAAACACCACGGCGAGGCCGACGTGCCGCACGGCCGGCGACTGGAGGCGCAGGCGCGCGTCGGCCAGGTAGCCGCGCAACTGTGTCCGGGCGTCCTCGAGCCGCGACTCCACCGCCGCCGCGTTCGCCTCCTCGCCGCGCTTCAGGTACTTGATCTCGATCACGTAGCCGTAGCGCATGTCGGGGTAGCGGGCCAGGAACGGCTCCAGGTGCAGGTCCGCGTAGCCCTTGCCGAGCTCGCGCTCGGAGTGGATCAGGAAGTGGCCGACGATGCCGAAGTAGGCGGCCAGGAAGGCCTGCACCACCTTCTCGCCGTCCAGGTAGTCGCGGATGCCCGTCTGCGTCTCGATGGCCTCGGCCAGGTACTCCAGCGCCGGCCGCCACGCGCCGCGGTAGGCCATGTGCCGCACCAGGTTGGAGAATCGGTAGTGGCTGACCGAGAAGACCCCTACGTCGCGGTAGCCGTCGCGCAGGTAACCGTACAGCAGCCGCCGCACCGTCTGGTTCGGGATGCCGAGCCGTGTGGCGCCGTTCGCCGAGCCGCGGATGCTCAGCAGGCCGAAGTAGTAGAGCAGCGACAGGAAGTTCTCGGGCTCGACGAGCCCCTCCAGCGGGAAGCTCAGATTGACGTCGGCCTCGGCGCCTCCCGTGCCGGCGACGTTCCGCAACAGGTCGAAGTTGCCGTTCAGCCGGGCGCCGGCCTCGCGGCCCGTCACCAGCAGATGCCGCAGCTTGCCGTAGTCGATGCGCACGTTGACGTCGATCGGGTCGTCGGGCATCGGCTTGTTCGGCACCGACTCCGACAGGTAGTAGAGCACCATGTCGGTGTTGTAGAGGTCACCCCGGGCGCCCTTGGCGAACCGGTATCCGTCGTACCACTCGTGCATGACCTCCAGCGCCGCGTCCACGTCCTGGTCGAAGGCGCCGCGGTCCCGGTACAGCGCCAGCAGGCCCCGCACCTCCTCCTCTGTGAAGCCGAGCAGGTCGTTGAACTCGGGCCGCGGGCTGACGTTCTTGCCGATGTTGAAGCCGCTGGTCACGTCGTCCATCGTGATGGGGGAGACTCCGGTGATGAACAGCCGTTCCAGCCCGCCCCCGCTCTCGCCGGCGCCCGCCTTCAGCGTGGCGAAGAAGTTGCGGTAGAAGCCGCCGCCGTGCGTGAACGACTCGTACGCCGCGCGGCCGTGGTGGGCCAGCACCGTGTTGGCGAAGTTGTCGTACTCGTCGATCAGGCAGTACAGCGGGATGCCGTGGTCGCCGGCGTATCGGAACAGCTCGCGGAGCCTGCCGTCCACCGCGGGGTGCGCGAGGATGCGGCGGATGGCCGCTTCGGGGAAGAGGTCCGCGTTGCGCTCCAGCGCCGCCCGTATCTCGATGAGGCAGTAGGTCTCGAAGCGTTCCCGCAGCGTCTCCAGGGTGTCGTCGAAGGCCGAGAAGTTGAACCGCAGGACGGCGTAGCGCGACCGGTCGTCCGTCGGTTGCCGGCCGATGTCGGTGCCGTCGAAGACGGCATGCCACTCGTCGGCGCGCGTGCGGTCGTAGTAGTTCTCGAGCACCGACACCCAGAGGCTCTTGCCGAAGCGGCGGGGCCGAATCAGGAAGACGTAGCTCTCCTCCTCCAGCCGGCGGAGAAACCGCGTCTTGTCGACGTAGAGCCAGCCCTTCAGGCGGATGCGCCTGATGTCTGCTTCGCCGTAGGGGATGCGCGGGTAGGCGGCGGCCATCGGGTGCGGCCTCGTCGTCGCCATGGGCGGCGCTGTCCGAGTTCGTCCATCATGCCACAGGCCGTCCTGCGCCCGGGACGGGCGGGACCAGGTCGCGCCCGCGGCTCTCGCGGGGCGCGCTCCGCTTGCGGACCCGACCCCGGCAGGTGAGCGAGGATCTCCGATTCCGGGGTGCGGACGGGGTACACCCCGATGACGGGGTGCCCCGACCGAGATCGCGTGAGGTTGCGAGGGCGGAAACAGGTTTGCCGGGAGCCTGCTCCGTGGAGCGATGCGGACGCTTGGTCGGTCAGGACGAGGCTGCGGCGCCGCAATGGTGACATCGGAGCCCGAGACGACGATTCTCGGGCCAGCAGTCTGCGCAGAGACGCAGCGCAGACTGCTGGCAGGTCGGATGGGCGCCGAGCGGCACCGCAGGCGACGATTCGCCGCCGGTCAGTCCGCAAGCGGGTCGGGGCGCACCTGGAACTTGAGCATGCCCGGCTTCACGCCGCGGCCGCCCTCGATGTGCCAGGTGGCGGCGGCCCCGTAGGTGGCCCACACCCCGCGGCCCTTCCACCCCGCGTCGGGGTCGTCGATGCGGCCGTCGAGCCCGCGGGTGAAGAAGCCCTGGGGATACGGCACCCGCAGCACCGTCCACTCGCCCGACTCCGGGTCGAGGGCGAGCAGCGAGTCCGAGTTCGACCCGGTGGCGATGGGCACGTCGGGGCCGAGCCCCAGCGTGTCCCACTGGTCGACCCAGTTGTAGTAGTGGTAGTCGGACCGCACCGGGGGGTCGGTGCCGGCGATCACGGGGCCGGGGGTCGGGTACAGCGTCCAGCCGTCGACGCAGTGGCGGCCGTCGGCCGTCTCCGGGCCGTTGTGGACCGGGCACTTCGTGCGGTCGAAGCTGGCGAGGTGGCTCGAGCCCGACAGGGCGGTCCAGATGACCCCGTCGCGGTCGATGTCGAGGCCGCGCGAGCCGAACCCGATCTTGTCCCGCGGCACGTTCGGGTCGAGCGCCGACGGCACCTCGTACATCTCGGTGACGCAGGTCTCCGGCGGATTGTCGCCCACGTGCAGGCGGGCCAGCCGCCCCGGGAACCGGGTGGAGCTGATCCAGACCACCTTGTCGTCGGTGGGGTCGCCGATGACGCCGTAGCTCCCGACCACCACGCGGGTGTCGAGGGCGGGGTCGACCTCGGCCGCCTGACGGCCGCGCGGCGGCTCGTTCCACGGCTTGGTGACGACCCCGTCGCCGTTGGTGTCGAGGACGGTGGGGCACCAGCCCTGGGCGGCGATTTCGTCCCCCGTCTCGTCCCACAGCTTCGTGTCGATCCAGCCGATGACCTGCCCGCCGCCGCTGAAGTACAGCGTGTCGTTCTCGTCCTCGGCGAACTGCAGGTGGTGGGTGCCGAAGCAGGTGTCGACCATCACGAACTCGCCGGTGTCGGGCTCGTAGTAGACGGCCGAGCGGAACCCGTTGTCGAGCGGGAAGTAGCCGGCGAACCGGTTGTCCGACCCCTCGCGGCAGTAGTCGGGGTTGGCCCGGTTGCGGATGGCCGAGGTCATCCACACCCGCCCCTTCTGGTCCATCATCGGGTTGTGGGGGTTGGCGGGGTCGTTCCAGATCAGCTCGTCGCCGAAGAACCGCGACGGCGCGGGCATCGACATCGCGATCATGCCCGGCACCGTGGCCGGATCGACCCGCAGCGGCACGTCGAGGCTCGTGGCCACGTTGGTGACCGGATCGAGGATGGTCAGCGCGTCGTTCGAGATGTTGACCCCGTAGACGGGGCCGTTCGCGTTGATCTCGGGGTTGCGCTTGTCGGTGGCGATCTCGTCGTGGACGTAGTCGATCTCGGTGCCCCACTCCCACATCGAGATGACGACGTTCCGCTCGACGCCCTGCGGGCGCGGCGGCGCCTCGGGCACCGCGCCGGCCGCGATGCGGTCGCTCCAGTCCGAGAACATCTGCAGGCCCCGGGTCCGGCCGAAGCGGTTCATGACGTTGGTCATCTGCCCGCCGCGCTGACCCATCTGCACCCGGTGGTTCCACGCCTCGAGGCTCGAGTCGAACTGCTCGAGGTTGTCGATCTCGCGGATGATGCGGTTGCCGAGCTGGTGGCAGAGCATGCAGCCCTGCTTCTGCACGTCGAGCCACTGGTCCTGGTGCTGCAGGTTGGCGCTGATGCCGTTGCCTTCGTCCCCGGTCCCCGGGAACTCGTCCTGCGCGGGCGGGCGGATCAGCGAGTACCAGTAGTTGGCGGGGTAGACCGCCGCCGCCTCGCCCGGAGTCGCGGCGACCGTCGCGGAGAGGTCCACGGTGTCGCCCGGCGACGCCTGCACCGGGGCCGAGTCGACGAGGCCGTAGCCGCGCACCCAGACGTCGTAGGTGGCGTCCGGCAGGTCGGGGATGAGATAGCGGCCGCCGTCGCCGGTCACCACGCTCTTGACGAACTTCGTGGGCAACCCGGTGGTCTCGGCGATCACCCAGACCCCCTCCTCGGGGCCGTTCGCGCTCGTCACGACGCCGCCGATGTCGTCCTCGGCGGCGCGCACGAACGAGGCGAACGAGACGAGCGCCGCCGACACGAGCAGCGCAACGGCCAACGCACCTGCAAAGCGGTTTCTCATGGCTGCCTTCCGTTTCTCTGCGCGGTCACCGCACGACCCGCAAGCTCTCCGGGCCTACTTGCGGGACGCTTCCCAGTCTCCGGTCCCGTACCAACTGAAGCTCCCCGGGGCGCCCTGGATGGTGTCGCCCGTCACCTCGCCCGCGAAGTCGATGGGCTGGTCGCCGTCGAGGTCGGGCACGACGATGACGAACGCCAGCTTCGCGCCGTCGACGGTGCCGTTCACGTCGAGGATCTCGTTGTCGCCGAGGTCGATCTCGCCGCCGAGCCGGTCGCCGTCCTGCTCGAACCGCGCCTGCCACGTCGTCACGCCGGTCTGCGTCGTCAGCCGGATCTCCCAGTCGCCGGTCAGGTCGCCTTGGGCGTGCGCCAGCGACAGGCCCGCCGCGCCGGCGACGAGCGCCGCGAGGGCGGCCGTCAGTCTCCGTCTCCACGTCATCGTTCCTGCCCCGTTTCCTCCAGAACCTTCGTGTACCACATGACTCCGAAGTTGACGAACGGCTCGCCGTCGACCGAGATCTCCTGGTTGACCCGGTACGCGTACGGCGAGACGAGATAGCTCCGGCCCCGGATCAGCAGCTCGGCGTCGCCGTGCCGGATCGGGGCGGGGGTCTCCCAGAACTGGCTGTAGTAGCCGCCGAGGTCCCCGCCGAGGGGCCCCGGCTGGAGCAGCGCGAACCCCGCGTCGTACACCACGTACTTGGTGAGGTGGGCGCCGAAGGGGCCGGTCTCCAGGAACAGGATGCCCTGGCCGCGCAGCGACCGGTCCTGCCCCTCGAGCTCGACCGTCACCTCGAGATAGCGGCCGTCCGCGATGTGGCGAACGCGCTCGACCCCGGTGTAGCTGCCGCCGGGCAGGAGGGGGGTGTCGAGGGGCGACCACTCGATCTCCCAGTCGCCGAGGAAGTACCGCAGGTCGAACGGCGGCATCATCTCGTCGCCGGTCGTCGGCCCGCCCTGCGTCGCCCCCGGCTGCTGCCGCTGGGCGTGCACGGGAGACACGGCCGCCCCCGCGGCGACGGCCATCGCCAGCAGAACCGGAAGCAACTGCCTCATGCGGGGATTCTATCCCGTCTTTGCCAATGACGGGGTGTCCCTCCTTGTCGGGGGACAACCGTCGGTGGCGCGCTCCCCCCGCGATTCCATCGGTACCGCGTTGCCGCGGTTGCGGAGGGGACGACCGCCCCTGCCGAAGCGGCGCGGAAGCCCGCGACGCCATCGCACGTCGTTGCCGCGGTTGCGGAAGGGACGACCGCCCTTCATGCACTCGCCGTGCGCGTCGGCGTCGCCCGGCGGGCCGGGCCGCACGTCAAGAAAGTGAGACGCGGCCCGCAGACCGTACCGCTGAGGCCGGGCCGGCGCGTTCCGGAGGGGTTCGCAGCCGAGAACACCGAGAATCGGGAGCCTGACAGCCCAGGGTGGCAGCCATCTCACGAATCTGACGTGCACCCGGCGGGCCGGGGTGCACGTCAGATTTGTTGGAGAGCCTGAGGCTGGCTTGGCGGCTCTTCGTTCCCGGAAGTCTCGAAGCAGCCCGGAGCTTCCGGCCGTGCAGCGCGATGTCGGCGTCGGCCTCTGCGATGGTCCAGCCCGTGCCGGTCCCAACAATGCTGACGTGCACCCGGCGGGCCGCGTCCGGTGCGTCCGGTTGATCGTCCACCGGGGCCATGGTACAAGTGGGTGTTCGCCGGCCATTCGCCGGGCTGGCGAGGCCGCCGTAACTCACCGCGGGCCTCCCCCCATGATGCGCTTCTCCTGCACCCGTGCGGTTTCCGTTCTGCTTGCCGGCATGGTCGCGGCTGCCCCGGCGCAGGCTCAGGCCGGCCAGGATCCGGAGGTCGAGTTGCGGACCGTCGTGGGGTGTCTGGCGGGCGGCGGCGCCGCGTGGATGCTCGAGCGCGCCACCCCGGGCGAGCCGACGGAGCGGGCGTTCACGAGCCGGGAAGAGCTCGACGCCTCGCGAGGGCGGGCGCTCGGATCGCTGAGCTACCGGCTGCTCGGCGTGGGCGAGTTCGCGGTCGAGGACCACGACGGACACAAGGTGCAGGTGAAGGGCCTGCGGTTCGCCCGCGACGGAGAGCTGCGGCTCAATGTGACGTCGTTCCAGCCGCTCGACCTTGACTGCCGCCGGACGCCTGCGCCGTAGAGGAGCGGCGCGGACTCTTGCGGGGTTGGTCGGGCGCCAAGCCGCCGTCACGCGACGATTGGCCGCGCCGACGCGACCCTGCCGTCGCGGCGCGACCCCACGGTCGGTTGGCAGCCTCGTCGGCGCGGGACTTCCGGGCGAGCCCGTGACGCAGGACGGACTCGCGGCGCCCACCGGCCATCACCCCCGCGGCCCATCTCCGAGCATCGCTCCGCCCCTGTCACCCGTTCCGCCCCGCGCCCGGGGGAGCCGAGCGACATGAAGACCGAGTTCGAGCCGTTCCGCATCAAGATGGTCGAGCCCATCCGGCTCCCCTCGGCCGAGGAGCGCGAGGCCATTCTGCAGCGCGCCGGCCTGAACCTGTTCAGGGTGCCGGCGGCCGACATCGTGATCGACCTGCTGACCGACAGCGGGACGGGCGCCATGAGCGCGGCGCAGTGGGCGGCGATGATGCGCGGCGACGAGAGCTACGCCGGCGCCGACAGCTTCGAGCGGCTTCGGGAGGCGGTCCGCGAGGTCACCGGCTTCGACGAGCCGCTGCCGACGCACCAGGGCCGGGCGAGCGAGCGGGTGCTCTTCGAGGTCGCGGGCGGCGCCGGCAGGGTGGTCCCCAACAACGCCCACTTCGACACCACGCGGGCCAACATCGAGCGGACGGGTGCGCGCGCCGTCGACCTCTCGATTCCCGAGGCGGCGGACCCGACGAGCCGGCATCCGTTCAAGGGCAACATGGACCTGGCCGGGCTCGATGCGCTGCTCGCGGCCGAGGGGGCGCGGGTGCCCCTGGTCTTCTGCACCATCACCAGCAACGCCGCGGGCGGCCAGCCCGTCAGCCTCGAGAACCTGCGGGCGGCGCGGGACGTCTGCCGGCGGCGCGGCGTGCCCTTCTTTCTCGACGCCTGCCGCTTCGCCGAGAACGCGTGGTTCATCAGGGAGCGCGAGCCGGGCCAGCGCGGCCGGCCCGTCGCCGCCATCGCCCGCGAGCAGTTCGACGCCGCCGACGGGGCGATCGTCAGCGCCAAGAAGGACGGCCTCGTCAACATCGGCGGTCTGCTGCTGGTGCGCGACGACGACCTCCGGCGCCGCGCCGGCGAGGTGCTCATCACCACCGAGGGGTACCTGACCTACGGGGGGCTGGCCGGCCGCGACCTCGACGCGATGGCGGTGGGCCTGCGCGAGGTGCTCGACCCCGACTACCTCCGATACCGCATCGGCACCGCCGCCTACGTCGGGGAGCGGCTGCTCGCCGCCGGCATCCAGATCGTCGAGCCGCCGGGGGGCCACGCCGTCTACGTCGACGCGCGCCGCTTCTGTCCCCACCTGCCGCCGGAGCGGTTCCCCGCCCAGGCGGTGGTCGTCGCGCTCTACCGGCTGGCCGGGGTCCGGGCCAGCGAGGTGGGATCGGCGATGGTCGGGGCGGGCGGCCACGCCCCGCTCGAGCTGGTGCGCCTCGCGATGCCGCGGCGCGTCTACACGCGCGCCCACCTCGACTACGTCATCGAGGCCCTGGTCGAGCTCCACGCCCGCCGCGACGCCATCCGCGGCCTCCGCGTCGTCGACGCGCCGGCGAGCCTGCCGCACTTCACGGCGCGCTACGCCGAGGTCGACCCCGAGGCAGGTTGAACGGACACGCCGAGCGCTCCGCAAGCTCCGGCGGCACCTGGAACGGTTCGGTCGAGAGGAATCGCGACCCCAGGAGCGGTTGCGAGGACTGTCGCTTCCGGAGCACTTCTGGATCACCGGGCAGTACCGTTCCACACGACCGGCGATCCGGCTCAGGACCGCATACGGTTGCGACCCGTCCTTGGCGGGCATCTGCCTCCCCGCTGCGCCCGCTTGCCTCTCGCGTTCGGACCGGAGTCAGCCATTGCGGCTCTCGGCCGGCGCGACCGGCCCGCGGGGTGAGCGGTCGACCACCTCGGCGGCCGGCGGCAGGTTCCGGCGGCGGCGCCCGAGCCATCCCGGCATCGGCTCCATCGTGCGTCCGCCCGCGGCCCCGTCCTCCTGCCGCAGGCGGTCCAGCAGGTCCAGGTACTTCCGGTCGATCTCCGGCCACGTGTAGTGCCGCTCGAAGTACCGGCGGCCGTTGGCGCCGAGGCCGGCGCGCAGGCGGGGGTCGTCCTCGAGGAGCCGCAGGGTCTCGGCGAACTCCGCGTAGCTCGTGTAGTAGAGGCCGGCGTTGCTCCGCACCGCCTGCCCGCGGAGCACGTCGCAGTCGCCGTTGACGAGCACCGGCCGCCCCATCGCCCACGCTTCCAGCGTCACCATCGACAGGCTCTCGTACGGCGACGGCATGATCAGCACGTCGGCGGCGGCGAGGGCGTCGTACTTCTCCTCTTCGGACACGAACCCGAGGTGGCGGATGCGCGGGTCGTCGGGGACCGGCATGGCCGTCGACCCCGCGAGCACCAGGTCCAGCCGCCCCCCCTCGGCCGCGTAGCCCCGGAAGTGGCCGAACAGGTCGGCGCACCCCTTGTTCGGGTCGATGCGCCCGACGTAGAGGGCGAAGGGGCCGGTGATGCCGGTCCGCGCCCGGAACCGCGCCGCGTCGGCCTCGTCGGGCACCTCCGACCCGACGCCCACCACCACGCCCGGCACCGCCTGGTTCCCCGAGACGTGCTGGATCAGGGCCCGCTCCTCGAACGAGTTGTAGAGGATGCCGCGCACGCCGCGGAACGTCGGGCCGAAGAGGGACAGGCCGACGGCGGGGTCGCGCTCGGCCGTCGGCACCAGGAGGGCGCGGCTCGCGACGGCCCGGATGCCGTGGTAGGCGTGGTAGTACCGGTAGCTGAAGAAGATGCAGTAGTCGTACCGCGCCTCGTGCCGGGTCAGGTGCGAGAGCAGGGCGGGGCTGGTGGGGCCCTGGCTCGACAGCCACTCCAGCTCGTCGGCGAGAGAGTGCGGCTGCTCGAACACCCGCCGCGAGCGCAGGCCGAAGTCGCGGGGGTCGCGCTCGCGGGCGACGGGGAACCGGCGCACCGGCAGGCCCCCGATCGTCTCGACCCCCGCCGGGTACTCGTTCCGCCAGGTGACGTAGTCGCGGGCGCAGGTGGTCAGCACCTCGACCTCGGCGTGCCGGGCCAGCCGCTCGGCGACGTAGCGCGCGTGCAGCTCGGCCCCGCCGTTGATCTCGAGCCCGTAGCGTTGGACGATGACGGCCAGCCTCATCGATTCGGCGTGGGCGGCGCGGCCGCGGGGGGTGGAGCGTCGTCGGCGTGGGGCTCGTCCGTCTGTCCGTCTCGCTGCGGTTTCGCGGCAGGCTCGCCGGCCCGGTTCCGCTCCCCGGCGTCCCGAGGTGGAACCGGCGTCGGGTCTCGCTGCGGCTTCGCGGCAGGCTCGCCGGCCCGGGCCCGCTCGAGCGCGTCGAGCCGCGCGACCACCGATGCCGCGAGCGTCCCGTGGCTCTCGATGTCGGCGGCGAGCCGCTCCATCTGCACCGTCAGGGCCTCGACGGCCCGCCGGTTCGCCGCGTCCTGCTCTTCCCGGGCCGCCAGCCGCCGGGCCACGTCGTCGTCGAACGCCGCCTGCTGCGCGTTGCGCCGCGCCTGGGTCGCGAGCGCGTGAACCATCGGGTCGACGTTGAACACGAACTTGACGAGCGGCGCGAGCAGCCGCCGGCTGGCGTGCAGCAGCTTCCCCATCCCGCCGCCGCGCGACGACCAGTAGATGCTGTTGCCGTGGAAGGCGAACGACTCCGACGGCGGCAACGCGACGCCGGCGCTCTCGCGTCGTGGCTCGGCCGCGCCCCGGTCTCGTTCCGGAGCAACGGTCGACGGCTCGTGCTCGGCCTCCGCGGCTTCCGCCGCCGCCGCGGCCGCCGCCGCCTCGCGGCGGCTTCGCTCCTCGACGCGGGCGCGGACCCCCTCCATGATCCGCTCCACGTCGACTTCGTCGGGCCGAGCTGGAAGCGCAGGCATCCGTCACCGTCGAGAACGCTGCCTCGCCCGAGGCCGAGCCAACGACCCGCGCCCGGCTGGCGGCAAGCGCCATGGAGTCGTCCCGCGCCGTGCAGGGTCCGCCTACCGTATCGGCGCCGCCGAGGGTTGTCAAATCACCCGCGGAGTCGGACGCCGGGCTGGACGGCGACGCCCCCGCCAGAGCGACAGCGGGCGCCTGACGACCATCTCGACCGGGAACCGTCCTGCCCGCGACGGCCTGTTCGCTCCGGAATCGGGGCCGCGAGGCAAATGTCGACGCGGCGCGCCGGGGCGCCGGGGAATCGGTGGGCGGCCCGGTGCCGAACCTCGCGCTCGGGACGCGGGACCGGTGTCCGTCGGCACCGGGGGACGTGGGCTGGACGTAAAGCGCAGGCGGGATTGACCGATAGCAGTCAGTGACGACGGCGGTTGGCCGCGAGGCCCCTCGCGGTCGTATCGGCCGGGACTGGTTGCGGGCGGGACGTGGTGCAGAGGGCCGGGCCAACGCCGGCGCCGCGCTGAGCTTCCGGCCCGGCCGCTGCTCCGAGTCGTTCGCCCGGAACGGCCGTCGGCACGGGAATGCGGACGCCGGATTGGCGTCACCCACCGGGGGCCGGATCGCGTCGGGCCAGGAGTCCCGCGCCATGCACGAACGAGACGACGACCCGGCGCCCGAAGAAGCTGCTCCCTCCGGGGACGGCCCCCGCCCGGGCGACGTCGCGATAGCCGCGATTCGGAACGCCGCCGCGCCGAAGCCGGAGCTGCCGCAACCGCCCGCCGGCTTCGACGACCGGCAGCTCGCCGCGTTGAGCCGGGCCTGGCGCCTGCTCCCCACGGAAGCCGAGAAGGAAATCGACCTGGGCACGGGGTGGCGCCGCTGGCTCCGGGACCTCGCGTGGCGGATGCTGCGGCCCATCCTTCTACGCCAGCAGCAGTTCAACGCGCTTCTCCTCCGGCACTTCGACGGCAACCTCCGGGCCGTCTCCGAGAGCCGGGAGTCCGCCGCCGCGGTCGTCGCGACGCTCGACCGCCACCTGGGGTTCCTCGCCACGTTTCAGTCTCACGTCATCGAGTTCCTCCGGCATCTCGATCAATCCGCGGAGGGCCTGCGCCAGTCCATCGACGCCCTGCGGCAGGCTACCCGGCGCACGACGGAGGGCCTGCGCGAGTCGGTCGATGCCCAGGAGCGCGTTGCGGAGGATCTTCGTCAATCCGTCGGCCTCGCCACCGCCGCGGCACACGGGTTGAAGCGCGAGGTCGAGCGGTTGCGGCGCCGGTCCCGGCTGCCTGCCGGTCCCGTTGCCGCCGACCTCCCCGGTCCCCCTTCCGCCGGCGCCGATGCCGCCGTCGGCCGCGCGACCGCCGATGCCGCCGACGCCGATGCCGGCGACGCCGCCGATATCGGCCGTGTCTCCGCCGATGCCGCCGACGCCGCTCCCCCTCCCCGCCCTCCGGCGGAGACCGATCTGGACGCCTATCAGTACGTCTGCTTCGAGGACATGTTCCGCGGCGAGCCCGGGGAGATTGCGGCGCGGCAACGCGACTACCTGCCGTACTTCGTGGGCGCGTCGGACGTGCTGGACGTCGGTTGCGGCCGGGGCGAGTTCCTGGCCCTGCTGCGCGGCGAGGGCATCGCCGCCCGCGGCATCGACCTCAACGCGGAGGCGGTCGAGCGCTGCCGGGAACGGGGGCTCGAGGCCGCGCGGTCCGACGCCCTCGCGTATCTGCGGGCCCTCGACGACGAATCGATGGGCGGCCTGTTCTCGGCCCAGGTCGTCGAGCACCTCGAGGCCGACTACCTGATGCAGGTGCTCGGAAACGCTCACCGGGTGCTGCGTCCGGGCTCCCGTATCGTGCTGGAGACGATCAACCCCGCGTCGTGGACGGCGTTCTTCAGCGCGTACGTGCGGGACATCACGCACCGGCACCCGCTGCATCCGGAGACGCTGGCTTATCTCCTGCGGGCGAGCGGTTTCGTCGACGTCTCGACTGTCTACCGGGCCCCGGTGCCCGACGCGGCGAAGCTGCAGCGCGCCGCGGTGGACGAGAGCCTGGCCGCCACGCCGGAGGGGAAGGCCGTCTGCACGCTGGCGCATACGCTCAACCAGCACGCCGACCGCTTGAACGGCCTGATCTTCGCGGAGCAGGACTACGCGGCCGTGGCCCGGCGGCCCTAGCCCGGAGAAGCGTCGCCTACGGCTCGGCTCACCGCCCAACCAACCCTGCCAGGAATCTGCACCGTTCTACGGCGCAGACTCCTGGTGGTGCGTCACGTCCCAATCTTCGGATACGGACATGGGTTTGGGACCCGCAATCGTTGACGAATCACCGCCCACGCACCCGAACATTCAGTCATGACGCAGCACTGGCCCGCCATCGTCGCCTTCGCTCCGCTTGGGCGCCCAACCCACCGTGCCAGGAGTCTGCACCGTTCTACGGCGGAGACGCTCGACCTCTACTGTCGCGCCGCCATCAGCTCGCCGAGCAGCGCCGCGGTGTGCGGGGCCTCCTTGAAGGTGGCGGTGCGGAAGACGCCCCGGGCGATGCGCAGGGGGGTCCAGCCCTCGACGTTCTCCTGGTCGAAGGTGTCGGCGCCGTGGGCGACGAGCAGCTCGACGATGGCGTTCGCGCCCCGGTAGGCGGCGCCGTGCAGGGGGGTCTCGCCCCGCTCGTCGACGGCGTTGGGGTCGCCGCCGAGCTCCAGGGCGAGCTCGACGCAGGCCAGGGCCTCGGCCTCGGTGCCGGGGTCCTCGCCGGGCGAGTGGATGCCGACGCCGGAGGCGACCATCAGCACGGTGGTGCCGTCCTCGTTGGTCAGGGTCGGGTCGGCCCCCAGCTCGACGAGGACCCGCATGAGGGGCGCGTCGGCGAGCCGGGCCGCCATCAGCAGGGGGGTGGCCCCGATGCGGTTGAGGGCGTTTCGGTAGCCGTTGCGGGGCTCGGCCGTCATGCGCGCGTCGACGTCGGCGCCGCGCTCGACGAGGGCGCGGGCGAAGGTCAGGCTGTCCATCGTGCCGGTGGTCACCGGCCCCGGCGGGTTGAAGCCGAAGTTGGGCATCCGCACCCAGGTCATCGCGTGCAGGGCGGTCCAGCCCTGCCCGGCCCCGTCGGGATCGGCGCCGAGGTCGACGAGGAGGACGCCGAGCTCCCAGTGGGCGTTGGTGGCGGCCAGGACCACGGTGTTCATGCCGTCGGGGAGCCGGTCGTCGGGGTCGGCGCCCGCCGCGACGAGCCGCCGCACCGCCTCGATGCGGCCCGCCCGCACCGCGAAGAGCAGGGCGGTGAAGCCGTGCGGGGCGGGGCCCTCGAGCCCGGTGCGGAGAGGGGTCTCGGGGACGACGGTGCGCGCGTGCACGTCCGCCCCCGCGTCGATCAGGGCCTGCAGCGTCTCGACGTGGCCCTCGGCCGCCGCCCACATCAGGGCGGTCTGGCCGGCGCGCTGGGCCGCGTTCACGTCGGCGCCGTGGGCGACGAGCGTCCGCACCGCGTCGGCCCGCCCCGCCCGCGCCGCCGTCAGCAGGGCGGTCTCTCCGCCGGCCCCCGGCGCGTTGGGGTCGGCGCCCGCCCGCAGCAGCGTGTCGAGCATCGGCGCCGAGCCGTTGGTCGCGGCGAGCGCGAGCGGGTTGACCCCGAAGGCGTTGGCCGCGTCGGCCTCCGCGCCCGCCTCGAGCAGGATGCGCGCCACGCCCGGCAGGTCGAGACGCGCGGCCCAGTGCAGTGCCGTCGTCCCGTCGGTGGTCCGTCCCTTCACGTCCGCGCCCTCCGCGAGCAGCGCGCGCACCGCCGCCGGGTCTCCGGCCCTGACCGCGTCCAGCAGCGGCGGATCCGCCGCTGCGCCGGCGGCTGGCCCCGCGGCCAGGAGGCAGGCGAGAAGGCCGGCTGTGGCGAGCGGGCCCGATGCGGCCGGGCCGGGGAGTCGAGTGCGGGGCGGAAGAGGCATGGCGTGCTCCTTGAACGATGCGCCTATCCTACCGCGTTTGCGGGCGGCAGGCGGCAGGACCACGCGTCGCGCCGAGATCGGCACGGCTCTTGCTCCCGATCGGTGCTACGATGGCCGCGCGCACGTGACCGTCCCGCGATGCGCCGCGCCGTCGTGGAGCGGAGAGGGACGATGCGCACCGGGCAGATGGAACAGCGAGTGGAGAAAGTCGAACGTCGCGTCGATCGGATCGAGCAGATTCTGCCGACCCTGGCGACCAGGGACGATCTGCAGGCGGCGATCAGCGGCTCGGATCAGCGCATGCGCGCGCACGTTTTCGAGTCGATCGAGGCATCGGAGCAGCGCATGCGGACGCACGTTTCCGAGTCGATCGAGGCATCGGAGCAGCGCATGCGGGCGCACGTTTCCGAGTCGATCGAGGCGTCGGAGCAGCGCATGCGGACGCATGTTTCGGAGTCGATCGAGGCATCGGAGCAGCGCATGCGCGACGCGATCGAGGCATCGGGGCAGCGCACGCGCACCGAGCTGCGCACTCACTTCGACGTGGTCGCCGAGGGCATGCGGCACGAGATCCGGCTGGTTGCCGAAGCCGTTGCGGAGCTCTCCAGCCGGGGGCGGTAGCCTCCCGACCGGCGAGGCGTGCGTCGACCGGCGGGTCGCTCGTCCCCGGGTGGCGCGGAAGCCGACGCTCCACGTGCGCTCGCTCCTCCGACCAGGGGTCCCGACCGCGTGGCCGCACTCTACGGGAGCGCTCGGGGAGCGCCGCCCGGCTCCGAAAGTGGTAGACTGCCCCGGTTGCCGCCGTGTGCCGCGGCTCGGGGAGGGCGTTCGTGAGAATTCTGTCCGCGCCGGTCGCCGCCGTGTTGCTGACGGCGTGGCCCGCCGCCGGCCAGCCGTCCGACACGCCGGAGCGCGCGCTGCTCGACCGCTATTGCGTCACCTGCCACAACGACGCCCTGCGCACCGCGGGGCTGGCTCTCGACGACCTCGATCTCGCGAGCGTCGGCGACCACGCCGACGTCTGGGAGAAGGTCGTCGGCAAGCTGCGGGCCGGCATGATGCCGCCGGCGGGCCGGCCGCGGCCGGACGGCGAGGCGTCGGGGCGGCTCGTCGCCTATCTCGAGACCGAGCTCGACCGGGCCGCCGCCGCCCGCCCCGACCCCGGGCGGAGCGCCGCGTGGCGGCGTCGCAACGGCACCGAGTACCGCAACGCCATCCGCGACCTCCTCGACCTCGACGTCGACGTGGCGGCGCTGCTGCCCGCCGACGACTCGAGCGCCGGCTTCGACAACGTCAGCCTGGGCGGGCTCGACCCCGGCCGGTTCGAGCGCTACCTCGCGGCGGCGCGCAGGATCGCCCGGCTCGCGGTGGGCGCCCCGGTGGGGTCGCCGGTCGCCGACACCTTCATCGTGCCGTCCGACCTGAACCAGACCGGCCACGTCGACGGGATGCCGTTCGGCACCCGCGGCGGGGCGCAGTTCGACTACAACTTCCCGGTCGACGCCGAGTACGAGCTGCGGGTCGAGCTGGGCAAGAGCTGGAACACCAACCGCATCGGCGGCCTGCGCGAGCCGCACGACGTGGCGATCCTGCTCGACGGGGCCCCCGTCGAGGTGCTGACGGTGTCGCCGCCGGCCCGGCGGCAGGCCGCGACGCAGAGCCTGCTCTACCAGCCCGACGACCGGCCGGCCGACGCCGACCTCTTCGTGCGGGTGCCGGTGGCGGCGGGCCCCCACTCGGTGGGCGCGGCGTTCGTCAGCCAGGGCGGCGAGCTGGTCGAGCGCCACCGGCAGCCGTTCGAGAAGGTGCACATCACCGTCGGCGGCGACCAGCGTACCCAGCCGAACGTGTACGCGGTCACCGTGACGGGGCCGTTCGACGCCACCGGCCCCGGCGACACCCCGAGCCGCCGCCGCATCTTCACGTGCCGGCCGGTAGAGGACGGCGCGCCGTCCTCCGCGTCGTCGCCCACCACATCCCGCCGGCTGGCGAACGGCTCCGCGTCGGCGGACACCGAGCCGACCGGCGCCGGGCCGGCCGCGGCCTTCTCCGATGAGCGGGCGTGCGCGGCCGAAGTCCTCCGGACCCTCGCCCGCCGCGCCTACCGCCGGCCCGCCACGGACGCCGACGTCGACCTGCTGCTCGGCTTCTTCGACGAGGGCCGGGCCGACGGCGGCTTCGACCAGGGCGTCGAGATGGCCCTGCGCCGGCTGCTCGTGAGCCCCGAGTTCCTGCTGCGGGTCGAGCGCGACCCGGCCGGGGCCGACGGGCCGTACCCGGTGAGCGGCCTCGAGCTGGCGTCGCGGCTGTCGTTCTTCCTCTGGAGCAGCCTGCCCGACGACGAGCTGATCGAGGCCGCGGCGCGCGGCGGGCTGCGCGACCCCGCGGTGCTCGAGGCGCAGGTGCGGCGCATGCTCGCCGACGAGCGCTCGGCGTCGCTGGTGACGAGCTTCGCGGCCCAGTGGCTGTACCTGCGGAACCTCCCCGCGGTCTCGCCCGACTTCATCGTCTTCCCCGACTTCGACGAGACCCTGCGCCGCGCCCTCCGCCGCGAGACCGAGCTCGTCTTCGAGAGCGTGGTGCGCGAGGACCGCAGCGCCCTCGACCTGATCACCGCCGACTACACGTTCCTGAACGAGCGCCTCGCGCGGCACTACGGCATGCCCGGGGTCGCGGGGAGCCGGTTCCGGCGCGTCTCGCTGCCGCCGGGCAGCCCGCGCGGCGGCCTGCTCGGGCACGGCAGCATCCTCGCGGTGACCGGCTACGCCACCCGGACGTCGCCGGTGGTGCGGGGCAAGTGGGTGCTCGAGAACCTGCTCGGCACCCCGCCGCCGCCCCCGCCCGCGAACGTGCCGCCGCTCGACGAGGCGAAGTCGGCCGCGGTGCTCTCGATGCGCGAGCGGATGGAGGAGCACCGCCGCAACCCCGCGTGCGCCGCCTGCCACGCCCTCATGGACCCGGTGGGGCTGTCGCTCGAGAACTTCGACGCCATCGGCCGCTGGCGGACGCTGACGGCGGGTCTCGCCCCCATCGACGCGACGGGCGGGCTGCCGGACGGGACGACCTTCGACGGGGTGGCGGGGCTGCGGCAGGCCCTCCTCGACCGTTCCGATCAGTTCGTGCGCACCCTCGTCGACAAGCTGATGACCTATGCGCTGGGCCGCGCGACCGAGCACTACGACGCGCCCGCGGTCCGCGCCGTCGAGCGCGAGGCGAGGGCCGGCGGCTACGTGTTCTCCGACCTCGTCCTCGGCATCGTGAAGAGCACCCCGTTCCAGATGCGGCGTCCCGATGCCGTCGGGGTGGCCGCCGCCGACGGGCCGGCCGTCCCGGTCGTCGCGGCCGTTCCGGCGGGGGTGGACGCTTCACCGGCTGCGTCGGCCGTCTCCGCTGCCGTCGCGCCGGCGGCGGAGGTCTCGCCGGCTGCCGCGGCGTCGCCGGATCCGTCGGCGCGCGCGGTCGAGCGTGCCGTGACGGACGGCTACCGGTTCTCCGATTCCAGCAACGTCAAGAGCATGCGGCGCCCCGGCCCCGCCGGGCCGGCCGTCGCGGCGGTTGCGGCCGCCCCGGCCGGGGCCCTGACCGCGGTCCACCAACCGAGACCGATCCCATGATCATCACCAAGACGCATCTGCCTCGACGGACGTTCATCCGGGGGATGGGGGCCACCCTGGCCCTGCCGCTGCTCGACGCGATGGTGCCGGCCCTGACCGCCGCCGCCAGGACCTCGGCCGACCCGGTGCGCCGGCTCGGCTTCATCTACTTCCCGCACGGCTCGGTGACGTGGGCGCCGGAGGGCCAGAACCAGTGGACGCCCCCGGGCGAGGGCGGAGCGCTCGAGCTCTCGCCGATCCTGTCGGGCCTCGACCCGGTGAAGCACCAGATGCTGGTGCTCACCAACATGGAGCACAAGAACGCGCAGGGCAACGGCACCGACGGCAACGCCGAGCACACCCGCTCGAACGCGAGCTGGCTGAGCGCGGCGCGGCCCAAGATGACCGAGGGCGCCGACGTCCGGCTCGCCACCACCGTCGACCAGATCGCGGCCCGCGAGCTGTGCCGGGACACCCGGCTGCCGTCGCTCGAGCTGACGCTCGAGAACAGCTTCCTCGTCGGCAACTGCGACAACGGCTACAACTGCGTCTACGTCAACACGCTGTCGTGGTCGTCGCCGACGACGCCGCTGCCGATGGAGAACAACCCCCGCATGGTGTTCGAGCGGCTCTTCGGCGACGGCGGCACGGCGGACGAGCGGCGGGCCGAGATGCGGCGCGACCGCAGCATCCTCGACTCGGTCTCCGACGACATGGCCCGGCTCGTGCGCAGCCTCGGCCCCGGCGACCGCGCGCGGGTCGACCAGTACGTCGACGCGGTGCGCGAGGTCGAGCGCCGCATCCAGCGCGCCGAGGCCCAGGCCGGCGACTCGGCCCTCGCCCTGCCGGACCGGCCCGTCGGCATTCCCGAGACCTACGACGAGCACGCCCGGCTGCTGTTCGACCTCCTGCTGCTGACCTGGCAGGCCGACATCACCCGCGTCTTCAGCCTCCAGCTCGGGCGCGAGCAGAGCGCTCGCACGTTCCCCTGGATCGGCGTCAACGAGGGGCACCACGCGGTGTCCCACCACCAGGACAACCCCGAGAAGATCGCGGCCATCGGCAAGATCAACGCCTACCACGTCTCGCTGCTCTCGTACTTCGTCGAGAAGCTGGCCGCGAGCCCCGACGGCGACGGGTCGCTGCTCGACCACTCGATGGTGCTGCACGGCAGCGGCATGAGCAACGGCAACCTCCACGACCACAAGAACCTGCCGCTGGTCCTCGTCGGCGGCGGGGCGGGCCGGCTGCGGGGCGGCCGCCACATCAAGTTCCCCGAGCTGACCCCCATGGCCAACCTGCTCCTGGGCCTGCTCGACAAGGCGGGGGTGCCGGCCGACCGCTTCGGCGACAGCACCGGCCGCGTCGACCTCGAGCCGCTGTCGCTGACGTCGGACGGCTGATCCTGGGGACATGTCCATCACGTTGACTGTTACCGCCAAGGGACAGGTCACCCTGCGCAAGGAGGCGCTGGATCACTTGGGGGCGCGGCCGGGCGACAAGGTGGACGTGGATCTGCTCGAGGACGGATGCCTGCGGCTCCGCGCGAAGCGGGGGACGCCGTCTTCGGCCGTCTTCGGCATGCTCGCGCGACCGGGAACGGCACCGCGATCCATCGAGGATCTGATCGAGGCGGCCGCCGCGGGATGGGCGGGAGAGGCGTGAGGAACGCCCGCCGACACGAACATCCTGTTGCCGGCGCCTGTGGTGATTTGTCCTTTACCTGGTGACAGATTCTCGTATATTGTCACTTTGGTAGTGACAATTTCCCGCGAGATCCTGCGCGCCAAGCTTGAAGAGTCGCTGGCCAGCCCGGCTCGGCGCCTGACGCGCCGGGACGTGCGGCTTCCCGCCATCCCCGGCAAGGCGTTCGCCGTCATCGGCGTGCGGCGTAGCGGCAAGACGTCGTTCCTGGCGCAGTGCCGGGCCGCACGCCTCGCCGCGGGCGCCCTCCCCGAGTCCCAGTTGCTGCTTCTGCTCGAGGACGAGCGGCTCGCCGGCCTCACCGTCGCCGACCTCGGCTGGCTGCTCGACGAGCACGTCCGCCGGTTTCCGCACCTCGAGGCGGCGGACGGCGTCACCGTGTACCTGGACGAGGTCCAGGTCGTGCCGGGGTGGGAGGGGCTGGTCCGCCGGCTGATGGACACCGGCGGGGTCGAGTTCTTCGTCACCGGTTCCTCGGCCCGCCTCCTGAGCCGGGAGGTGGCGACCAGCCTGCGCGGCCGGGCGATGGAGGTACTGGTCCATCCCTTCAGCTTCCGGGAAGCGTTGCGCCACACCGGGGACGAGCCGGCCGCGCCGGCCGGGGCGGGGACATGGTCGGCCGCGGCGCTCGACGCGCGCCTGCGGCGCTATCTCGTCGACGGGGGTTTTCCCGAGGCGCAGAGCGCGGACCCGCGCGACCGGAACGCCCTGCTCGCCGGCTACGTCGACGTGGTCGTCCTGCGCGACGTTATCGACCGGCACGCGGTCACCAACCCGCTCGCGCTGCGCTGGCTGCAGCGGCAGTTGCTGGCGCACCCCGGCGGCGCCTTCTCGGTCAAGAAGCACTACGACACCCTGCGTTCGCAGGGCGTCCGGGTCGGCAAGGACACCCTGCACGCCTACCTCGGCTACCTGGAGGACGCCTTTCTCGTCCGCACCGTCTCGCTGCACGCCGCCTCGGAACGGCAGCGGATGGTCAATCCCCGGAAGGCCTACCCCGTGGACCCGGGGCTGATCTCGCTCTTCGCCCGGAGCGGCCGCACCCACCCCGGCCGGGCCCTGGAGACCGCCGTCCTGCTGGAGCTGGAGCGGCGCGGCTGGGAGGTCTCCTACCTGCGCACGGCCGAGGGGTGGGAGGTCGATTTCTTCGCGCACCGGCCGGGAGAGGCGCCGCTGCTCGTGCAGGTCTGTCTCGACACCGCCGCCGACGCGACCTGGGAGCGGGAGGTGCGCGCGCTCCAATCGGCGGGCGGGGCCTACGGCGATGCGCGCCTCCTTCTCGTAACCCTCGACGCTTCCCCCCCGCCGCGCCCGCTTCCCGACCGCATCGTCTGGGCCCCGGCCGCCCGCTGGCTGCTGGAGGACGGGGACTGATCGAGTTCGAGCCCGACCTCGACCTGTTTCGCGGCGAGTTCGTGGGACTGAACGATGTGGACTTCTGTGCGCGGGACCTCGCCGGGCTGAGGCGCGAGCGCGCGGCGTCGCTTCGGGTCTTCTCGACTTGTGCCGGGAAGGCGTCGAGCTCCGGCGAACCACGGAGTTCTCTCCTGCCGGATGAGATAGCATGATGGCGAAGGTGCAGCGTGACCCATCCTGCCAACGAAGCCGACCTCCTTCGTCGCATCACCGCGAACCCGGACATCTTCGGCGGCAAGCCCATCATCCGGAACCGCCGCTTGGCGGTCGAGCATGTGCTCGGGATGTTGGCGGCCGGCGACACTCCTGAGATCCTCCTGCAGGGCTACCCGTGGCTGGAGCCCGACGACATCCGTGCATGCCTGGTGTACGCGAGGCGCCTGGTCGGGCACGAACGCATTGAGTTGCCGCTCGTCGAGTCTGCGGAAACGTGAAGGTCCTGCTCGATGCTTGTGTTTGGGGCGGCGCCGCGTCCGCCCTGCGCTCCGCGGGGCACGATGTCGACTGGGTCGGGGGTTGGTCGGCCGATCCGGGCGATGAGGGCATACTCGCCACGGCAAGCGCGCGGGGGCAGGTCCTGGTGACGCTCGACAAGGACTTCGGTGAGCTGGCTGTCGTGCATCGACGTCAACATTGCGGAATCGTTCGGTTGGTGAACCTGAGCGCGCGGAGTCAGGGACATGCGTGCGCGGCCGTGCTCCGGCGTTACGGCGAGGAGCTCGCCCGTGGCGCAATCGTGACGGCGGACCCCCAGCGCGTACGGATCCGACCACCGGAGACCGGGCGCGGATGAAGACGACGGCTCGTCGACGGTCCGCCGCCGAGCCGATCGGTGATTCGGTTCGGCGGCGACCGGATGGGCTGCTACGGCTGGTTCGAGGCGTTCAACTCGATGTTGCGCTGTCCCCCGAGCATCAACGGCATCGAGTAGTTGCCCTCGTGGCAGGCGTACTCGAACATCGGCTCGGGGTTCAGGGCCAGCGGCACCGACGCCGTCCACGGGCTCGTCCATGTCTCCGGGTCGGTGACCGTGAACTCGTAGTTCAGGGTGTCGGCGTCGACGCGGGTCAGCCGCTCGACGAGCCGCGCGCCCTCGGTGGTGTTCCGCCAGCGCCGCTTGGCGTCGAAGTTGCGGGTCTCGATGACGAGGGTGTCGCCCTCCCAGCGGCCGCGCGAGTCGCCCGACCACTGCCGGACGTCGGGGTCGAGCCGCGGCCGGCCGTCGAGGGGGACGATGCGCGCGGTGTGCACCATCTCGGTGACGATGACCACGTGGTCGGGCGTCTGGAAGAGCTGCATGTTGTTGTTGTAGGCGCTCGGCGTGAACGGCGGGCCCGCGTTGAAGCCGAGGATGCAGCGCACGCCCGCGCTGAAGTCCTCCCACGAGCCGGCCGGGTTCTCGCGCAGGTGGTCGCGCCGCTCGTCCGCGCGCCGCTGCGCGTCCGCGGTCATCGCCGGCATCCGGCCGTTCGGCGGCCAGGTGATGAGCGAGGTGCGGCGGGTCTCGACCGCGCGCAGCCCCCGGTCCATCCAGAAGTTGTTGTAGCCGCCGACGCTCCCGCCCGCCTCGGTCCGGCGCGGGGCCGCTTCCCACAGGCGGACGTCGCGGGCCACCGCGTTCTGCTCCAGCTCGGCCGCTTCTTCCTCGGTCAGGAACTCGCGGTCGGCGAGGTCCTCGGGCCGCTGCAGCGGCGTGATGCTGCGGAAGTCCCACACGCCCTGGAGGTCCGGCCGTCCCCACGCCGTTCGCGGGGCCTCGTCCTGGGCCAGCGCGAGGGCGGGCGCGAGCGACCCGACCGCGAACACGAGCGCCGCGACGCCGACGGACCTGCGACAGCGTTGACTCATGTCAGCCTCCCCTGGTAACGGATGCGCCTCCATCATAGCAGTCCGCCTGCCCCCTGACCCGGCTCGGCCCGGCTCGGCCTCCGGTCCGTGCGTGCAGTGTCCACTCGGGAGGACGTTCGGCGCTCCGCGGTTGCGTGCACACTCCATGAAGTCCCCTTTGGCTGCAATGGGATACGAGGACTTTGTCTTCACGCCAGAGTTGGCACGCTTCATGCTTTCCATGGGTTCAGTCAGGAACGCCGCCGCGGCTCGGGGCCTCGGCCTTCCGGTTTGGCGCGGCGGTCCGATGTCTCGGAGGAATCGGAGGAGAGCATGAGAGTGACGGTTCGCAGGCGAGTGGGTCGAGTGGGTATCGCGGGAATGACGGCGGGGATGCTGGCGTTGACGCTGGTCGCGACGGGCGCCGCGGCGAACGACACGGACGACGCGCTGCGGCAGGCGGTGGAGCGCCGGCTCGCGGACGAGGCGGCGGTGGGGGACCGGGTGGAGGTCGCCGTCCGCGGCGGCGAGGTCACCCTGGCCGGCACACTGGCGACGCTCTGGGACAAGGAGTGGGCGATCGAGCGGGCGCGGGGGACCCGCGGCGTGCGCGACGTCATGAGCGACCTGATCGTCGCGATGCCCGAGACCGACAAGGAGCTCGGCAACGCGGTGGGGCAGGCCATCGTGCGCTATCCCTACTACTCGGTGTTCGACTACGTGGACGTCACCGTCGAGAACGGCGTGGTGACGCTGCGCGGCGACGTGACCGCGCGCCCCGACAAGCCGGCCGACCTCTACGAGCGCATCGCGAAGGTGCGCGGGGTGCAGGCGATCGTCGACGAGCTCGAGGTCCTGTCGCCGGGCATCCACGACGAGGGGCTACGCTACCGCATCGCCCGGGCGCTGTTCGGCCACCCGCAGTTCGACCGCTACCTCGGGCTGGCGCCCCGGATGTCGATCATCGTCCGCAACGGCTACGTGACGCTGAAGGGGGTGGTGTTCGACCAGGCGGACAGGATTCTCGCGGAGAGCATCGCCCGCCGGGCCTACGGCGTGGTCCGGGTGACCAACGAGCTGGAGACCCGGCAGGAGCTCCTCGAGGCGAGGCGGCGCGAGGAGTCCGCGCCGTAGGCGGGGGCGGGCTCCCGCCGGGAGCGGCGGGGCGGCCGGGGCCCGAGGCGACCGCTTCTCCGTCCAGCCGATTGCGCCGGCCCCGGGTCCATGCCCGGAGCCGGCGCCGTCACGTCTTCGCGGCCGTACCTTTCTCCGAACGGCGCTACTCGACGCCTTCCATCAGGTAGTCGACGAGCGCGGGCACGATGATGTCCGGCCGCTCCAGGTGCGGCACGTGACCCAGCCCGGGAAAGAGCAGCACGCGGCCGTTGCCGTTCGGGACGGTGTCGGCCAGCACCTGCATCCGCTCCTGGAAGACCTCCGCCGGACCGAGCAGCAGATCCTCCGCGCCCCCGAAGGCGAGCGTCGGCACGTGGACATGCGGCCAGTCGTAGACGACCGGGTCCTAGTAGAGCATCTGGCTGATGATCGACTGCACCATGGCGAGCCGCGGATAGTCGGAGCTGAGGGTCCACGACGAGCGGATGCGGGTGTAGAGCTCGAACTTGTCGTTCCAGGCCGACGGGTCGTGCCCGACGTACCGGCTGAGGCTGCGGCGGGTGCTCTGGTAGTCGGTCCGGAGGGTCCGCTCGTAGATCTGATCGACCGGCGTCATCGGGCGGTTGAACCGGTTGTCGGAGAGGCCGATGGGGTTGTAGATGACCAGCCGCTCGACCGAGTCGGGATACTGCGTGGTGAACCGCGTCGCGAGCATGCCGCCCATCGAGTGGCCGACCGCCATCACCTTGTCGATCCCCTCGTGCTCGAGGACGAGCTGCGTGTTCCGCGCCTGCGTGTTGAAGTTGTAGGGCGCGATGGGCTTCGACGACTTGCCGTACCCGATCTGGTCCGGGACGACGACGCGGAACCCGGCGTCGGTCAGCCCGTCGATGATGTCGCCGAAGTAGAAGCCGCCGAAGTTGTTGCCGTGCATCAGCATGACCACGTGGCCGTTGGCCGTGCCGGTCGGCGCGATGTCCATGTAGGAGATGCGCACGTCCTGGCCGTAGACGCTGATGTCGAGATACTTGCTCGGGGCCGGATACGGGCACTCGTCGCAGGTGATGCTGCCGGGCGCGATGTCCGTCGGCGTCGGCACCGGCGGCAGAATGTCGCGGCCCTGGGCGCCGGCGGCGGCCGCCATACCGAGAATCACGAGCATCGAGGCGAGTGTTCTGACGTGAATGGGCATGAATCCTGCTCCGTGGTCTAGAGGTGTCGGAAATGTACCCTCCGGGGGCACGGGGACGGAAGTCCGGGGAAGACGAATCCCGCGTCCACCCCAATGATACCGGCATCTTGCGGTGTCCTGCGGAGCGCCTTGCCCTCTGCGGACACCGGCCCGCCCATCGTCGCCTGCGGCTCCGCCGGGCGCCCAACCAACCCTGCCAGTGTCCTGGCCGTGAAGTTCTCGAAAGCCGTTGAATCTCCGCAAGACACTGCAAAAAAAGGAGTAATGCCGCGCAGAGTCGTTCCGTGAACGACGGCTCGGGACACCGGGAGTCTGCACCGTTCTACGGCGTGGACTCCTGGGCCTGTTCCGGCAGTGCGAACACGAACAGCGTGTTGCTGCCGCTCGGGGTCGTGAGCTCGGGGGTGAGCTGCAGGAAGCCCGTGCCCTGGGTGAGGCCGCCCGACCCCACCGCGAGGTACTGGCGCCCGCCGACGCCGAAGGTCATCGGCCGGCCGCTGACCGGCCCGTTCAGGATGGTCTGCCACAGCACCTCGCCGGTCTCGGCGTCGAACGCGCGGAACCGGCGGACGACGTCGCCCGAGAAGAGCAGGTTGCCGCCCGTGGCGAGCACCGACCCGTAGATGGGGGCGCGCTGCTCGTAGAGCCAGAGGGTGTCGCCGGTCGACGCCGACACCGCCTCGAGGCGGCCCACCGGCGCCGTGTCGGGGTCGACGTCCGGCCGGTGGCGCACCTGCACGCGCACGTCGTAGCCGTCGCTCGGCCCCGCCACCTCGACCGACATCGCGATGTCCATGCAGGCGTTGTTCAGCGGCATGTAGAGGGCGCCGGTGTCGGGGCGGTAGGCGCCCGACGGCTGGTTCTTGCCGCCGAGCAGGTGGGGGCACGCGAACGCCGGGTCCCGCACCGACACCGGCGCCGTCGACTCGTCGAACGACGGGCGTCCGGTCGCGAGGTCGAGCCCGGTCATGATGTTCTGGTAGACGGTGGGCCGCGCCCACAGGAACTCGCCGGTGGCGGCGTCGAGCGTCCAGATGAGGCTGGTCTTGCCGGGGATGCCGGTGATGACCTTGCGCCGCTCGCCCGGGGTCACCGCGGGGTTGATCCACGGCACCGAGGCGGGGTTCGGCGACACCTCGGTCTCGACGATCATGCGCTCGTAGACGTGGTCGAGGTCCCAGTTGTCGCGGGGCAGGTGCTGGAAGTACCAGGCCATCTCGCCGGTGTCGGGGTCGAGGGCGAGGGTCGAGTTGGTGAAGAGCAGGTCCGCCTTGCCGGCCCCGCGCAGCGACTCGGGCAGGGGCGCCGGCGGCCCCGTCCCCCAGTAGACGAGGTGGAGATCGGGGTCGTAGCTGCCCACCATCCACGCCGAGGCGTGCCGCCGGGCGGCGCGGGGCAGGCCGCCCCACGTGTCGCCGCCGAACTGGTCGGGGGTGGCAGCGGTGTTGACGCGCCACAGCTCCTCGCCGCTGTCGACGTCGTGGGCGGTGATGAAGCAGCCGCCGGGGCGCGGGCTCGACGGGTTGCAGCGCGAGCCGTTGATGACCTTGCCGTTGACGATGGTCGGCCCCGCCGTCTGCGCCACCCGCTCGCGGTAGTCGGCCCGCTCGGTCTCCCACACGAGCTCGCCGGTGCGGGCGTCGAGGGCGACGATGTAGGCGTCGTTGGTGGCGAGGAAGATCTTGTCGCCGTAGATGGAGACGTTGCGGTAGCGGTAGCGGGTGCCCGTGACGTTGGCGATGTTCTCGGGCAGGTTGCGCCGGTACTGCCACAGGAGGTCGCCGGTGGTCGCGTCGAGGGCCTGCACGATGTCCTCGACGTTGGCGAGGAACATCACGCCATTGTGTACGATGGGCTCGACCTCCTGGTAGCCCTCCTGCATGGCCCGCGACCAGACGAGCCGCAGCTCGCCGACGTTGCCGGCGTCGATCTGGTCGAGGGGGCTGTAGCCCCACAGGGCGTAGCCGTTGCGGAAGCCGATCCAGTTCTCGGGCGCCGGCTCACGCAGCATCGCGTCGGTGACGGGGACGAAGTCATCGAGCAGCTCGGGCACCGGCGCCGGCTCGGGCTGGGCCGAGGCGCCGGCCGGGAAGGCGAGCAGACTGACGCTCGCGAGCAGGGTGACGCCGAGGAGGAGCGCGCGCGGGCTGGTCACCATGGGTCCACCTTCCAGGTCTGAAGCGATCCGAGGTTCGGTCCCTCGTCGAGCCTGTCTATACAAAGGGCGCCTTGCAGCCCCGCCGGTGCCGTCGCCGGTCTCGACGCGGCGTGGCTCGGCCGAATCGGTTCGTGAATTATATGACCGGCCGTGCGTCCGCTCACCGGATGCCGCCGCCACGTGGCAAGATCGCCCCGCCTTTGGCGACAGCCGCGCGGGGCGATGCCGCGCGCTCGCACGACGCCGGGTTGGACGGTCGGCAGAACTGCCGCGCGAGCGCCGGTCAGTCCAGCCGGTACGCCAGAAGCTCGCGGGCGTGGCCGCCGCCGCTGACGGCGACGACGATGTACCGCGCCCCGTCGTGCATGGAAGCGGGTCCGGGGCCCCAAGCGTCCGTTCGATCAGAGGAGTGGCATGAGAGTGGCGAGAGGAGCGAGAGGACTGCTGCTGGTTTGCGCGCTGGCGGCGCCGGTCGGTGCGGCCTGGGCCCAGGAGCCGGACGCGGCCCCGGGACGGGACGGTGCACGGGTCCTGGTGTTGCGGGAGCAGCTCGCCCCGTTCGCCGGGCCGGCGCGGCGCATCCTCGGCGGCGACTGGGATCGGTTCCGCAGCACCCTCGACGCGCTGGCGGCTCAGGAGGCGCGGCAGCGCGGCCTCGTCGGCGAGGTCGACTTCAGCTTCAGCGCCGACGAGACCGGCGACTTCAGCGGCGGTCCGGGCAACGAGACGTTCTTCGGCCTGCGCGCCGGCGCCCGGCTCGGCGGGGGCGGCTACCGGTCGCGGGTGCGGCTGCTCGGCGACATGCGGGCCCTCATCCACGACGACGTCTTCGAGCAGGACTTCAGCCGGGTGCGGCTCGGCTACGACCACCGGTCCACCGACCACCTCGGGGCGTTCGCGTTCATCGAGCGCTACTCGGACGACGCCATGAGCATCACCTCGCGCTACGAGATCGGGGGCGGGGTGAGCTTCGGGGTCGACCTGGGGCCGCGGCTCGACGACGAGGCGGGGACCCGGGCCCTCGCCCACCTCGCGGCCGCCGGCCCCGGCGGCTTCCGCTGCGGTGTCGAGCGGCTGCGGGCCGGCTTCGACCCCGCGGGGGGGGACGCGCCGCCGTCCGCCTGCGTTCCCCTGGGCACGGCGCCCGCCGCCTCCCCGGTCGCCGCGGACGGCGGGAACTACCCGGCGGCCGTTGCCCCCACGGTCATCGGCGGGCGTGGGAACGGCGCGGCGGCGGTCGGCGCTCCGGCGTACCAGCCGGCGGCCGACGACCCCAGGCCCGATCCCGCCGTCTTCGACGGCCTCCTCGACGTGGTGGGCCCGCTCGCGCGGGGGCTCGGGGCCCGGCAGGCGATGGTGTCGCTGTCGCTGGGGGTGGGGGTCTTCTCCGAGTTCGAGAACGCCCTGATCGAGACCCCGGTCTCCCGGCTCGGTCTCCCGCCCGGCGATCCCGCCGCCGCGATTGTCGACCTGCCGACCCGCTACCTCCGCGTCCCGGGGCGGCACCGCTACCGGTTCCTGCTGTGGCCGACCATCGCCATGCGGCCGTTGTCGTCCCTCTCGATCGAGTTCATCCCGTCCTTCAAGCTGCCCATCAGCTCTCCCCGCCGCCTCCCCGACGGCCTGCTCGCCTACCGCATGGACTGGTTCGCGCGCATCGACTGGCGGCCCCGCCGCGACGACAGCCTCGCCGGCCGGACGAAGCTGTTCGTGAAGTTCGACTACTACAAGAACCCGGGGCCGCCGGTGGTCGCGGAGGCGCTCTCGCCCGAGGCGGCCCTCGAGCCGCTGTTCTACCACCGCACCGGCGCGTCGAAGAAGCACCGCTTCGTCTCGCTGGGGCTCTCGCTCGACCTGGGTGCCCCCTGACCCGGTCCCCGATGCGCCACGGTTCCTTCAGCCCGCGGGCGGGCGCGCCGGTGCGGCGCGGCGGGAAGACGCCGTCCGCAGGGTCACCTCAGCGCGCGGCCGGGCGCGCCGACATCGCCACCAGCACCCAGGGGCTCGTCGAGGTCCCCTCAGCCCCCGGGCGGGCACGTCTGCGCACGCGACCGGCGTGATCCGCGTCGTTCCGTCGCGCCCCGCGGTCACCTCCGGCCGACTGGCTCCCTCGTCTCTTCCTGTCCGTTCGGCGCCCGATTCCGGGGCCGCGCGGGCCCCGTTGCGGACTGTTATGATGAACCCCGTTCCACCACTCGGGATGGTGAAGACCTGTCGCAACCGCAGAAAGGAAGATCCATGGCCTCTTCGAGACGACGGTTCCTGACGACGTTGACGACGGCGGCGGCCGGCGGCGCGGCCCTCGGTGGGCGCGCGGGCGCGTGGAGCGGACCCGCGGGCCGTCCGGCCGCACCGGACAGCTTCTCGCCGTCCGAGCTGCTGGAACGCCACATGACCCGGCCCGTCGCGGCAGGCGCTCCCGGCTCGGCCGCCTCCGCCCAGGCCGACCCCCGGATGCCGACGGCCGAGGAGGTGCAGTCGTGGTACACCGACCGCCGCAACTGGGGGCGGTGGGGCGACGACGACGAGAAGGGCGCCATCAACCTCATCACCGACGAGAAGAGCGCGGCCGCGGCCCGGCTCGTGCGGTCGGGGCGGAAGGTCTCGGCGAGCCGCGTCTTCGAGCCCTCGCAGCAGTTCATCCGCAAGAGCCCGCGCGAGGGCGGCGGGGGCGCGGTGTCCGACTACTACGGCTTCATCTACCACGGGCAGACCGTGACCCACATCGACGCCCTGTGCCACATGTGGGAGAGCGACGGCATGTGGCAGGGCCGCGACCCCGACGTGGAGGTGACCACCCAGGGGGCGTTCTTCGGGGCCATCGACGCGTGGTCGGACGGCATCATCACCAAGGGGGTGCTGCTCGACGTGCCGCGCCACCGCGGCGAGCCCCACGTGACCCCCGGCAACCCCGTGCAGGGCTGGGAGCTCGAGGAGATCGCCGCCGCCCAGGGGGTCGAGGTCGAGCCCGGCGACGCCCTGCTCGTCTACAGCGGCAAGGACTCGTTCGTCCGGGCCGGCGGCGAGTACGGGGGCGGCGACCGGCCGGGGCTCGGCGTGACCTGCGCCAAGTTCATCCGCGACCACGACGTGGCCCTGCTCGGCTGGGACATGATGGACGCGCGGCCCGACCCCTACGGCCTCACGTTCCCCGTCCACGGCGTCCTGTTCAACTACGGCGTGGCCCTGCTCGACAACGCGCTGCTCGAGCCGCTGGCCGAGGCGTGCGCCGAGGAGGGGCGTTACGCCTTCATGTTCATGGCCCTGCCCCTGAAGGTCGCGCGGGGCACCGGCAGCCCCGCCAACCCCATCGCGATGTTCTGATCGCGCATCGATGCTTGTCGCGCGCCCTCGGTCGCCGCACGGCCGAGGGCGCGCGCGTAACCCGGGAACAACCGTCTCGCTGAAGGGGTCCGGCCTTCGAGGTTCCCCGCTCGCCCTGTCAGGTGACCTTGCTGCGGAGCCGCCGGCGGGGCAGCCAGCGGCCGACCTGCGAGACGTACGTCGCGTATTCGTCGCCGAACTCCCGCCTCAGCCGCGGCTCCTCGTAGAGCCGCACGAACAGGGTGAAGAAGACGAACAGCGCGACCGCGTAGGCGAGAAGGACGGCCGCTCCGAACAGGGTGGCCCAACCGACGACCACGCTCAGCGACGCGACGTACATTGGATTCCGTGTGTAGCGGTAAAACCCCCGTATCACAAGGCGTTTCGGCGCATCGATGGGTGCGGGGGTTCCACTCCCATACACCGCGAAGTCCCACGCGGAGCGCAGATACAGAACGATGCCGAGCGCGAAGAGGGGCAGGGCCAATCCGAGCGTGGCGCCGTTGGCGGCCGTTCGATCTCCGGCGAGGACGATCGGAAGGAGAACCGCAAAGGTGCCGGGCATCGCCACCGTGAACACGGCGGTCTTCAGGAACAGCTTCACGTTGTCACCCTGCAGGGTCCTCGCACGGGCCGCGGGACCCGAAAGGGATCGACACCTGCCCCGCGACCTCGCCGGTCGAAGACAGCGCGGCCTCTTGCCGCGGGGCTCCTAGCCCTCACCGACGGGCACGAACGACAGGAAGCGCCGCGGGTTGTCGACGAGCATCTGGTGGATGGCCTCCTCGGGCACCCCCGCGTAGCGCAGCTTGGGCACGAACTGCATCAGCACCGACGACCAGCCGTGGCCGTAGTACCGCTTGAACTGGCGGACGTTGCCCTGGTCGGACGACAGCAGGACGTGGTCGATCAACCCCGCCTCGAGCAGGTCCTGCACCATCCGCACCTTGTCGGCGGCGGGGATGTCGGACCGGCTCATCTCGTGGCCGAGGGTGTCGAGGCCGATGAACGCGCCGCGGCGCGCGACCTCGCGGTGGGTCGCGAGGGGGTCGTGCTCGGGCCGGATGGTGGCCATGTGGCCGATGACCACGCGGGAGAGGTCGACGCCGGCGCCCTCGATGACGTCCATCTGCTCCATCGCGCAGCTCGGGCAGCTCTCGTGCGGGGTGTGGGTGAAGATGGGGATGCCCGTCCGCAGGTGGGCGCGGGCGACGGCGCGGTGCACCTTGCGCTCGTCGGGGCGCATCTCGAGCGACGAGGCGATCTCGCCGAAGGCGCCCCAGCGCTGGGCGGCGGCGTCGGCCACCAGCTCCTCGACCAGCTCGTCCTCCGACATCTCGGCCACCCGCACCGGGTAGACGGCGAAGCCGATGTCCTCGAAGTAGCCGCCGGCCATCACGATGCGGACCTCGCTCTGGTCGGCGATGGCGTTCAGGTGGTCGACCTGCTCGGGCGTCCGCCGGCCGGTGGCGGCGTCGACGATGCAGCCGAGCCCGTCGAAGGCGCAGGCGCGCAGCTCCTCGACCGCGAGCTCGACGTCGCCCCGGCCGACGTGCTCGTGGAAGAGGGTGGCGCCGTCGGCCAGGTCCTCGGGGGCCATGTCGCCCTGCAGGGTCCGGATGATTGCGCCCTCCGGGAAGTCGGGCGGGGCCACGCTCGAGAAGGTCTGCTGGGCCCGGGCGGGGACCCCGCCGGCCGCGGCGGCGAGGCCGGCGCCGGCGGCGGTGCCGAGCAGGCGCAGCGCCTCGCGCCGCGAGTAGTCGCTTCGGTTCGGATGCTTCGGGTCGGTCATGGCGTTCTCCGTGTTCGTGGTCTGCCGCCCGTCGTGGGAATCAGGCGGGACCTGTCGTCGGTCCGGGCGGTCTGCCGCCCGCCATGCGGAAGGGGCGGCAATGCGGTGCACAGGGTACTACGGCCGTTCCCGGCGCGGACGACCGCCGCAGGATACAATGCGGACCCGGGAGCCCCGGTGAGGCCGGCCGCGTGCAACCGGCGACGACGGCGCCTGGCGGGTACTGCGACGGACTGCAGGGACCCCGTCGACGTGATGACATCCGTGGGGCCGGGTTGTCCACGCGGGAGTCGCCAGTCGAACAGGTAGTGCGACTCGGGAACCAGTCGGTCATCGAAGGAGCGACGCGGTCCGCGCGGGGTGCGCCGGCCGAATGCCACGGGCCTGCCCGGCGGCTCCCGGCGCAATCTGAAGTCGTCAGGTTCCGGTCGGTCCCGCGTGCGTCGCTGCCGCGGATCTGATCTGCCCACGAGGAGGTTGCCATCGTGAAGCGCAGCATGCGGTCGGCCGTGGTTCTGAGCGTTGCGGGGGCGATCTGGCTCGCCGGCGCCGGCGGGGTCGGCGTGTCCGCCCAGGGAAGCGGAGAGCAGGCGGCCGCCGCGTCCGACGCCGGCGACTGGCCCATGTACCGGGGCGACCCCGCCGGGACGGGGTTCTCCTCCCTGGACGGGATCACCGCCGCCAACGTCGCCGATCTCGCCGAGGCGTGGACCTACTCGCTCCTGGCGGAGGACGACAGCGCGCGCGGGCCGAACTCGCAGGCCACGCCCATCGTCGTCGACGGCGTCATGTACGTGCCCGCCGCCGACCGCGTCGTCGCCCTCGACGCGGCGACCGGCCGCGAGATCTGGCGGCACGCCCTCGACGGGGCGCGTCCGTCGCGCCGCGGCGTGGCCTGGTGGGCCGGCGGGGACGGCGCGGACCCGCGCATCATCTTCACGACCGGCCAGCACCTGCGCGCGCTCGACGCGGCCACCGGAGCCCCGGTCGAGAGCTTCGGCGAGAGCGGCGCCGTCGACATGGTGGTGCCCTACAACTCGGTGCCCCTCGTGCACGGCGACGTGGTGGTGGTCGGCGCCAACACCCCCGCCGGCACCATCGGCGGCATCGGCAACGCGCGCGCCTTCGACGCCCGCACCGGCGCCCCGGTGTGGGAGTTCAGCTCGGTCGCGCAGCCCGGCCAGCCCGGGCACGACACCTGGGGCGGCGAAAGCTGGCAGGGCCGGCTCGGGGCCAACGCGTGGCCGTTCTACTTCTCCATGGACACCGAGCGCGGGCACGTGTACCTGCCGCTGGCGTCCCCCATCCCCGGCGACTACGGCGGCGACCGGCCCGGCGACAACCTCTACGGCAACTCCCTCGTCGCGGTGGACATCGCCACCGGCGAGTACCGGTGGCACTTCCAGACCATCCATCACGACCTGTGGGACGCCGACCCGCCGGCCCCGCCCGCCCTGTTCGACATCCCCCGCGACGGCGGCGCGATCGCCGCCCTCGGGGTGACCACCAAGTCGGGCTATCTCTACATCCTCGACCGCGAGACCGGCGAGCCCGTCTACGGGGTCGAGGAGCGCCCGGTGGCGGCCAGCGACGTCCCCGGCGAGGCGACCTCGCCCACCCAGCCGATACCCCTGAAGCCGGCCGGCCTGTCCAGGCTCACCTGGGACCCCGACGACCTCGTGACCGGCGAGGACACGTCGCCCGAGCATGCCGCCGCGTGCCGCGACCTCGTCGACAGCCTCGGGGAGATCTACAACGCCGGCCCGTTCACCCCGTGGGTCTACCGCGAGCCCGGCGCGCCGCTGCGGACCACCCTCTCGTTCCCCGGCGGCGTCGGCGGCGCCAACTGGGGCGGGGTGGCGGTGGACCCGGCCACCGGCTATCTCCTCGTCGTCACCCAGGACTTCGGCGCCCTCGGCTACGTCGAGGCGGCGCCGCCGGACCATCCCGTGCCGTACCGGAAGGGCGCCCAGCGTCCCGCCAGCTTCGCGGTGCAGCTCGGCGGCGCCACCCTGCCGTGCCACCGGCCGCCGTGGGGCCGGCTGACCGCGGTCGACGCGGCCACCGGGGACGTGGCGTGGCAGGAGGTCCTCGGGGTCACCGACGGGCTGCCCGAGGGCCGGCAGGCCACCGGCCGCCTCATCCGCGCCGGCGCCATCACCACCGGCAGCGGCCTCGCGTTCGTGGCCGGCACCGACGACGGCCGCCTGCGCGCTTTCGAGGCGGCGTCGGGCCGGGGATTGTGGGAGGCGCGGCTGCCGGCGCCGGGGAACGCCAATCCGATGACCTATCGGGGGTCGGACGGCCGCCAGTACGTGGCGGTGGCGGCCACCGACACGCTGGTGGTGTTCGCGTTGCCGTGAGCCGGCCGGCCCGCCGGGTCGACCGGTCCGGAGACGAGATCCGGCCAGACGCCGCGCGACATGCGGAGCGATGACCAACGTCATCGGTCTCGATGGCCGGGCGCCCGAACGAGGGCAGATCGGCGGCCGCGCGCCCGGAGGCAGCGCGCCCTGTGGACGACGAGCTCGTCCGGCGGTCCCCGCGCCTTCAGCGGCCGGGTGGGGCAGGCAAGCGTCGAGGAGGTCCAAGGGAAAGGGAGAGCCTGCATGGCCGAATGCGGAGCGGCGACCACCGTCACCCGCGTCTTCAGCAGCGGGATGGTGCAGGCAATCGTCGACCAGGGGTCTGCGCCGTAGAACGGGCGCGGACTCCTGCAGGTTGGTTTGGCGCCCAGCGGAGCCGGAGCCGACGATGGGCGGGCCAGGTCCGAGGGAGGGGGGGAGAGCCTGCATGGCCGACCGTCATCGTGAACGCAGAACGCCGGTGCTCGCCGCGCTCGGCCTTGCCGCCGCCGCGATCCTCGGTGCGGACCGGGCCGCGGCCCAGGACCTCGCGCCGCCGGCCGGGATCCGGGCGGTGATCGAGGGGACCTGGGAGCTCGTCGAGTGGCACGTGGGCGACCTCGTGCTGCGGCCCCCCGAGATGGAAGGGCGGTGGATGGTGCACGACGGCCTCGTCATGGCGACGCGCCACCGCGACGGTCCCGACGACTTCGAGTCGACGGCCGGGTACGGGGAGTACCGCTGGGGTCCGATGACGTGGACCTACGGCTACGAGCGGTCGGAGGACCTGCGCGGGCCGTCGCCCGGCGATGCCAGGTTGACGGTGACCGCGTCCGACCCCATCCGCATGAGCACCTTCCGCATCAGCCGCGAGGGCGACGTGCTCGTCCTCGACGGCGAGAGGCTGCGCTGGGAGTACGACGTGCCGGGCGGGACGTTCCTGCTGAAGACGAGCGGCGGGAGCCCGATTCGCAAGTACCGCAAGATCGCGTGGCCCGGGCCCTGACCCCGAGCGGACGCCCATAACCGCAAGATCGCGTGGCCCGGGCCCTGACCTGACCGGACGCCCATGACATCCGTCATCACGCGGCCGTGACGTCCGGCACTACCCGGGACCCGCAACCGTCCCTATCATCACTTCCGGGATGGCGGCGGACGCGGGTGCCACGCCTGCTGCCGCGCCCTGGGCCATGCAGGGAGGAACCATGACCAGCAAGCAGCTCGCGCTCTCCATCGTGGCCGGCGGTATCGTCGCGAACGTGCTGGACTTCATCTTCCACGGCCTGCTGATGGGGAACCTCTACGCGGAGCAGACGGCGCTATTCCGGACCGATGGCTCCCTGCTCTGGCTCAACCTGGGCGATTTCGTGTCCGTGGCGGTGTTCGTCTGGGTCTATCAGCGGGTTCGCTCGTGCTTCCGCGGCGGTGCTGCGGGCGGCGCGATCTTCGGTCTCTACGCCGGCGTGCTCATCGGGTTCCCCACGCACATCTTCCTCAACCTGGTCATCGTCGACTTCGGCTACGTGCTCGCGTGGGCCTGGACGGTGCACGAGATCGTGTGGAGCGTCACGGTGGGCGCCGTCGTGGGCAGGATTGCCGGCACGCCGACCGCGGCAACTGCAGCCTGATCGCGGTCTACCGGCTCGAGCGGTCGCCGCGCTCCTCGAGGAGCGCCTCCAGCTCTGCGAGGGCGTCCAGGTCCTTTGGCCGCCCCGCTGCGCGCTTCACGCGGATCAGTTCGGGCAGGTCCAGGCACCGGCATCGGCAGCCGAACATGTCGACGTGCTCGCTGTGGGGCAGCAACGCCTCGTAGTCCCCGCCGCCGGTGATCTCGCCGAGCAGGTCGATGTCGCCGATGGCGGTCGTCAACGTGAAGTTGAGCCCCCGCTCGACGGTCGCCTCGCTCCACTCGAACGGCAGGCCGGGCGGCGCACCCCGCAGGTACGGGGAATGCGGCCTCAATGCGGCCACGAGGCGCCCGACGTTCACGCGGTTCCTCGCGTAGACGAAGTCCACGTCCTGGGTGAGGCGCGCCGACCCGTGAACCGTTGCCGCGAGACCGCCTACAATCACGCACTCGATCCCGGCCTCGCTGAAGGTTCTGAGGACCTTCTCGAAGTCGGTCACCGATCCGGCTCCCGAGCACGTCCTGCCCGCCGGGCTTCCAGCGCGAGCCGCTGCAGGGCCATCAGGTTCGCGACGCGTTCCGTCACTGACCGGCGCAGGTTCTGGCGCAGCAGGGTCCGGTCGACGTCGCGCTTGTACGCCTCGATCACGGGGTCCGCTTCGAGTCCCGCGGCTCGCATCGACGGCGAGCCGCCGCGAGCAGGGGAGCGCCGCGCGGCATCGCCCACGTCCGCCGCATGGCGATCCTGCATCGAATCCTCCATCCCGGCCTGCCAATCGTCGCATGGCGGCTCGGCCTGACGCCCACCGGGATCTACAGGAGCCCGCGACCACAGGTGCATAGCCCGCGTGCCGATGGCCTGTGTCTCCGGACGCCCAAGCGACCTGCGTCGATGATACCGGCGCTTCGCCGCCGCGCGGACCGGACCGCGCGTTCCACTACAATGCCAGGCAGTGAGGCGCGTCTCCGCTCGGCGAACGAGGAGGGTCGGCGAGCACTTCTCCGCCGGCACGCAGCGGGTATGGATCGTGGAACCGCCGCGGCGAACCGTCCATGCCTACCGCGCATCGTGCGAGGTACAGGTTTTCGGAGTGGAAGACGAGTTGACGGGTGACGCCGTCCTGCCAGGTTCCGCTGCTCGGTCGGGCAGCTCTTCCCCTCCCCGGAACGCGGCATGACCAGAGGCACTCCGTATCTGTTGGGCCGTCTGGCGGGGAAGCAGTTCCGCAAGGCGCAGTGGGTCTGGCAGTCGGTCACCGGCAGCGAGGAGGAT
>JAJEEA010000005.1 GCA_022821235.1 Vicinamibacteria bacterium
GTTCATGCGCGGCATGGTGCCGCTCCACTCGACGGGGTTGAAGAACGAGCGGTCCAGGTTGAGCAGCGGCTCGAGGGGATCGGGCAGCCCGCCGAGCTCGAGGGTCAGCAGCAGCCGGTGGTCGACGGGGCGGTCGAACTCGTCCCGATAGGCGTCGATGTCCGTTGCGACGTCGGGGTGGCCGCGCAGCTCGCGGAAGCTGGCCGCGTGGTCCGGCGCGGCGGGGACGCCGGTGACGGTCACCGCGCCGAGCACCGTCTCGTCGGGGAAGTAGTTCCCGTACACGTGGTCGATGGCGCGCACGCGGTTGACGAGCCGCGCCTCGCCCGGCTCGTCGAAGCGGACCTCGACGACGTAGCGCTCGGCCGGGGCGACGACCACGCTGTCGACCCACGCCTGCCGCTCGAACCTGCCGACGTCGGACGCCACCAGCTTGATCGGGGCCCCGCCGAACGAGAGGTTGAACGTGCGGGTGTTCGAGACGTTGGTCAGGAAGAAGCGGACGACCGCGCCCCGCGCCACCGTCAGGCGGTACTCGGGCTCGCCGTTGACGAGCAGGAGGTTGCCGAAGCGGCCCATCAGGGCGTGGGTGGCCGCCTCGCGGCCGAACGGCACGAGGCCGCCCTCGCCGACCAGCAGGTCGTCGAGCATCAGCACCTGCTCGCGGTTCGCGGGGCCGAAGTAGTCCGGGTCGGCCGCGTCGACGCGCAGGTTGCCGTACAGCCCCAGGTCCTGCTGGAAGTCCTCGCGGTGGTGCGGGTGATACCAGTAGAGGCCGGCGTCGGGGAAGTGGATGCGGTAGCGGAAGGTCTCGCCGGGCGCGATGGGGTCCTGGGTGAGGCCGGGGACGCCGTCGAACCGGTTCTCGAGGCGGATGCCGTGCCAGTGCACCGCGGTCGGGAACTCGAGCCGGTTGGTGACGTTCACGGTGATGGTGGCCTCCTGCGGCACCTGGATGAGCGGGCCGGGGTACTGCCCGTTGTAGCCGTACATCGTGAACGTCCGGCCGCCGATGGTGCGGCGGACGAGGCCCGCCTCGAGGTCGAGGGTGCCGCCGTCGCCCAAGCGGACGATCTCTCGCGGGCGGGCGTCGGGCAGCTCGCCCGCCAGTCGCGCACGTCCAGCCTGCTCGCGGACGATCCCGCCGGGGCCGGCGTCGGGAAACGGCCCCCCCGCTGCTGCCGGCAGGAACGGGTCGACGGGCGGGGCGAGGCGGCCGACCCCGGGCATCATCGCCACCGACGGGTGCATCGGCGGGCGCGTCCAGCCGCGCGGGGCCGGGGGCGGGACGCCGCCCCCGACCATCCCGGTGACCGCCAGCAGGTCCTCGGGCTCCATGCGCATGCCGGCCGAGATGCCCCGCAGCACGATGCGCCCCGTCCACGACGCCCGGTCGTGCGCCGCCTCGGCGGTGACGAGCACGAGGAACTTGTCGAGGTCGACGGGCCCGAGCGCGTTGCGGCCGTTCGCGACCGGGCCCAGGTTCACCACCGGGCGCAGGAGGGGGGTGGTCGCCCAGGCCACGTAGCCGGCGTAGTCGCCGAGCGCGCCCGGGTCGGGCAGACCGGCCGCGTGCAGGGTCAGGTCGAAGCGGTGACTGCCCGCGGCGGTCACCGAGGCGCCGAACGGCGATGGCGGCGGCGTGAGCGCGACGTAGCCGGAGGCGCCGGGAAAGTCGGGGGCGTGGACCAGCTCGATGCAGTACAGGTCGGGGTCGGCCGCGGGCCCGCGCGGGTCCAAAATCGGACACCGGACGAGCCCGGGTTCCGAGGACGGCTGGCCGACGGCCACGGTCGGCGCGAGAGCCGCCGACGCCGCAAGACACAGGGCCAGGGTCGCCGACGGCCCGACGGGAAACGCCCGTTGGAGAAGCATCGGCACAGTTTGCCGCAAGCGCGGCTCTCCTGTCACCCGGACGCGAACCGCCGGCAGTGCCGGAGCTACTCACCGGGACGTGCCGCGAACTCGAACGCCGGCGACAGGCTGGCAACGTCGGCAGGTCACCCCGCCGGCGCGGCACACCGACGCTCAGGCGAGATCCACCGTCATCTACGCGAGCGACAAGATCGAGGAGAAGCGCGAGCCCGTCGGCGAGCACCTCGACCTCCACTCGCCGCGGTACCAGCCCGCCGCACGAAACGGGCTGGATGCCGCGCCAGTTGGAGGCGAGGCGGAAACCGGGCGGGCAGCAGCCCGGTGACGGACCGCATCCGAGCGGGGACGTGAGTCGCCTGCGTACAAGAAACGGGGACCGGAACCTCGGTCCCGATCCCCGTTCCCGATTACCGAATTCGCGGCGAACGGGTCAGTTGGACGGCCAGACCACGCCCTGGTCGGCGGGAATCGGGCCCTCGCCCTTGTAGACGAACTTCTGGATGCGCTTGCCCTCGAACGTCTCGGTCGTGTAGATGTTGCCGGACGAGTCGGTCGCGATGCTGTGCGCGCCGTAGAACTGCCCCGGCTGGCGCCCGCCGTCGCCGAAGCTCGAGATGACCTCCATCTCCTGCCGGTCGATGATGTAGACCTTCTCGTTCACGCCGTCGGCCATGTAGAGGTACTTCTGGTCGGCGTCGCGCGAGAACGCGACGTCCCAGGCCGACCCCGCGCCCAGGGTCTCGCGGGCCACGATCAGCTCCTCGACGAACGTACCGTCCTTCTGGAACACCTGGATGCGGTTGTTCACGCGGTCGCAGGCGTAGACCAGGCCGTCGTTCGACAGATCGGCGCAGTGCACCGGGGTGCGGAACTGCGGCGCGGGCTCGGCGTTCGGGTCGTAGCGGCCGAGGTCGGCATCGTCCGGCGTGTTGCCGTAGGCGCCCCAGAAGCGCTTCATGGCGCCGGTCTCGGCGTCGAGCACCGCGACCCGCTTGTTGAGGTAGCCGTCGGCGATGTACGCCTCGTTGTCCTTCGGGTCCACCATGATCTTGGCGACGCGGCCGAAGTTCTCGGTGTCGTTGCTGCCCGCGTTGCCGCCCGAACGGCCGACCTGCAGCAGGAAGTTCCCGAAGCGGTCGAACTTCAGGAGATGCGAGTCGGGACCGCCGTTGCCGCCGATCCACACTTTGTCCATGTGGTCGACCCAGATGCCGTGGTTCGAGGCCGGCCACTCGTAGCCCTCGCCGGGGCCGCCCCAGTAGTTGACGAGCAGCCCCGCCTGGTCGAACTCGAGCACCGGAGGCGCGGGGAAGCAGCACTCGGTCGCCACCGGCGGATCCTGCGCCGCCGGCGTCTCGCCGGCCGACAGCGAGTCGCCGCGGTGGACGATCCAGATGTGGTCGCGGTTGTCGACCGACACCCCGATGGTGGTGCACAGCAGCCAGTGGTTCGGCAGCGGCTTCGGCCACAGCGGGTCCACCTCGAAGACCGGGCCCCAGACCAGCTCGCCCTGCATGGCCTCGGTGCGGGTCAGCGTGGCGCCGACCCCGATCATCGCGACCAGCGCGAGGGCCAACGCCCCGAACGCCAGCCGCCGTCCATTGCTCTTCTGCATGACTGCTCTCCTTCACGGTTTGAACGGTCCGCCCGCCCGCGGGAGGCGGCCCGGACCGGAGGCGCCCCGGGAAGGGCGTCCCACCCTTCACGCGGCGCCGCAGGGACAGATCCTCCGGCATCCGCCCGCTCGATGCAACCCTGAATCGTCCACCGGGCGAATGCGACGGCCGACGATTCCCGCCGCCCGACGATCCGGCGCCGAATCCCCGCCGCGCTACTTCGGCTGCGGCACCACCCGCATGTAGGGCAGCGGCTGCTGCCAGCCGTCGGGATACGTCGCCTTCGCGTCCTCGTCGGACACCGCGGGCAGGATGATGACGTCCTCGCCCTGCTTCCAGTTCACGGGGGTGGCCACCTTCTTCGTCGCCGTGAGCTGGCACGAGTCGAGCAGCCGCAGGATCTCGTCGAAGTTGCGGCCGGTGCTCATCGGGTAGGTGATGGTCGCCTTGATCCGCTTGTCCGGCCCGATGACGAAGACCGACCGCGCCGTCGCGTTGTCGGCCGGCGTCCGCCCCTCGCTGGTGTCCCCGGCGTCGGCCGGCAGCATGTCGTACCGCTTGACGATCTTGAGCTGGGGGTCGCCGATGAGGGGATAGTTCACGGCGTGCCCCTGCGACGCCTCGATGTCGCGCGACCAGCGGTCGTGATCGCTCACGCCGTCGACGCTGATACCGAGAATCTTGCAGTTGCGCTTCTCGAACTCGCCCTGCAGCCCCGCCATGTAGCCGAGCTCGGTCGTGCACACCGGGGTGAAGTCCTTGGGGTGCGAGCACAGGATGGCCCAGCCGTCCCCGATCCACTCGTGGAAGTTGATGGTGCCCCGCGTCGACTCCGCCGTGAAGTCGGGGGCCACGTCGTTGATGCGTAGCGACATCTGGATTCCTCTCCTGGTTGACCGCCGGGAGCCCGCTTCGTCCCTCGGGGCCGGCTCCTGACGGTGCGATCCCTTTCCGGTCGGCGCCGAGCGGGCGGCATCCACATGGACGGCCCTGCCCGCCCGCGGTGAAGTCCCGCCGACGTTCGAGCGGCGAGGCATCCCGCCTGGCCGCGTTGCTCCCGATCGAGCATGCCAGGGTCGTCGTTCCCCGTTGCCTCGTCGGGCTGCGGACGCCTCACGATCCACCGGCGCCCTCGGCGTCCGCCGGCGCCCTCCCGGCGCGGTGCAACGCGGACCTCGCCGCGGGCCGCCGGCTACTCCACGGTCCAGAGCGTCAGCGTCTCGACGTCCTTGACGTAGACGCGGTTCCCGACCAGCGTGGGCTGCGTCCACGTCGCGCTCTCCGCCACCTCGTACCGCTGCACGGGCTCGAAGCCGGTGCGGCTGCTCGGCAGGACGACGAGCTCGGCGTCGTCCTGCAGCGACACGATGGTGCCGCCCGCGTTCAGGATGGCCGCGTTCTCGGCCTGCCGCGGCGCGCTCGTCCAGAGCACCTCGCCGGTGTCGAGGTCGAGGCCGAAGTACTGGCCGCTGTTCAGGTGCGACAGCCCGTAGAGCACGCCGTCGACGACGACCGGGTTGGTCATGTGCAGGCCCACCTCGTCGGTGCGCCACACGTCCTCGGTGGTCCAGGCGTTCCCCTCGCGGACGATGCGGAAGCGGGTGACGCCGTTGGCGCGGCCGGTCTGGATGACGTCGCCCTCGTAGATCTGCGGGGTCTGCGACGTGGTCGTCGACGGGGTGGTGAAGGGGCGGCTCCACAGCAGTTGCCCGTTGTCGGCGGCCACACCGACGATGTTCTCCTGGGTGAAGGTGATGACCTGCCGCACGCCCTCGACCTCGGCGATGACCGGCGACCCGTAGGCGGGCCCGTCGCCGTCCCAGCTCCACTGCACGTCGCCCGTCGCCGCGTCGAAAGCGGTCAGGGCGCCGGCGTCCTGGCCGCCCACGTGCAGGATCACGTGGTCGCCGTCGACGAGCGGCGACTGGCCGGTGTGGTAGAGCGGCTCGACCGGATCGGCGGGCCGCTGCCAGAGCTGCCGGCCGTCGGAGGCGTCGAACGCGGTCACGATGCCGCTGATGCCGAGGGTGAACAGGCGCCCGTCGGCGTAGGCCGGCGTCGACTTGGGCCCGGGCCCGTGGACGCGGGTGGCCGGCATCATCTGGAACCGGGCCGAATAGCTCGACCGCCAGACGGTCTCGCCGGAGGCGGGGTCGAGGGCCTGCATCACCTCGTCGTCGCCCTGCCGGCTGAACACGTACATCCGGTCGCCGACGAGGAGCGGCGTCGCGTAGCCGAAGCCCACGTCGATGGTCCACTGCCGGGTGAGCCCCTCGGGCCACGCTGACGGGACGTCGAAACCGACTACCGAGCCGTCCCGATTGGGCCCCCGCCACTGCGGCGTGTCCTGGCCGGCCACCGGAGCCGGCGCCATCCCCCACCCGATCGCCAGCGCGATCGCGATCACCGTCAGACGCTTCAGCACATTTCCCTCCATCTGCCGGCCGCGCCTCGACTCGCGCGCGGCCCGCCTGGCAGTCCGCGTGGCAGAAGATCCCGGTGCATTCGACCGGCGATGCAGCCTGCCCGACTGCGTTGCTTCCCGGTTGCCCATGGCGCAACATGCGCCCTCGCCGCGCCTCGTCAGAAGCCGGGTGCCTCTGCCTCCCGCGGCACCCTTCCCGCCGGCGCCCTCGGGCTCGGCGCAACGCGGGGCTCTGCCGCCGGTGGCCCGCTCGTTCGCCCGATCTCTCGGTCCGACGCCCCCATTGCACCACCTGCCGCCGAGAACGCCTACTCCGCATCCCGTTTTCGGGGCGCGCTCCGGTGGTGCCGGCGGTCCGTCCCGGAGCGGGCTACCCGCATGACGCGCGTTGATTATAGGATGCGACACGCGACCGTGAACACAAGTCACCCTGGAGAACGTCATGAGCCTTCGACCCGTTCTGATCGCCGTCGCGTGCCTGACCCTCGCCGCGCCGGCCGCGGCCCAGGATCTCGCGCCCGCCACCCCCGAATCGGCAGGCATGTCGCCGGACCGCCTCGCCGAGGCCACGCGGGCGCTGCAGGCCCACGTCAACCGGTCGAACATCGCGGGCGTGGTGGCGGCGGTGGCCCGCCACGGCCGCGTCGTCTACTTCGAGGCGCTCGGGCAGCGCGACCGCGAGACCGGCGACGCGATGGCCCGCGACGACCTGTTCCGCCTCTACTCGATGACCCGGCCGATCACGAGCACCGCGGTCATGATGCTGTGGGAGGAGGGCCGGTTCCAGCTCGACGATCCGATCCGGCAGTACCTGCCGCAGTTCGCCGACCAGCGCGTGTTCGCCGACGCCGGCGCTCCCGACTTCGCGCGGACCCGCCCACGCTCGGGCGACATCACCGTGCGACACCTGCTCACCCACACCTCCGGCATCGGCAGCCGCAGCAGCCCCATCTACCGCGCCGAGCAGGTCCGGCTGCGGTCCATCACCCTGCCGCAGCTCGTCGACAACGCAGCCCGCGTGCCCCTGTTCGAGGACCCCGGCACCCGGTTCCGGTACGGCGTCTCCACCACCATCCTCGGCCGACTCGTCGAGGTCTGGTCCGGACAGCCGTTCGAGGAGTTCCTGGCCGAGCGGCTCTTCGAGCCCCTGGGAATGACCGACACCGTGTTCTGGGCCGACGGCGAGCGCACCGACCGCCTCACCACCGTCTACCGCCTCGACGACGGCAGCGGCGAGCTCTACCCCTGGGCCATCGAGCAAGTGCCGTTCACCGAGCGACCGGCCCTCATCGAGGGCGGCGTGGGCCTGCTGTCGACGGTCATGGACTACCTGCGCTTCTCGCAGATGTTCCTGAACGGCGGCACGCTCGACGGCGTGCGCGTGCTCGAGCCCGAGACCGTCGCCCTGATGACCCGCAACCACGTGCCCGACGCGGTGATGCCGCTGTCCCGCTCCGGCTACATGGCGGGGTCGGGCTGGGGCCTGGGGTTCAACGTCGTCCTCGACGCGAGCCATTACCCGTTCCCGGTCGGCGACGGCGAGTACTGGTGGGACGGGTCGTCAGGCACCCGGTTCTCGATCGACCCGGAGCACGGCCTGATCACCGTGATCATGGCCGCCGTGTCGCCGTCGCGCGGCGGCGGGTTCCGCGAGGAGTTCAAGGACCTCGTGTACCGGGCGATCGTGGACGAGCGTTAGCCGGGGAGTCCGACGCCTCCGATTGCCGGAACGTCCCCCGACGGACGCATCGCGACGCGGCGTCGGCGCTCCAACGTGACTCGGTCAGGCCGGGCCTCGAAAATTCGGATCGCTGATCCGTCTCCCTGCCGGACGCCTCGCGACGCGGCGTCGGCGCCCCCAACGGGACTCGGTCAGGCCGGGCCTCGAAAATTCGGATCGCTGATCCGAGATTTCGTGGTCTCAATCGACCTGTGGCACGGCCCCCATCATCGTCATCCTGCCCGCCGGCCCGCCGTCTCGGACCGGGTTCCGCGAGGAGTTCAAGGGCTTGGTAGCGGGCGATCATGGGTGCGCGGCAGCCGGAGTTCGCCAGCCGCGAGCAGCCCCCGGCGACTCCGCCCGGCTGGTTCAGCCGGCGCGCAGCACGAGGAACTCGTAGCCGTAGAACGCCGAGTGGGCATGCCAGATGTCTATTTCGGTCTGGCACTGGTCCGCCAGCTCCTGAGCGTCCGGCGCGTCGCGGTGACGCTTGCGGAATGCGGTCAGGTTGTCCTGGAGCGGCCGGTAGTAGTCGTCCCACCACGCCGACGCAGGAAGCGGAAAGTGGCCGACCGTCCGGTAGCCGCACGCGTCGACGGCCTCCAGGAGGGCGGCGGTGTCGCGGATGGCCGGGTACTCCCGCTTCCAGAACGCCGCGCATTCGGCGGGCGGCTCGGGCTTCCGCCAGCACACTTCCGTCAGCGCGACGTGCCCGTCGCGCCGAAGCATGCGGCGCCAGTCGCGCAGACCCGCCTCCACGCCCACGTTGTAGACGGCGCCTTCACACCAGATCAGGTCGAAGGAGCGGTCCGGAAAGTCGAGGCGGCGCATGTCCGCCACGCGGGCTTCCAGCCTGTCCGCGACGCCCAGGCGTTGCGCCTCGCGGTTCAGGACATCGATGAACGGCGGGTGGTTGTCGACGGCGACGATGCGCGCGGGCGAGTCGAGGGCCAGCACCAGGGTCTGGGCACCGGTCCCGCAACCGACGTCGAGCACCCGGGTCCGCGGCCCGACATCCGGCACGAGCCCGAGGGCCCGCCGCGTGCTCGCCGCCGTGCCCGGCCCCTGCCGGGGCAGCCCGCTGAACAGCTCGAAGAACAGCGCGTCGGCTCGATCCGCCGTCATGACCGCTTCCCCAGGGTCACTCGAATGCAGCCGGCAGACCCGGGCCGCGATACGCGGCGGGTCGCTCGCATCCCACCGCGGCGCGCGGTACTCGACGTCAGGGCCGGTCGACCGCGGCGGCGTCGCGCTCCTCGACGCGATGGCCGGCCAGGATGCCCGGCATGCCGTAGTTGCCCTCGTGGCAGGCGTATTCGAAGAGCGGGCCCTGCCGGGTCGTCATCGGGACCGCCGCCGTCCACGGCGCGGCGTAGAAGGCCGGATCGTCGACCGTGACCCGGTAGTCGATCGCATCGGGACCCCGCCGGGTGAAACGCTCGACCACCCGGCCCGCCGCGCTCGTGCCCAGCGTGATGACGCCGAGCCCGCGGCTGATGGTGGTCTGGACCACGGCCCGGAGGTTGGTGGTCTCGATCACCAGGCTGTCGCCCTCCCACCGCCCGCGCGGATCCCCCAGCCACTGCCGGATCCGCCGGTCCACGTGCGGCCGCCCGTCGAGCGGGACGATCCGGGCGTCGTGGATCATCTCGGCGAGAATCACGACGTGGTCCGGCGTCTGCAGGATCTCGTAGTTGTGGTTGTAGAAGTTGCCCATCATCGTACCCGGCAGCCCCCGGGTCACGCACCGCTCGAACAGGTCCCGGCTCTCCGGTCCATCGGCGGGGCTCGTTCTCCACGCGCCCGCCAGCCGGGACCGCAGCCGCCGGGCTTCCGGCGTCAGCGGTGGGAGCCGCCCATCGGGGGGGTCCACGACGAGCGAGGTGCGATGCAGCAGCACTCCGCGCTCGCGCCAGTACTCGTTGTGAGAGCCCGCGCTGCCCGGTGGGGGCACCGTGTCCGTCGTGGTCTCCAGGGTGAACTGCCGGAAGCGCTCGGCCCGCTCCTCTTCCGTGAGCACCGGCGTGCCGACCAGATCCCGCGGCCGCTCCAGCGGCGTCGCGGTGACGTTCGTCCACGTGCCCTGCATATCCGGATGCCCCCACGGCGTCCGGGGCAAGCGCCACGTCGACATCTGCTGGGCCCCGGCCGGGGCTGCCAACGTCCCCGCGAGGAACCCTGCCAACCCCAACGCCGCCGCGAGAGCGTGAGGCCTCATCTCGGAACTCCCTCTTCTCTCAGCCGAACCGGCCGACATCGCGGTCGACCACCAGCCACCAACCGGCGAACGAGGTCGGGACCCGCGTCCAGCCGGCAGTGTTCCGCCGCCGCGCAGAGCCTCGGCCTGACGGACGAAACCTACAGGACGGCCTTGAGCGCGGTGAACGCGCCAGCGAAGAACTCCAGATACGACTCGCTCAACGACTCTCCGCGCAGATGCCGTTCACCGATTTCGCAGGCCCATACCGAGCTCTTCGGCCATGCCGCCCGTCGCATCCGGGCGACTTCGGGGGGGGAGGTCATCGACGGCTGCGGGTGGTCGGTCGTGGTCGATCGCCAAGTCGAATGGCAGTACAACGCCGACACCGCATTGAGCATCTCCTCGTAGCACCCCTCCGCTTCGAGATTCAGCTTCAACCCCGCCGCGAGGTGGTCCAGGCGCGGCCGTCCGCGGGGCCGCCGGACCCCGGACGGCGGTCAGAAGCCGACCACCGCCCGAACCGCCCCGCCGCCGGCCCGTGGGGTGAAGGTGACGGCCGGCGACGCCGGGACCTCGGCCAGCACCGTCATGAGGAGCAGTCCCGACGCAAGGCTGCCCGCCCCCGCCACGGACACCCAGTCGCACCGCCGCGCCGCGGGCTCGCGGCAGTCCTTGTCCTCGAGCCGATACCACAGCAGGCGCGCCCCGACTATCGACAGCGCCAGCCCCGTCATCGTGCGGTTGAGAGACCGCTGGACCGGCGCGGGGTCCGTCTGCCTCCCGAGCTGGTACGCCGCCTCCTTCGCCTGCCCCAGCACGTCCGCGCCCACCTCGCCGGTCGACAGCAACACCCCGATCACCGCCGCGCACAGGCATTTTGGCATGCATGACTCCCGCGTCGGGCCGGTCCGCACCACCGGCCGCCGCTCGGCGGCATCGTGCACGTCCGCGAACCGCCCGCTGCGTCCTCGGGCAGGACTTCCACCTTCCGGGATGACGACATCTTCCCGTCGCCCGTAAACGAATACGCTCAGCCCGAGTCGCGACGGCCCGATTCTTCATCGACGCCGTATGGGCAGTCAAGGGCATTGGGGCCGGATCGTGCCGCCGACGTGGTGACGTTCGACGCTTCTCGTCGATTGGCGTGTCGTGCCTATGGCCGAATGCTCGCCGCCCCTGTCGCGAGTGTGAACCGACTCTGCCGCGGGCGAAGAGCCCCGGGGGGCAGGCCGCCGCGCGCCCTGGCGGGAGGGCGACGACGAGTGTCGAACCAGCGACGCAGCGGCTCCGGGAGCCGGGGACCCGGGCAAAACGCACGGGCGCCCCGGGGGCACCGATCGCGGCCACGGTCAGGACCCGACCGGGGCCTGGCAGTCGAGCTCGCGGTCGACGACGACCGGCCACCAGCCCGTGAACGCGGTGTCCGAGCCGGCGATCGGGAGAATCAGGTCCAGGGGACCGAGCACGTCCGGCCCGGCGCCGTCTCCGGCCAGCTCGCCGAGGCGACGGCGGAACGCGTCGACCTCGGGAACGTCGAACACCACGAAGAAGAACTCCCGCGTGCGGCCTGCGAACGTCTCGCGCTTCACCGCCATGCACACCGCCTGGAGGCGCGCCCGCTCGAGCCCGGCCTCGTCCGCCGCCCGGCGGATTGCCTCGGGCGAAAGCCCGGCGGCCGGCCCGCCGCGCACCTCCGAGGAGAGCACGATCGGGAGCACGTCGTCGACCGGCGACGTCATCGACACCATGGTGCGGTCGAAGAGCTGATCGAAGAGGCCGGCACGGAACAGGTCCGGCGGCTGCAGCCCCGCCGCCCACACCGCGGGCCGCATCGGGTCCGCCAGGACCAGGGTCCAGCCGGACAACGAGCTCTCGGGCGCCGAGTACGGCGCGGCGATGGTGTCCTGCAGCGTCCGCAGGAAGAGCCACGGCACGACGAGCAGGAGGGCCAGCCCGAGGCCGAGCTTCACGAGGGTCTGCTTGCGCATGGTCCGCTAGTCCTCCGGCTCCACCACGAACCGGTAGCCGACCCCGCGCACCGTCAGCAGGTGCCGCGGCTGGGCCGGCTCGGCCTCGATGTAGCGCCGCAACCGCGCCACGAAGTTGTCGACGGTCCGGGTGTCGGTGTCCTGCCGCACGCCCCACACCTGCTCGAGGAGAGTCCGCCGCGACACCGTCTCGCCCGCGTGCTGCACGAGGTAGCGCAGCAGCGTCGCTTCCATCAAGGTCAGCGGCTGCTCGGCGCGGTCACGGCGCAGCACCTGGTTGCGGAAGTCGACGTGGCGGCCCGCGAACGAGCACTCGTCGGCCTCCGCGGGCTGCCCCGCCTCGTTCCCCCTCAGCCAGCGGCGGCGGCGCAGCAGCCCCCGGATGCGCGCCAGGAGAATGGACAGGTCGAACGGCTTGGGCAGATAGTCGTCCGCGCCCGCCTCGAAGCCGCGCAGGACGTCGTCGGTGTGCGAGCGCGCCGTCAGCAGCATGACCGGCACGAACTGCCGCGCCTCGCGCAGCCGTCGCACCACCTCGAACCCGTCGAGGCCCGGCAGCATGACGTCGAGCAGCACGACGTCGAAGCCGCCGCCGTCGACCAGGCGCTCGAGGGCGGCCTCGCCGGTGTCCTCGACGTCGGCCGCGTACCCCTCCGCCTCGAGGTTCAGCTTGAGCCCCGCCGCGAGGTGGTCTTCGTCTTCGACGATGAGGACCCGGTTCATGACTTCAACGGCAGCTCGAGGGTGAACGTGCTCCCCCGCTCGAAGCCCCGGCTGTCGGCGTAGGCGCGCCCGCCGTGCCGCCGCGCCACCGCGCGCACGATCGACAGCCCGAGCCCCGTGCCCCGCACGCGCGAGTGGAGGGCGGCGGGCAGGCGGTAGAACCGGCGGAACACGCGCTTCAGCTCGTGGCTGGTGATGCCCATCCCCTGGTCGCGCACGCTGACGGCGACCCGGCGCGCCCCGATGCGGGCCAGGTTCACCGCCACCCGCACGCGGTCGCCCGAGTACTTGACGGCGTTGTCGACGAGGTTGGTCACCGCCGCCGTCAGCTCCTCCCGGTCGCCCTCGACGACGAACGCGCCGTAGGCGGGCCGCCCGACCAGCTCCACCTCGCCGTTCACGAGGTTGTGCCGCTTGCCGGCGAGGGAGATGCACTCGCCCACGACCTCGGTCAGGTCGACGTCGGTGGGGTTGTCGACGCGGCGGGCGGCTCCCGTCTTGCCGGCGAGCAGGATCTGATCGATGGTCCGCTGCAGCCGCTCGGAGTCGTCGAGCATCGTGTCGATGATGTCGTGCCGGGTGTCGGCCGGCAGCTCGCGCTGGCGCAGCGTCTGCAGGTACAGCTTGATGCTCGCGAGCGGCGTCTTCAGCTCGTGGGTCACGGCGTGGATGAACGCGTCGTGCTGCTCGCTCCGCTGGATCTCGCGGATGAGGAAGGCGGTGTTGAGGACGAGTCCCCCGACCAGGACCACGAAGCTGACCACGCCGAGCAGCAGCAGCAGCCCCGTCCGCCAGTAGAGGACGATGAAGTTGATGTTGAGGGCGACGGCGACGGCGATGAGGCCGACGCCGAGCACGCCGGCAAGGAGGACGGAGCGTCGGCGATTCCCGCCGGAGCGATCCATACGCATAGCATAGCGCCCCGACGCCATCGCCTGCGACAGGGCGCGACGCGGCCTCGGAATCTGCGCCCTGAACACGGCCCCGCCTGTTGCAGGAGGGCGCCGATTCCCCGAGGAGGCGCCGCCTCCTGGGGGTCGGCCGGCAGGCGGAATCACCAGGCGAGCCGACGCCGCCGGAGCTCCCCCGGCGAGCTTCCACGGCGCCTTGCCCGCCAATCGTCGCCTTGCGGCTCGGCTGGCGCCCAACCGGCCCTTGCGGCGCAGACTCCTACGCGGCGTTCTCGGCCGGCAGCGACTTGTGGGCGATCTGGGTGGCGCTGGGCACCTGCACGTCCCACGCGAGACCCAGCCACTGCATGACGCGGATCTGCATCCAGCTCAGGTCGACCTCCCACCACGTCATGCCGTGCCGGGCCGAGCGGGGGTGGGCGTGGTGGTTGTTGTGCCAGCCCTCGCCGAAGGTGATGAGGGCCACCCAGAACGAGTTCTTCGAGTCGTCGGTGGTATTGAAGCGGCGGCTGCCCCAGAGGTGCGTCGCCGAGTTGATGAGCCAGGTGCAGTGGAGGCCGACGACGACGCGCAGGAACACCCCCCACAGGGCCCACGGCCAGCCCCCGATGGCGAGCAGGACGAGCCCCAGGACCACCAGCGGCACCCAGTGCCAGCGCGTGAGCACTTGGTAGAACCGGTCCTTCATGAGGTCGGGGGCGTACCTCCCCATGATCTCGGTGTCGGCGTGCAGCTCCTCGCCGAAGATGGTCCACAGCATGTGCGACCACCACTTGCCGTCGCGCGGCGTATGCGGGTCGCCGGTCTTGTCGGAGTGCTGGTGGTGGATGCGGTGCAGCGCGGTCCAGAACACCGGGCCGCCCTGCAGGGTCAGGCAGCCGCAGACGGCGAAGAAGTACTCGACGAGCTTCGGCGTCTTGTAGGAACGGTGCGTGTGCAGCCGGTGATAGCCGAGCCCGATGCCCCAGCCGATGCACACCCAGTGCAGCACCGCGGCCACCGCCACCGCCTGCCACGTCGCGTTGAACAGCGCCACCACCGCCAGGAGGTGAAAGACGCCGAACGCGATGGCGGTCGTCCAACTGACCCTGTCCCCACTGGCGAAGTCGACCTGCTTCGTGGCCACGGCAGCTCCTTCGGGAAGCGGTCCGGGCACCAGCGCCCGGGCCGGGAGTCAGCGTAGCAGGCTCCGCGCGGGACGGATGTAATAGTTCTGTAATTGCGCGAGGGAAGCCCCGGGCCGAGGTGGAGGAACGGCGGCGACCCCGGTGCGGTTCAGTCGACGGGGTGCCCGTCCAGGTGGTCGATGAGGTAGCCGCGAAGCTCGGCCATCTGCGCGTCGACGTGCTCGCGGAGAGCCCGGATCTCCTGCCGAAGCTCCTGCCGAAGCTCCTGCCGGAGAACCGCCACATCCTCCTTCGTCGCCATGCGGGCGCCGGTCCACCAGGCTGCCCCGATGACGGTGAGCATCAGCGTCGCGAACGCAATCCACTCCGTCTTGCGCATGCCGTGCATGTTATCACAACGAAGCGTGTTACGCGCCACCCACCCCGCCCGCGCCCACCCCGGAGCCCCTCCATTCGGACGGGGACGGCGCACCGACGGATCGGGGCGACGCGGCATTCCGCGGCGACGGGCGGCCTTCCCGGCCTGGCTCGCCAATCGTCGCTTCGGCTCCGCTTGGCGCCCAACCACCTGCCGGGAGTCTGCACCGTTCTACAGCGCGGACTCCTGGGCACCTACAGCGCCGGATGCTGCAGGTGGTGGTCGGTGGCCAGTTGGAACGCGTGCGCGAGGCGCAGGATCTCCCGCTCGCCGAACAGCTTGCCGGTGAACCGCAGGCTCGTGGGGCTCCCCTCGTGGAACCCGCCGGGCATGCTGATCTCCGGGTGCCCGGTGAGGTTCGTCAGCCCGAGGTTCGAGCCCACGAACAGGTCGAAGTCGCCGAGGGCCTCGTGCAGGTCCTCGATGATGCGCATGCGGAGGCGGTTGGCCTGCAGGTACTCGACGGCCGGCACGAAGCGCGACAGCCGGAAGCTGTCGGGCCACCGGCTGCGCTCGGGCTCCTCCCGCATGCTGTCGAGCTGAGCGTTCAGGGCCGGCACGTCGAACGCCGCCGCCGCCTCGGTGCCGAGTATGAAGCCGATGGCCCCGGTCGGCAGGTCGGGCAGGTCGAGCGGCGCCACCTGCACCCCGAGGCCGCGGATCACGTCGAGGGCGGCGCGGTTGTTGATCCGGGTCTGCCGCCGCGCGGTCACCTGGGGCGGCGTGTCTTCGCCCTCCTCCTCCTCCGCGTCCTCGAACGCCGACCGCAGGTACGCGACCCGCAGGGCGGTGACATCGCTCGCCGCGTCCCAGTTGAACGGCACGTCGAGCAGGGTGTTGTCGAGCCCGTCCGGGCCGTGGATGGCCGCGAACACGAGGGCGCAGTCCTCGGCCGACCGGCACATGGGGCCGATCTTGTCCATGGTCCAGCTCAGGGTCATCCCCCCGTACCGGCTCACGCGGCCGAAGGTGGGCCGCAGGCCGGTGACCCCGTTCCGGGTCGAAGGCGAGATGATCGACCCGCGGGTCTCGGTGCCGATGGAGAACCCGACGAGGCCGGCCGCGGTGGCCGCCCCCGGCCCGGCCGACGACCCGCTCGAGCCCTGCTCGGTGTTCCACGGATTGCGGGTGCGGCCGCCGAACCAGCGGTCGCCGGACGCGAGGGCCCCCATCGTCAGCTTGGCGACGAGAATGGCGCCGGCGTCGGTGAGGCGGCGGTAGACGGTGGCGTCGGTGTCGATGACCTGCTCGCGGTAGGGCGAGGCGCCCCACGTGGTGCGGGTCCCGCGCACCGCGAGGAGGTCCTTGGCGCCCCAGGGGATGCCGTGCAGCGGCCCGCGGTAGGTCCCCGCCGCGATCTCCTCGTCGGCCCGCCGGGCCTGGCGCCGGGCGAGATCCTCGGTGTAGCTGACCACGCAGTGCAGCTTCGGATCGTGCTGCTTGAGCCGGGCCAGGTAGAGCTCGGTGAGCTCCGACGGCTTGACCTGCCGCGTCTCGACGAGCCGCGCGAGGTGGGTGACGGGCAGGAAGGCCAGGGCCTCGTCGCTCGTGGGCATGGCGACGGTGACCGGCTCGCGGCGGTTGGGACCCCGCTCTGTCGGCAGGGTCATGCCCGGCGGCACCGGGTTGAACACGATGGCCGGCTGCTGCGAGTTCCCGAGGTTCGCCGCCCGCAGCGTCTCATAGTCGCGCCGCCGGTCGCCGGGGCCGTTCAGGCGCTCGGCCAGCCGCTGGAGCTCGTCGGGGGTGAACTCGAGCCCGGCGATCCGCTGAGCCGCCTCCAGCATCTCCACCGTGACCACGTCCGCGTCCTGGGCCACCGCCACGAGGGCCCCGGGCAGCAGGGTCGAGCCGAGGCCGACCGCCGACAGCGCGCCGAGGAAGTGCCGCCGGTTCGTCGCGAGCTTCAGGTCGTCCATGGTCAGGTCCTGTCGTCGTCCGATGGGCGAGGCGCATCGTGCCGGTGTCCGCCGGCGGCTCTTCCGCGTTGCGACGGGCTCGGCATGATCGACGCGTCACCCGACGCGAGCGACGCCCCCCCCCCGATTTTACCGAATCCCCGCGGGCTTCGAGCCCAACGGGCCCAACCCGGTGTGCAGTCCCCGAAATACGCATCACAACAGGTGCCACCGGTGCCGATGCCGATGACGGACCGAGACGCGACTGTCCCCCGGACGACGGCGTAGACGACGGTGAACCGGGCCAGCTTCTGTGAGCGCAGGATCATGTTGCGAGCTTGCGAGACGCCACAGGGGCCCAACCCGCTGGCCGGTTTGCTCCTTCCGCCCCCTGTCGCCCACACAGACGGGCCTTCGGACCCATCGGCGGCCGGGCCGCCGACCGGGTGGTCGGCGTCCGAGAGCGCCGAATCACCGGGCCCGACTGAAGTCCACCAACCCGTGGCTCCGCACTATCCTCTTCTCGATCCCGGTCGGCTGTTCGCAGAACACGATCACATTGCCCTGCGTCACATCGCGCGCACTGGGCGCCCGCAGGCCGTCCGCCCCGAGGAATGCACACGCCTCGGCTACTTCCTGCGATCGCGGGTACTCGCGCTCACGCTCCACGTAGCTGAGCCGCCCGTACCCCTCCGCGCTCAGCCCGACCTCGGCCAGTGCTTCGACCGTCTCGAAACGCACGACGGACTTGAGCGAGACCCACAGCTCGAACAGCTCGTAACGGACACGGGACGGGGGAAACGGCTGTCCCTGGTAGAGGTGAAACCGTCGCTCGGCAACCGCGCCCTCTCTCGTTTCCGATGTGTACAGGACGTCCAGCGTGCCGTCGTCCCACCGCCCTCCCGGCCGGCCGCCCACGAGCGGATCCTGGCCGACGCGCACAGATCGCCATACCGCGCCTTCGAACGGCGCGGTCGGAACCGCCTCGATCAAGTCGAGAAGCGACCGATCGCGGATGCCCCCGGGGCGCCGCCGGCCCGTCGGGGTCATGCTCAGAGATACGCGCCGGCATCGAGTCGATCGAGTATCGCGATTACCTGCTCCGTCCGCTGGTCATGGATCAGGTCGATCGCGCGTTCGCCCGCCAGTTGCGGATGCCTCGAGTAGAGCCAGGCCCGCACTTCGTCTCGACCGTAGTACTCGCCCAGCCTCATCACCACATACGACAGGTCGGACATGATGAGCTGCGTCCGCGGATGCGGCGACTTCCGACCACTGCCCCATCGCGACACGGTCGCCTTCGACACCCCCGTGAAGTTGGCGATGTCGGTTCCCTTCAACCCTCCCGTTTCCTGCAGCCGCGTCAAGAACTGCACCACCGGCGGCTTCGTACTCGTCTGACTCATGCCCCGGTCCTTCGGCTCCATGTCTGTTTCAGAAACACTACCATACGAAACCCAAAGGCCACGCAGGCACGCTTGAGCCGGTGGGCAACATGCCGACGACCGCCGCCCCGGTCCGACCCGCGTCACGAGGAGTGCCCGATGCGCCCGGGTTCTTCTCCGGACGGCGGCGATTGACTACAATGCCGGCAACGAGGAGGATGCCGGGACGACCCGGGTGTGGATCGTCGAACCGGCGACGCGCACCGTCCACGTCTACCGGGCGCCGCTCGACGTGCAGGTATTCGGGGCCGACGACGAGTTGACCGGCGGCGACATGCTGCCGGGGTTCCGCTGCGAGGTGCGGGGCTCTTTCCCTGATGGCGCCGCCTCGACCCCGCTGTGCATCGCCGCTCGAATGCAGCGGGGTCTATCGCCGCGGGCCGTCACCATTCTGAATCGGCGCTGGCGGCTTCCGGGTGTTCTTCGGCCGGCGCCCGTCCCCCAGTTCCCGGTTGCGACGAACGCCGCGTGGACCTGAACCCGTTCGGCTGGCTCTCGCTCCTGCCGCCGGCCCTGGCCATCGGCCTCGCCATCGCCAGCCGGCGGGCGATCCCCTCGCTGCTGGCCGGCGTCGGGGCGGGGTGGCTCATCGCCGCCGGCTGGCAGCCGTTGGCGGCGGCTGCCGCCGCCGCGCGCGGTATCGGCGACGTCCTCGCGAATCCCGGACAGGCCCGCGTGGTCGTGTTCACGATTCTCATGGGGGTCCTGATCCGGTGGATGCAACAGAGCGGCGGGGTCGCCGGGTTCCTGCGGTGGGCCCGCCGCCGACGCTGGTCGAACAGCCGCCGGGACGCCCGTCTGATGGCCGCCACGGTGGGGCTGGGGGTGTTCATCGAGTCCACCATCACGTGCCTGGTGGTGGGCACGGTGGCCCGGCCGTTCTTCGACCGGCACCGCATCGCCCGCGAGAAGCTGGCGTACATCTGCGACGCCACCTCCGCGCCGGTCTGCATGCTGATCCCGCTCAACAGCTGGGGCGCGGTGGTGCTCGCCCTGCTGGCCGCCCAGGCCGAGCTGGGGAGGCTCGACGACCAGTCGCCGCTCGGCGTGTTCGTCGCCGCCGCGCCCTTGAACTTCTACGCCATCCTGTCGGTGGCGCTGGTCTTCGCGGTGGCCGCGACCGGGTACGACATAGGACCGATGCGGGGCGCCGAGCGCCGGGCCAGGGGGGCGGGACCGCCGGCTGACGCGCATCCGCCGGCCCAAGCGGCCGGCCGGGCACCGTCCGGGGCTCCGCCCGCCGGGACGGGCGCAGTCTCGTACGCGGCCGCACGCGCCGGGGCGGAGGGCGAGCCCGGTGACGACCGGGCGACATCGGGGCGGGCG
>JAJEEA010000271.1 GCA_022821235.1 Vicinamibacteria bacterium
GCCGGACCCGCCCACCCGCGCCCGACGGGCGGGCCGCAGGCGCCGTTCCTACGCGGGAGCTTCGAACGGAACGCCGAGGCGGGCAGGAGGCCGGCCCCACCCCCAGTATTGCCACGCCCCCGGCAGGGCCACTACAATCCCCCCATGAACCACCCCGACGTCTCCGTTCGTTGCCAGCGTTGCGGCGTGCCGATGGAGCTGCGGGATCCCGGCCCTGAGGATCCGTGGCAGCCGCAGCAGTTCTGGGAATGCCCGGCCTGCAATCGGCACTTCTGGACCACCTACCCCCCGGCAAAGCCGGCGAAGCCCCCCGCCAAGGCGCCGGCCGCCGCCGAATAGTATCGCGGAGGCGGTCGGGGCGGACGGCGGCGACCTCGGGCCCGAGCCCGGCAACGGCGCTTTCCCGCGGGCGGGGACGCGCCGAATCAGCCTGCGCTTGACTTCTACCGACAAACGTCACTAGACTGGCCCTCTTTCGGTGGCGACCCGAACCTCAACGTCGGGCGCACCGAGGACGCGTGGCTCCGTTACGGCGGGGACCTCGCAACCCGCCCCCATCGGGGGTAGCGGGTGGCTCTGGCGGCCGCTCCCGCCTGCGATGGGGGAGTCGTCGGTCAGGTCCCGACTGGTCGACGAGGCGTCTGGGCACCGTCGCGGCGGTTGGGATTCGGCATCGAAGGAGTTCGCATGCCCAGCGGTACTATCGCACGTCTCTTGATCGACAAGGGGTTCGGGTTCATTCGCGACGAGGGTGGAATCGAGCACTTCTTCCACCGTAGCGCCGTGCGCGGAGCAGTCTTCGAGTTGCTCCGGGAAGGCCAGCGGGTCGAGTTCACGACGGAGGAGTCGACCAAGGGTCCACGGGCCGGAGAAGTGCGCCTCATCGAGGGCTAGCGCTTCGCCTGCGCCGTCCCGCCCGGCGGGACGGCTCCTTGCACGACCCGGTCGGTTTCGAGACGAGGCCGCACGCTCCGCAGCGCAGCCCGTGGTTCGATCGCGGTGTGCAGCGTTGGCGTGCGGTCCGGGTGTTGGTCTGTACCTCTGAAGCCCTCCCCCGAAACCGCCACGCCGTCAGCCCGTTTAAGCGGATGCGGACCGCGGTCGACGCCTCGGGCCCGGGACCCGCGCCGGCTGCGCCCGCTTCCGCGTCCGACCACCGCCGCCGAGGCCGGTGAGGAAGCGAACGGGGCCCGGTGGCCCTCCCGGTCTTCAAAATCGGTCGCCCCCCGCCAACGCGGGGGGGCTGGGTTCGACTCCCAGGCGCTTCCGCCAACCTCCGCGTCCGTCGCCGTCAGGCCCGGCGCCGCCCCCGACCCCGCCCGCGTGCTTCCCGCGGCAGGCCGGCGCCTACGGCGCAGACTCCTGGACCACGGGCTCCCGGCCCGCCAGCAGCGTTGCGACGACCGCCTCCGTCGCGCTGAGGTCCGGCAGCACGGCATGGGCCCCCGCTTCGCGCAGGGCAGGCTCGTCGTAGGAGCCGGTGGCCACCGCCACGCAACGGGCGCCCGCCGCCGCCGCGCACTGCACGTCGAGCGGCGTGTCGCCGATCACGACGACGTCGTCCGGCCGCCGCACCTCGACCCGCGCCCGGCGCGCCCGCTCGAGGGCAATCGGCACCAGGGCGTCCCGCACCGGCGCGTCATCCCCGTAGGCCCCGAAGCCGAAGTAGCGCCAGAGGCCGAAGTGCTTTAGCTTGATGCGCGCGGGCCTCGCGAAGTTGCCGGTGACGAGCCCGCACCGCACCGCGTCGTTGCCGGCGAGGGCGTCGAGCAGCGGCGACACGCCGGGCATCAGCCCCTTCCGCGGCCCCGGAAAGTGAATCTCCTCGGCGAACAGCTCGCAGTAGCGGCGGTGGAAGCGGGCCCGCGCCCGCGCGTCGAGGGCGACCCCCGCCCGCTCGGCCGCCGCGGTGAGGATCAGCTCGTCGGTCCGGCCCGCCACCGGGATGTCGTCGAAGCCGCGCGGCACGCCGAAGAGCTCCTCGAACGTCCGGGTCAGCGCGCGGTATCCGGCCCGCCCCGACAGCAGCAGCGTCCCGTCGATGTCGAAGAGGAGAATCCTGGAGAACACCGGCGCCACTCAGGCCCCGAGGTCGCGGTTGACCTCGTCGACGATGCGGGAGGACTCGTTCAGGGCATGCACGATCGCCCGCAGCGCCGCCGCGCCCGCCGCTATCGCGAGCACGCCCAGGAAGGCGTGCACCCCGGCGGGGACGACCCCGGTGTCGACCCCGCCGCCCACGATGGCGACGAGCATGGTCGAGGCCATGGCCAGCGTCGCGAGCTTGAACACCGGCCCCCGCAACGCCGACACCCGGGCGGCGGCATCGGTCGCCAGGCCGCCCTCGGCGACCGCGTCGCGGATGGCGCGGCCCTTGCCGATGAGGTAGAACATGGTCATGGAGTGCGCCAGCAGGGTCATCAGCGTCACGAAGATCGCGAACGTCGCGTGACGCAGGATCTCGTCGGGGGCGGCGGCGGCGTAGCCCAGGGCGAAGCTGGCGAGCAGGCCGGCGAGCGACAGCACCGAAGCGGTGATCAACGCGGCGGACATCGGCCCATCATGATATCAACGTCCGACGGCGGGGGACCCCGACCGGCCCGACCGGCGCCCCCCGCCCCCTCGACCTTCGTCGCCGGCTGGCTGCCTCGAATCCGCGCCACCCTGGGACCCCGGCGCGACGTCCTCGACGTGGCGGCGGGCGCGGGCCGGCACGCCCGGGCCGCCGCCGAGGCGGGGTTCCGGGTCTACGGCGTCGACAGCGACCTCGACCGGCTGCGCCGGGCCCGCGCCGGCGGGCCGACGGCGCGGCTCTGGGCCGCCGACCTCGCGGTGTCACCCCTGCCCCGCGACCGGTTCGACCTGATCATCTGCACCAACTACCTGCAGCGTTCGCTCTGGCCGGGGCTTCGCGCCGCCGTGCGCAGCGGCGGCTTCGTGATCTACGAGACGTTCACCGTCGCCCAGCTCGCCCACGGCACGGGGCCGCGGTCGCCGGACCACCTGCTGCGCCCCGGCGAGCTGCGGCGGGTCTTCGCCGACTGGCTCATCCGGCACGACGAGGAGCACCGCGACCCGACCGCGGTGGCGCAGGTGGTGGCGATGAAGCCGTGACGGGCGGGAACCGTCAACCGGCGGGGCGGGCGCCGCCGCGTCGCGGCCGCTCCTGGCCGACCAGGGCCCGGTACTCCCGGATGAGCAACTGCAGGTGCTCGCGCTCCTCGTCCGCGAACTCCAGGAAGATGCGCTTGCCCTCGGAGTCCTCGAAGCGCTCGCCGTACCGCTTGAAGAACCGGTGGGACGCGCGCTCGCAGCGGATGCCGATCATCAGCGCCTCGCGGTCGTCGACGACCTTCCGCAGCCGCTCGGCCCCCTCGGCGAACAGCCCGTCCGACGCCCCCTTGAAGTACAGGAAGGTGGGATACGACTCGAAGTCCGGATCGTCGGCGCGCAACTGCTCGTAGCGGGCCTCGAGCGTCGACAGATGCTCCTTCTCCTCGCCCGCGAGGCTCTCGAAGACCTTGCGGGCGCGGGCGTTGCGGACGAGGCCGGCCCCCCGGCTGTAGAACTCGAGCCCGCTGCGCTCGGTGGCGATGGCGATGCGCAGCGCGTCGCGGGCGAACACCGTCTCGGTGGCGCCGGCCGGGCGCGGCGACGCGCGCCCTCCCTTCTGGCACAGGTCGCAGGTGCCGTAGATCTGCACCACGCTCTGGCGCGCCGAGAAGCCGCGGGCCTCGGCGATCTCGGCCAGCAGCACCTCGACGTCGGAGCTGAGGAACTCGGACGACCGGTTGCAGGACTTGCAGATGAGATGGAAGTGCCGGGGATGGCGGTACGAGTGCTCGAACCGGAAGCGGCCCTCGCCGAAGTCGACCTTGCGGGCGATGCCCGCGTCGACCATCCACTGCAGCGTGCGGTAGACGGTGGCCCGGCTGATGCGCTTGTCCTCCTCGCGCATCAGGTCGACGAGGTCGTCGGCGCTCAGGTGGCCTTCCTGGCGCAGGAAGACGCTGACCACGAGGTCGCGCTTGCCGGAGCGCTTGCCGCCGGCCGGCCGCAGGCGTTCGATGTATTCTGCTTGCGAGTCCATGGCCACCCGGGCACGAGAGGCCGCACATGCGGCGGCACGCGCCGGGCGCCCGCGGTCGAGCGGATGGGTTCGTCCCGGGGCGACCGGTCGGACGCGGCAGCCCGCACCGCCGTGCGCGGCGCCCTAGGCGCTGAACGACGACCCGCACCCGCAGGTCGACTTCGCGTTCGGATTCCTGATGGTGAACCCGCCGCCGGTCAGGTTGTCGACGAAGTCGACCTCGGCGCCCGACAGGTACCGGATGCTGATGGGGTCCACGTACAGGTTGATGCCGTTCGACTCGAAGATCTTGTCGGCCGAGGCGTCTCCCTGGCCATCCTCGATCATCAGGACGTACTGAAAGCCGGAGCATCCGCCGCCCTGCACGAAGACCCGAAGCCCCGCGCTCTCCTTGTTCTCTTCCGCCATGAGCGCGGCAATCTTCGAAGCGGCGGTCTCGGTCACCGTAATCAACTGTGCCATTCCAGGTTCTCCCCGCGGCTCCGTGCCGTGGAGCCCTCATTCGAGTATAAG
>JAJEEA010000320.1 GCA_022821235.1 Vicinamibacteria bacterium
CAGGACGACGGACCCTGGGCCGGTGTCGCCGGTGACCCCGCGGCCGGAGACACCGTCTGGGGGCATGGCGGATTCCTCGAAGAGATCGACCGCTTCGATGCACGCTTCTTCGGCATGACACCGATCGGTGCGCGCATGACGGACCCGCAGCAGCGGCTTCTCCTGGAGACGAGCTGGCGGGCGCTCGAGGACGCGGGAATCGATCCCGACGGCCTGAGGGGCAGCCGCACCGGGGTCTGGGCGGGCATCGCCACCAGCGAGTACCGCGATCTGATGATGATGGCGGGTGGCGAGGGCGCGAGCTATCTCGGCACCGCCAGCAGCACGGCGGTCGGCGGCGTCGCGTTCAGGCTCGGGCTCATGGGGCCGGCGATGCCGGTGATGCTCAACTGTGCGGCGTCGCTGGTCACCGTGCAGCAGGCGGTTGTGGGGTTGCGACAGGGTGAGGTGGACCTGGCACTGGTCGGCGGTGTGAACGCGGTCCTTTCGCCCGGGCTCACCCGGGAGATGGCGGCGCTGGGGATGCTGTCGCAGCAGGGGCGCTGCAAGACCTTCGACGCATCCGCCGACGGCTTCGTACGCGGCGAGGGCTGCGGGATGGTGGTTCTGAAGCGGCTGGAGGAGGCGCAGGCCGACGGCGACCGCATCTGGGCGGTGATCCGAGGGGCGGCGGTCAACCAGAACGGGGCGACCGCGGGGCCGACGGTGCCGAACGGCCCGGCGCAGGAGCGGGTAATCGAGGAGGCGCTGTCGCAGGCGGGGGTTCAGCCGTCGGACGTGGACTACCTGGAGGCGCACGGGGCGGGGTCGGAACTGGGCGACCCGATCGAGGTGCAGGCCGCGGCGGCGGTCTACGGCCGGGGACGCGACGAGGACCGGCCGCTGCTGATCGGCTCGGTCAAGACAAACGTGGGCCACCTGGAATCGGCGGCGGGGGTCGCCGGGCTGATCAAGGTCGTCCTGGCCATGCGCCACGGCGCGATCCCCCGGCACCTGCATTTCCGGGACCCGAACCCGCACCTGGACTGGGACCGGTTGCCGGTGCGAGTGGTGTCGGAGGCGATGGACTGGCCGCGTAGCTCCGACCGGCCGCCGCGGGCCGGGATCAGCGCCTTCGGCATCTCGGGGACGAACGCGCACGTCGTCGTGGAGGGCTACGGGGCCACGGACGATGCCTCCGTCGGCCCCGACGGCGCCCAACCGGCCACCGGTGCCCCGCACCCGGACGCTTCGGCGACGCGCTCGACATCGCCGCGAACCGACGGCGCCCGATGGGCCGCCGGCGCCCCGCGCCTCGTCGCCGTCTCCCTTCCGGAGACGGTCGCGGGGCTGCCCGTGGTCGAGGACGGGTACGCCGCGCGGGGCACGCGGTTCCTGCCGCTTTCGGGCAAGTCGGACGCGGCGCTTCGGGCACTCGCGGGACGCTACCTCGCGTGGCTCGACGCGCACGTCGGGGAGCTTTCGCCCGACGGTTCGGCGTCCGATCCCCTGCTCTCGGACATGGCATGGACCGCCGGCGCGGGGCGCAGTCATTTCAGCCACCGCGCGGGCGTGGTGTTCCGGGACGCGAGGTCGCTGGGGGAGCGCCTGAAGGCACTGGCGGAGACGGAGGTGGAGGCGGGCGACCGGCCGGGTCCGGGAACGGCGCTGAAGGTCGCGTTCGCTTACGCGGAGCGGACCGGCCGGTGGGCGGGCATGGGCGAGGCGCTGTACGAGAGCGAGCCGGTGGCGCGGGCGGTTCTGGACCGCTGCGAGGAGGTGCTGCGCGAAGCACGGGGCGCGTCGCTGCTGGACGTGATGTTCGGACGGTCGGGCTCGGCCGGAGATCTGGACGATCCGCATTGGGAGCAGCCGGCGAGCTACGCGCTCCAATGCGCGCTCACGGCGCTGTGGTCGAGTGTCGGCGTGCGGCCGGGCCTGGTGCTCGGGCACGGCCTGGGAGAGCTTGCGGCTGCGCAGGCGGCCGGCGTGCTCGGCCTGGAGGACGGGATGCGGCTCGCGTCGCGTCCCGATCCGGAAGCTGCTTTGGAGGACGTCGTCGTTTCTCCGCCGTCGCTCACCATGGTGAGCGGCAGGCTGGGCAGGGAGGTTCGACCGGACGAAGTGCTGGACGGCGCGTACTGGAGTCGGCGGACGGGCACGCCCGAGTCTTTCGACGGCTGCGTCGAGACGCTTGCGGCCTCGGGAATCGGCGTGGTCGTCGAGATTGGCCCGGACGCGGTCCCGGGGCCGGCGGTGGTCCGGGCCTGGTCCGGATCGGCCGGCGACGAGCCGGGGCCGGTCGTGCTGTCGAGTCTCGGACGGCCGGCGGAACCGGATGCGGTCGCCGGATCCGGCGGCGGCTTCGTGGAGGCGGCTGCGGGTGCCTGGGAAGCGGGGCTCACGGTTTCCTTTGCGGGTCTCTTCGCGGGTGAGATCCGGCGCCGGATCTCGTTGCCTGACTATCCGTTCGAGCGCCGGCGCCACTGGATCGGGAAGCCGTAGCGGCAGGCGATTGCCTCGCCCCGGTGATCGTCGATCGTCGGTCGTGCGCGGAATCGGGACACCGGCACCGCGTCCCGCGCGTCGACCCGGGCGCTTCTTGCCGTCCGAACTCGGGGAGTGTTTTCGTTCCCGATCCCGGGGTGCGTACCTGCCGGTCGCGACTCCCGCCTACGACAGCTCGTGACGCTCGAGAAACTCGCGGGTTGCCGCAGCGCACTCCTGCGGCCTTTCCAGTTGAAGCAAGTGCGTCGCGTCGGGAATGAAATCGTAGTCGACCCTCGTGACGTCTCCAACGTCGAAGGTCGGCAAGTACGAATAGGGCAGGGTCGGATCGGCTCCGACGATCTTGATCGGACAGGAGAGCCACTCCAGGTCGATCAGGGGAAAGAAGCTCCTCGCATAGTCCATGAGCTGCGCTTCGTACTCGCGGGGGCAGCGAAGCTCGTAGTCCTCCCCGCTCGCCGACGGTCGGAGCGTCGTCTGCGCCATGAGCTCCGCAACGCCGGGAACGACTCGAGTGAAGGCCGGTACGTAGCGGAGAAACTCGGTAAACTCCTCTCTCGTCTTGAACCGATGTCCTCGCCGCCGAATCTGCGCGGCCGCCTTTTCAGCCGCCGCATGCAGCTCGATCTGACTCGCGCCGGGCTTGCACAGGGGTGGATCGAACAGAACCAGGCCCGAATAGAGTTCGCTGAACGACAGAAGGGGGACGAGCGTGGATACGGAGTGAAAGACGCCGACGGTCGGCTTGCTTCCATGGAGACGGTCGATGGACTCGAGAATCAGGTCGTGGTCGTGAATCAGAGTGGGAATGTTGTGGTCCTTCTGCGATCCGACGCTGTTCCAGCCATGGTTCCTGAGGTCGTAGACGATCAGCTCGTAGTCGTCGGCAAGCAATGACCAGAACGGATAGTAGAGGTCGATCGCGAGACCGCTGCCGTGGCTCAGAACCAGCCGGGGGCCCGACGTGTTGCCATGCTGCCGCAGGATGGTGACCGTGTGGTCGTCGAGACGGATGTCGCATACCGAGAGCGGCTCGGGTATCTCCCACACGGTTTCTGTCGTCATGGTGGAGGGCCGACCTCCCGGTGGCACTTTTCTCGGCACGGGACCGACATCGGCGGTATCGACCCCCCTTTCTTGCGCCGGGAACCAGACCGCCCCCGGATACGGAGGCGGTCGGTTCGGCTCGTTCGCTGTCAGGGAATGTCGGTCAGATGTACCTGGCCGACCGGGAGCGTTCAGCCGGCGCGGGCATCGATGTGGTCGGCAAGCAGCCGCAAGGTCTTGAACTGCAGGCAGTCCTCCGGCGCCAGCCCGAGGCTGAAAGCCTCGTTGACTTCCTTGAAGAACCCGACCGCAT
>JAJEEA010000175.1 GCA_022821235.1 Vicinamibacteria bacterium
CGGGCGCGGGTGATCATCGGCGCCGTCGCGCGGGCCGGCCGCCGGACCTCATCCGAACCGTTCCAGGGTGAAGTAGCCGATACCCGGTGGAGGCCGTCCCGTGCGCATCCACTCCGCCGTGATTCGACCGAGCAGGGGACCCAGCGTCATCCCGTTCACGGTGACCGCGTGGAAGAACCCCGGCACTCCGGGCAGCTCGCCGAGGATCGGAGCACCGTCGACGGCGACGTTCATCGCCGCCCACGAGCGGATGACGTGCATCGCGTCCAGCCCCGGAAGCACCCGCGACGCCACCCACAGGTTGCCCTCGAAGCTGTCGCGCCGCACCGTCGGGCGCCCGGTGTCCGCATCCAGCGACGCGCGCCAGCCGCCGCCGATGACGAGGTTCCCGTTGCGGACCTGCTTGAGAGTGAGATGCCGGTCGGCGAAGGCGAGCAGGTGGCCGACGAACGGCGGGGCGGCCTCGGTGACGATGAGCTGGATGGGGTGAGCGCGTGCCGGCAGGCGCGCGCCCGCCATCGCGGCGATCCGCGCCGACCACGCGCCGCAGGCGTTGAGGACCTTGCCGGACCGGATCGCGCCCCGCGCGGTGCGCACCTCGAATCCCGACCCAGCGCGCGCGACCTCCAGCACCTCGGCGTCCTCGTGCACCCGCGCGCCGGCCGCGACGGCACCGCCCAGGACCGCGGGCCCCGCGCGCAGGGGATTGATCCTGCCTTCGGCGGGGCACCACGTCGCGCCCGCCATGCGGGGCGAGACGTACGGGGCCAGGTCGCGCAGCTCGTTCGCCGAGAGCACCTCGACCTCGACGCCGTGCCGCCGCTCGAGAGCCGCCTTGCGCTTCAGGCGCTCGAGGCGATCGGCGTCCTCGGCGAGCATCAGGCCGCCGGTGATCTCGATGTCGAGGTCGGCGCCGAGCGCGGCGGCGAACTCCGGCCACGCCGCGGCCGAATCGCGCTGCAGGGGCAGCGTCCTCGCCGCCGGCCCGCCGTGCGCCCCGGCCCGGTCGAGGAAGTCGTATGCGAGGAGCTGGACGTGCAGGCTGCCCGCGTTGTTCCCCGACGCGGCGCAGTTGCGCCGCCCGCGTTCCAGCACCACCACGTCGACGCCCTCCCGGGCGAGGTACCACGCGGTGCAGCTCCCGAGAATCCCGGCTCCGAGGATCGCGACCTCGGCCTCGCCGTCGATGCGCTAGTCGGAGCGAGGCGCGGACGCCGCCGCCGGATGCGGCAGCGGCATGCCCTCATCCTGCGCGGACCACTCGGGCGCCTCCCGCGCGAGCACGACGGCGGGTACCGGCTTCACCGGGAAGCGCGGGGTGAACAGGTGTCTCTCGTCCGGGACGGCCCCGGCCCCGATCCCGACTCCAGCCGCTTCGGCGCAGGCCCGCGCGACCGCCGGGCCGCAGTAGCGTCCCTGGCACCGTCCCATCCCGGCCCGGGTGGTGCGCTTGAGCACGCCGACGTCACCGTCGCCGTCCTCGGCGAAGCCGCGGATCGTGCCGGCGGTCACGCCCTCGCACCGGCAGAGCGCCGTGTCGGCGGTCGTCAGGCAGTGGAGCGGCGGAGCCGCGAACAGGCGCCACAGCGCGCTCTGGAACGCGAGGTCGCGGGCGAGCGCCCGGCGTGCGCCGATGCCTCGCCGCCTCGCCTCTTCGGTGCCGCGATGCCCGAGGCGGCGCGCGGCCTCCAGTCCGGCGAGCCTGCCCTGCGCGAGGGCGACCCGCGCGCCGCCGATCCCGCCGCAGTCGCCCGCCACCAGCACCCCGGGACGCGATGCGGCGCCGTTCTCGTCGCGCCGCGCCGCGAGGCCGGCGAACGGGTGCGTGCGGTAGTCGTGGCGGCAGCCGAGGAGTCGGGTCAGCTCGTTCGACGGCGAGAATCCGTAGCCGAGGCAGACCGTGTCGACCTCCCAGGATCGCTCCGAGCCCGGCACGGGCCGGCCGGTGCGGTCGATGCGCGCGAGGATCGCCCGCTCCGCCGCCCGCGTCCCCTCGATCCGCACCAGGGCATGTCCGAAGAGCGGCGTCACGCCGCGACGCGCGAGCTCCCGCAGGTAGCGCAGTCCGTCGCGGACGAGCCCGGGTGCGTGCACCAGCGCCCGGAGCGCGGCGCCGACCCGGGACGGCCCGGGCCGGGGCGCGGCTTCGGCCACCGCGACGACCTCCACCCCGCCCCGTACCAGCTCGCTGGCGACCTGGAGGTTGAGCGGACCGTTGCCGGCGACGAGGACGCGCGCGCCCGGCGCCACGCGGTACGCGCGCACCAGCGTCTGCGCGGCACCGGTGGTCATCACCCCGGGAAGCGTCCATCCCGGCACCGGGTGGGCGTTCTCGCGGGCACCCGTCGCGATCACGACCTGACGCGTGTGGAATCGAAGCGCCCGAGCGTCCCTGACGACGCCGATCTCGAACCCGTCGCCGGACGGATCGGCGAGCGCGTTCCACACCGTGGCCCCGCTCAGGATCTCGACACCCGCCCCCCGGACCCGCTCGACGAGAGCCCGCCCGTCCGCATACTGGCGATCGGCGGCCCCGGGGCCGGCGAAGCCGTGACTCGGCGCGAGCTGCTTGTAGAACTGCCCGCCGGGCTCGGGACGCTCGTCGATCACGGTGACCTTTGCCCCGGCGCCGGCGGCCGCCTCGGCGGCGGCGAGCCCGCCCGGCCCCGCGCCGATGACGAGGACCCGGTCCGTCGCGTCCACCACCACCGGGTCCGAACCGAGGG
>JAJEEA010000045.1 GCA_022821235.1 Vicinamibacteria bacterium
GCCGTTGCGGCATCGCGAAGGCATTCTGCCTCGCCGCGCCGGGGGTGGGCATCACCGGTCCGGTGCCGGAGTTCTACTGCGCGGACGGCACCGCAGAGTGCTACCTCTCACTGGAAGAGTCCGGGACGTCGTCGGCTGCGCCGTTCGTCACGGGCGGGATCGGGCTGCTGGCGGAGCACTATCGCAACCAGCTCGGCAACGACGAGGTCGTGGAGCGCCTGCTCGCGACTGCCGACAAGACGGGCGAGTACGCGGACTCCGACATCTACGGCCAGGGTTTCCTCGACCTCGACGCCGCGACCCGTCCGGTGGGCACGACACGGATGCTGACGGGCCGCTCGCTCTCGGGTCCCTCGGCGCCGAGCGCCACCAGCATGTTCCACCTGGGCGGGGCGTACGGGGATTCACTGGCGCGGGGGCTCGCGTCGCGGGAGGTCGCGAGCTTCGACGATCTGGATGCGCCGTTCTTCCGCCTGCTTGGCGACTATCTCGGGTCCGACCGGTCCGCGGTGTTCGGACTCGAAGAGCGTCTCGGGATGCTGGGGCGCGACCCACGCGGCGCACGATGGCGCACCGAAGACGTCGAGCTTCGGTTGCGCATCGATGCCGTGGCGACTTCGTACGGCATCGGAGACGCCCGCGGTTCGGACCTCCGCAACGAGACGGACGTTTCCGGCTCGCTCGGTTCGCTGTCGCTCGCACAAGGCATCGGCAGCGCAGAGATGCGGTTCGGATACCGCACCCACCCGGGCTGGCAGTTCGGGCTCCATGCCGGCAACGGCGAGGCGGACGAAGGATTCGGGTCGATCGAGCCGGGCATCTTCACCGACGATGGCGCGTTCGCCAATCCGTTCCTCGGATTCGCCCGCAACGGTGCGAGCATCGGCTATGCGGCGGGCGGCGAGTCCAGCGCGTTCCGTATCGCGGCCTTCCATGGCACGGCGCAGTACGGCGAGCGCAGGGATGCCGATGCCGGCGAGGCCGCGGGGTTCCTGACGGAATACCGGTTCGGCCGGCATGGCGTTGCCGTGCAGGGGGGGTGGCTCGCGGAAGCCGAAGCCGTGGTGGGCGGCCGGCCGAGCGGGGCGTTCGGCGGGGTCGCTGCGGACTCCGTCATCGCGGGGCTGTCGGCGCATCGTTCACTTGGCGCCGGGTGGACTCTGCTCGCCAGCGCCCATGCGGGCATGAGCCACGCCGCGATGCAAGGGCACGGGATGGTACGCGACGCATCGGCGCTCTGGACCGGTTCGTTCGCCGTGGGTCTCGTCGGCGAGAGTGCGGATCGTGCTGGAGGACAGTGGGGATTCCGCCTGTCTCAGCCGCTGCGCATCGAGGCGGGGCGTGCGCAGCTCCGGTGGGTGTCCGGCCGCACCCCCGATGGGCGGGTGGAGGTCGAGGAGGCCACCCTGGATCTGGTGCCGTCGGGGCGTCAGATGGATGTGGAGTTGTCCTGGTCCCGTCCGGTGGCGGGCGGACGGGCGCATCTGGCCGGTGTCGTCACGCGCGACGCCGGACACGTCCGGGGCGAGCACGAGGCCGCGCTGCTGGCGCGCTACAGCCTCTCGTTCTGATGGGTGCTCACGGCCAAGCCGTCCTCGCACGAGGCGATACCCCTCGCCCTGTCGACGACGTCGGACTGCGCCTCCGCAACGCCAGCGACGCCTCGCGAGAACTGCCGCAACCCACGCTGCGCCCGCCCGGCGGAGCCGGGCGCCCTGGCGGCCCTTGACCCGGCACCGGCGAGGGAGACGATGATCGGTCAGGCCCGGAGGTCGCGCGAATGCGCCGGCGACGGCCCGGGGCGGAAACCGAGTCCAGGAATTATGGCAACCGCTGCGAGGGGTCGAGTGCGACAACGAGTGTTGGCGTTTCCGTCGGTTGCCGGCGCCTGCCCTATTTGTGGCGGGCGCAGGTGTTGTGGCGTCCGGTGCAACGCGGTGCTTTCCTTATCGGCGCATCGGGAATAGAGTCTGCGCCGAAGGGAATGTGGGAAGATTCGCCCGGGCGCGTTTGGCGCCTTGGGGGCCAAAGGGATGAGAGTGGCGGCTCTCGTTCGTATTCCCAGGTGCTGACAGGCTCCAGCGGTGACGGCACCAAGTCCCCCGGCGGCTATACGTTGGGCGGTGCCTCCGGTGTCACCGTAGGAGAGCCTTCAACGCATGGTAATCCACTCTCAGAAGACGATGTAACCACGGGAACCGCCGGCCGTTACTACGCCCTCTCCCCGGTGTTCAAGGTGCCGCATAGGTCTGTGGAGTTGAGCGCCTTGACGAACCGCGTGAGCGAGGGCGACGCCGTGCGGATAACGGTGGTCATGACCGGGACGCGGAGCGCGGACACGTCGGTCGAACTCCATACCTTCGACGGCAGCGGCACGGCGGGCACCGACTACACGGGCGGCACCTACTCGGTCACCATCGCGGCGGGGCAGACCGAAGGCCACGTGGACGTATCGACCATCGACAACGGGGATGTGGATGGGGACAAGTGACGAAATACAGGACGGTGGTCAAGTCGTTCTACGACCGGATCACGGCCAGGCACGGGCACGGCGACAGCGCCAGCGGCGGCTGGAACAAGCGGTTCCTGAAGGCGATGGGACATCCGGACTATGTCGACTATCCGCAGGCGGCGGTGACGGTGGCGGATGCGACGCGACTGTGGAACCACGGCGGTCCCGGGGCCAACACGGCCTGGAACGGCACGGTCGAGGCGGTGACCTATGCCGAGCAGTACTTCGCCGGGCAGGTGACGCCGCCCGCGCCCGACCCGGTGCCCGTGCCGGCGGTGAGCATCGCGGCGGGCGCCGGCGTGACCGAGGGCGGCAGCGCGACCTTCACGCTCACGGCCACCCCGGCGCCGACGGCGCCGCTCGATGTGACCGTGACGGTTGCCGCGAGCGGCGACTACGGCATCGCGGCCGGCGAGCGGACGGTGACCATTCCGACGAGCGGCGCCTATACGCTGACGCTGGCGACCACGGACGAGCCCGACGGCTCGGTGAACGCGACGGTCGATGCCGGCACCGGCTACACGGTCGGCACGCCTTCCTCCGGGACGGTGGCCATCGCCGACGACGACCCGCCGCCGCCGGTGGTCTCGGTCGCGGCAAGTACGGCGTCCATCACCGAGGGCGGCGATGCGGTGTTCACGGTGACGGCAGATCGGGCGGTGGCTGCGCACCTCGCGGTGACGCTCACCGTCTCGGAGGCTGCGGGCAGCGACTTCGTGGCCGCGACCGACGAGGCCGCGCACACGGTGACCCTCGAGGCCGGCAAGAGCACGGTCACGCTTACCATCGAGACCGACGACGACACAGTGGAAGAGCCCGACGGCTCGGTGACCGCAACGCTCTCGGCCGGCACGGGCTACACGGTGGCGGCGTCGAGCAACGCGGCCTCGGTCGCGGTGTCCGACAACGACGCGGCGCCCGCCGTGGCGTCGCTGTCCATCGACGACGCCACGGGGCCGGAAGGCACGCCGATGATGTTCACCATCCGGCTGTCGGCGCCCTCGGACCGCGAGGTCCAGGCGACCATCAGGTCGCGCGAGTCGACCCCGGTGTCGGCGCGCAAGAACCAGGACTTCTTCGTCCAGCGCTATTACGTGAGCTTCAAGCCGGGCGAGACGGTGCAAAGACGGGGCTTCTTCATCCGCGACGACAGCCACGACGACGGGGGCGAGACCTTCGAGGTCTACGTCTCGTGGTCGGACGGGGTGCCGATTGCCGACGGCGTGGGGGTGGGGACCATCACGAACGCGGACCTGCTGCCTGCGGCGTATCTGGCGCGCTTCGGGCGCACGGTGGCTGAAGCTGCGCTCGACGGCATCGCGGGGCGGATGGCCGCACCGCGCACGCCGGGCATGCAGGGCACGATTACGGGGCAGGCGCTGACCTTCGACCCGGCCGCGTCCGGTCAGCCGGGAGCGGCCCAATCGACGGCGGGCGCTGCAACGCTTGATGCATCCGGCACGACGCCGATGCACCACGACGCCGCGCTGGCGATGGCGAACATCGCAAGCAGCCTCGGCGCGGACGCATCCGCTCCGACAGGACCGGGCAGCGCGGCCGACCCGTTCGGCGACCGCTTCGGCACGACGCCGGCGCCATCGCGCAGCCTGAGCACGCGCGAGGCGCTGCTCGGGTCGAGCTTCACGCTCACCGGGGCGCAGGACGCCTCGGGCGGCAGCCTCGCCTTCTGGGGGCGGGCTTCGCAGGGCCGCTTCGACGGCGCCGAGCGCGGCGACGGCACCGACATCACCCTCGACGGCGAGATCACCACCGGCATGCTCGGTGCGGACTATGCCCGGGGCGACTGGCTGCTCGGTCTTGCGCTCACGCAGAGCTCGGCTGACGGTGGCTATGTCGCCGAGGGCGAGCCCGGCTGTCCCACGGTGGACGGTGAAGTACCGGCGCTGTGCGACGGCGCGGTGCGTGCCGGCGACGGTGAAGTGGAGGCGTCGCTGACCGCGGCGATTCCCTATGCGGCGGTGCAGGCGTCGGAGCGGCTGAAGCTCTGGGGTGCTGCGGGCTATGGCTCGGGCGAGGTGACGCTGAAGACGGCCATGGAAGACCGCTACGAGGCGGAGACGACCTGGACCATGGCGGCGGCGGGCCTGCGGGGCGCGTTGCTCGAAGCCCCGACGGAAGGCTCGGGTCCCGCCTTGGCACTGACCTCCGATGCGCTGTGGGCGCGGGCCTCATCGGACAGGACGCGCGACCTCGCGGCGTCGGACTCCGACGCGACCCGGCTCCGACTGGGACTGGAGGGCAGCTATCGCATGGCACTCGACGGCGACGGCAGCCCCGGAGCGGGGTCCGGGGCGAGCCTCGTGCCGAAGGTGGAGCTCGGCGCGCGCCACGACGGCGGCGATGCCGAGACCGGCTTCGGGGTCGAGGTGGGCGGCGGCATCGCCTGGGTCGACCCTTCGCTGGGCCTCTCGCTCGACGTGTCGGGCCGCACGCTGCTGGCGCACGAGAACGACGACCTGAAGGACCGGGGCTTCTCGGCGGCGCTGGGCTTCGACCCCGCCCCGGCGACGCAGCGGGGACCGTCGTTCAGCCTGCGCCAGGACTTCGGCGGGCAGGCGCAGGGCGGTCTCGACGCGCTGTTCGCGTCCGCCCCGCTGGAGGAC
>JAJEEA010000280.1 GCA_022821235.1 Vicinamibacteria bacterium
CGCCGGCGCCGCTGGCCGGCGTGCTGGCCCTCGCGGCGCTGGCGGGGCTGGCGTCGATGCCGGCCGGCGCCCAGACCGTCACCCTGACGAAGGTCGGCGAGATACCCGGTCCGGCCGAGCACATCCGCGTGCAGGGCGACCACGCGTACGTCTCCCACCACTCGTCGTTCACCGTCTGGGACGTCTCGGATCCGGCCGCGCCGGCGCGGATGGGGGCGACCGAGCTGCCCCAGGAGATCTGGGGGTTCCGGGTCCGCGGCGACCGGGCCTACGTGGGCGCCAACTTCTTCGGGGTGGCCATCGTCGACATCTCCGACCCCGCGGCGCCGACGGTGCTGGGCAACCACGAGACCCTCGGGCAGACCAAGATCGGCGCGGTGTACGAGAACCGGGTGGTGCTGATAGACCACATGGAGGGCATGGTGCTCGTCGACGCGACGGACGAATCGGCGCCGACGGGGGCGGGCTCGTTCTTCCTCGACGGTTACGCGCGCGACGTGGTGACCTCGGGGCCGATGGCCTACGCGACCGACTCGCCGACCGGCCTCTACGTGTTCGACCTCTCGGCGCCGGGGCCGCCCGAGCCCGTCGGCATCCTGCACGCCCCCGCCGCCCCGCGCGCCATCGAGGTGCAGCGCGAGGTCGGCGAGCCGTCAGGCCTCCTCGCGGGGGCGGGCGGCGGCCATCTCCAGATCTACGACGCCTCGGACCCGACGCGCCCGGTGCGGGCCGCGACCTTCGAGACGGCGGGACGCGCGTCGCGGGTAGCCTTCTCGGGCTCCCACGTGTTCGTCGCCGACACCGAGGCCGGCGTCGCCATCGTGGACATCTCGGACCCGGCGGCCCCGGTCTCGGCCGGGACCCACCCGACCGGCGAGCCGGCCCGCGACGTCGCCGCGACCGACACGCACGTCTTCGTCGTCGTCGGGGCGGGCGAGCGCCAGGAGGGCGAGACCGCCGTCCACATCTTCAGCCGTTCGTCGTGACGGAGTGCTGCACGGCCGTGCTCCGGACCGTGGCGGCCGACCGCGTCAACCCGAAGCCCTCGGGCAGCATGTCGGGTTCGCCGCCCTCGGCCATGCAGCTCAGGAGCTGGCGGTTCGGCTTGTCGGCGCCCTCGTCCCGTGTCCAGCGCCGCGCCGCCGGCCCGTCGCCGCGGCGCGGCCGCGGGGAGCCGCCACCCACGGGGCTTGACCGGAAGGGGGCATGCGCCTGGCGGGTCGGTCGCCGTGAGACCCGTCAGGACCTCGTATGTTGCCGCCGATCGCGTGGCAGCGCGGCGGCAAGGGTTCGGCCGGCGGTGCCGCCGCGCGGCGACGGCCGGGACGGGCTTGCGCCGCAGTCTGCGAAGTGACGCCCGCATGGACCCGCTCCTGACCCCCGACGAACGCGAGCTGGTGCACGAGCAGCGGGCGCTGTTCGACGCCAGCCGCGCGCTGCTCGCCGACCTCGACCTCGTGCCGGGCGACGTCGACGCGCTGGAGGCGATGCGGCGGCGTCTCGACGAGCTCTTCCTGATCATGGTGGTCGGCGAGTTCAACGCCGGCAAGTCCACGTTCCTCAACGCCATCCTCGGGGCCGACGCCCTCGAGACCGGCGAGCTGCCCACGACCCGGTCGGTGCACCTGCTGCGCCACGGCGCCATCGAGTCGGTGCGCGAGACCGAGCCGCGCCTGCTCGTCCACGAGCTGCCGGTCGAGGTGCTGCAGGAGCTGAACATCGTCGACACCCCCGGCACGAACTCGATGCAGCGCGAGGAGCAGTTGCTGACCGAGAGCTTCGTGCCGCGTGCCGACATCGTCTTCTTCGTCACCTCGCTGCTGCGCCCGTACTCGGCGAGCGAGCACGACTTCCTCAAGCTCATCCTGAGCTGGGGCAAGCACGTGGTGTTCATCGTCAACCAGGTCGACCTGGCCAGCGGCACCGACCACGCGGCGCGGGTGAAGCGCTACGTGCAGCAGCAGGCGAAGGAGGCGCTGGGCGAGGAGCCGCCGCTGTTCGCCATCAGCGCCCGCGGGGTCGTGAGCGAGCGCACGTCCGGCGAGCCGCTGTCCGACCTCGACGAGTGGACCGCCTTCACGGCGTTCTTCCGGTCTACCCTGCGTGAACGCGACCGCGTCAAGCTGAAGCTGACGGCGCCGCTGAAGAGCCTGACCCCGGTGCTCGCCCGCCAGGCCGACGCCCTCGCCGAGCGGCTGCGCCTCGTGCGGGGCGACCACTCCGCCCTCGCGTCCATCCTCACCGAGGTCGACGCCTACGAGACGCGGATGCGGGACGACGTCTCGCGCTACCAGTCGCAGATCACCAACGTCCTCTGGCAGCTCGACCGGCGCGGCCAGCGGTTCTTCGACGAGCTCGTGCGGCTGTCCAACATCATGCGCCTGCGCGACAAGGACGTCGTCGAGAACCGGTTCCGCAACGAGGTCGTCGCCGACGCGCCGCAGCGCATCGAAGAAGAGGTGCAGGCGCTCATCGACTGGCTGGTGCGGCAGAACCTGGCGATGTGGGAGAAGGCGGACGGCCTGCTGCGCCAGCGGCGCGAGGCCCTGCGCGACGCGGCCGGGCGCACCCGCTTCGTCAGCCCGCAGTACGTCTACAACCGCGAGGAGATCTTCACCCGGCTCGCGCAGCCGGTGCGGCGGCGGCTCGCGCTCTTCGACGCGCAGCGCGAGGCGGACGAGGTCGTGGCCGCCGTGAACGCGGCCATCGCCAAGACGTTCGGGGTCCAGGCCGTGGTCATCGGCCTCGGGGCGGCCCTGACCGCCGCGTTCACCACCCTCGGCCTCGACGTCACCGGCACCGTCGGCGCGACCCTGCTCGTCGCCTCCGGCCTGTTCATCCTGCCCCAGCGCCGGGCGCGGCTGAAGCGCGAGCTCGCGGGCAAGGTCGAGACCCTGCGCGTCGAGCTCGCCCAGACCCTGGAGGCGCGGTTCCAGGAGCAGCTCCGCGACTACGTCGAGCAGTTGCGCGAGACGTTCGCGCCCGAGCTGGAGAGCACCAAGGCGCAGGTGCTGCGCCTGCGCAACGCCGGCGACACCCTCGAGGCGCGGCAGGCCGAGTGCGCGGGGCTGCTGGCGCGCATCGAAG
>JAJEEA010000523.1 GCA_022821235.1 Vicinamibacteria bacterium
ACGGCGCTCCCGTATCTGCGCCCGCACCCGGGCGGGCGGGGCTCGGTCCGGGGCCCCGCCCGATGGGGCGCGGATGCGACGGCCATCGCGCACGACGCGCGCAGGGCGGCGGCGGCGCGGACCGCGCGGGAGCGCGGGGTCACGAACACCGGCCTCCCGATGCGCCGTTCGGCGTTCCCGGCGCGCACGGGCGCCTCCCCGGCACGCCCACTCCCGGCTTCCCGATGCCGCACGGCGTGATGCGCGGCGCGGCCACGTGCGGGTGAGAGGGCGCGCCCGGGCGCCGCGGCGGTGAGCCGCACCGGGCGATGTTCGGGCGCGAGACGTTCGTCGTGCGCGTCGCCGAGGACGCGATGGCCCCGCGCGTGCGGGCGGGCGACTACGTGTGGGTCGACCCCGACGAGCCCGCGGCCGACGGGCGCCTGGTGGCGGTGCGCGATCCCGCACGCGGCGGGGAGACCGTGGTGCGGCTCCTCGTCGAGCGCGGCGCGCGCTCGACGGGCGCTCCCCCGAGCGCACCGTCGACGCCGGCAACGAGACCGACATCCAGGGCGTCGTGGTGTTCGTCGGGAACGAGGTATGAGCGCCACCGCCGCGGCCCCGTCCACGGGGAGGGGGGAGCCCGGTGCGGGCGAGGGCCGCGCCGTCAGCCGGCGAGGTACTCCGCCCAGCACTCCATCAGTGCACGTCTCTTGTCGAACAGATCGCTGCGCGCGTAGGCGGCTTCGGCCTTGTTCCTGACCACGTGCGCGAGCGCCGCCTCCATGACCGCGTGCGGCGTATGGGGCCGCTCCGCCGCCCGGTCGCGGACGCTCGGGGCGAACGCCGGGTGGGACGGGTCGCCTTCGAATCGGGGAGGGGCATTCGCCGGCCCACTTCATCGCGCCGCAACGTGCGCTTCGCTACAACCACGTCCACCAGTTGCCCAGCGCCTGCGGGTACTCGAGCGGCCGGTCGAGACCGCCCGCGCCACGCCGCTCCGCCGGCTCCCCGTCGAGCACCGCCTCCCAGCGCATCACCACCGGCAGGCCGAGCGCCCCCGCCGTCGCCCGCGCACGGGCTTCCGCCAGACGAAAGAAGATGAGGTCCTCCCCGAGGTCGAGCACGACACGTTCCGGCTCCCCGCCGGTGTCCAGAGCGCGTCCCACCGCGACCAGATCGTAGACCAGGGTCCGCCCCGCGCGGCTGCGCCCCATCCAGGCCGCGCGCAGCTCCACCGCCTCGAGCGCGACACGGCGCGTGGCGCTCCAGACCGGGATCCCCAGCAGCCGCCGTCCGGTCCGGACCAGATCCCGGTCACGATCGATCGACAGCCTCACCCCGCTCGACAGGTACACCACGAGCGCAAGCGTTGCGAGGATCGCCATCGGAGGGCCTGCGGAACGCAGCTCCCAGCCGGTCTCCACATGAATCGCAATCAGCGCGAGCGTCCAGATGACCCATGCCCCGACGCGCAGGCTCTGGCTCTTCGGACTGTACGACAGCGTGCCCATCGACTCACCACCCATCGCGCGTTCCGACCACCGTGTGCGGCACCGCATCACCCGGTCGCGGAATCAGCCGCGCTCCTCCGTGACCGCCACCGTGTCCGGAACCGGGTCCAGGCGATGGCCGCGCCATCAGGCCGCGAGGTATTGTGACCACGACTCCATCAGGGCGCGCCGCTTCTCGAAGAGATCGCTCCGCGCGTAGGCGGCCTCGGCCTTGTTCCTGACCACGTGCGCAAGCGCCGCCTCCATGACCGCGTGCGGCGTATGGGTCCGCTCGGCCGCGTAGTCGCGGAAGCTTGACCGGAACCCGTGCGTAACCGCGTCGAACCCGAGCTCCCGGAGGAGCTTCGCGTGCGTGTTCTCGCTCAGCGGGCGGCCCGGGCGCATCCCCGGGAACACCAGTCCCGACCCGTCGGACAGCCCGGCCGCTTCCGCCAGCACTTCCAGCGCGCGCTTCGAGAGCGGCACCCGGTGCTCGCGGTTCGCCTTCATGCGCTCGGCCGGCACCGTCCACGTCGCCCCGTCGAGATCGATCTCGTCCCAGGTCGCCTTGCGTACCTCGCCCGAGCGGGCCGCGGTGAGCACCAGGAACTCGAGCGCGAGCTTCGACGACTCGCTCGCCCGTGCGCTGGCGCGCACCTTCACGATACACTCGGCCACATCCTCGTACGGGAGCGCGGGCATATGGCGGCGCTTCACCCCGTTGCGCGGTAGCGCCGCGTCGATCACGACACCTGCCGGATCGTCGGTGCGGTGGCCCTGCGCCACCGCCCACCGGCAGATCGCCGAGATCCGCTGCTTGACGCGCCGCGCCGTCTCGCGCTTCTCGTTCCAGATGGGCTCCAGCACCGCCATGACGTGGCCCGGCGTGATCTCCGACACCGGGAGCGCCCCGAGGGTCGGATAGGCGTAGGTCTGAAGGCTCGCCTGCCACTGCGGCCCGGACTTCGGGTTGCGCCAGCTCGGCGCGTGGATGGCGATGACCGCTTCGGCGGCCTCGGCAAACGTCGGCGCGGGAGGGCGGCTCCCGGCCTCGCGGGGGTCTCCGCCCGCCTT
>JAJEEA010000157.1 GCA_022821235.1 Vicinamibacteria bacterium
TGGCGAGTATCCTACCGGGGTGAAGGTGAGCAAGGCGCAGTTGGCCGCAATGATGTTGGTGCGTGATGAATTCCACGGGGACTGGAATTACAAATTCACTCCCCGATGAAGTTGGCAACTTTATATCGATCACTGTCCTTACCGCGGGCAGCCCCTTCAGCCGCTACGGCTTTCATCACCTCGCATCGGCAGTCTCGCGGAGCGCGCGTTCGTAGAGACGGCGGCGGTCGTGCAGCCAGTCCGCCATGCGGTTCCAGTTGCGCTTGGCGCGGGAGTCGAGCTCCAGGGACGACCAGCCGTTATCCGGCATCTCCGCGGCTCCGGTCTCCACGCGAAGCCAATCCACGGTTGGTTTCACCGCGGCCGCTCTCGCAGTGAAGGTCTCACCGCGCTGTCGCGGGAAGAACACTCCCACGCCTTCCCGGGCGACGTACAGAGAGAAGCGCCGGCCGGTGGTCTCGACCGGGTGACGGACGTTGCTGGCAGCCCATCCCGGCGGCGTGATCCCCGGATGCCGGCGGGAGCAGTAGGCCCAGAAGTCCCGGCGGAATCGACCGCGGGGCCTGAGCCGTCGGGACGGTGCCGACTCTTGTCCGTCGCCATCGTCCTCGAACCGTTCGGCACGGTCGCCGGCCCCGAGCGTCGAAATCCGTGTCGGCGAGATCGCCTCCGCGCCGGGCGCCCCCGCCGCCTCAGCGTCGGCGCGCAACTGGTGCAGCCGCCTGACGTTCGGGGTGTCGTCGGGCAGCCCCTTGCGGTTCAGGCATGGCTCCGCTTTCTTGATGAGCCGGCACTCGGCGTCGGAGATCGACTTTTCGCCGGGGAGGGGCCGCACTCGCATCGGTAGCGTGCGCCCGGTGAAGTGCTCGCGCATGAACTCGTCCGGGTCGGCGCCCGCCGGATCCGGGCTGGCGTAGAGGATCCAGCGCAGCTTCCTGTGCAGGTCGGCGTCGCCGGCGCCCCTGATGTGCTGGCGCAGTCGTTTACGGAAAGTCCGTCCCTTCTCTTTCGTCATGCCGACGTACACCAATCCGTCAGGCCTGACGTCGAGTCCTGCCCCTCGCAATACGGCTTGGGCGCGGGTGTCTGCGTACCAGGCGTAGATGCCTCGTCTGCCCCGGAGATGCCGAGGGTATGCCGATCGGTCGCGGTGAAGGCGGGCCGGTTGGACGGACGCGATCCTCCAGCACCGCCCCCTGCTCAGGTCCTCGATCGAGACTCCATTCGGGAGATTCGGGGCAATCTGCTTCTCCGGCATCCATGCTCCTCCTCCCCGGCGGCAAGGTCGGCCGGGCTTCCCCGTCGGACGACGGCATCGCACCTCGCCAGCGTCTCTTCCTCGGCCGGCTGCAAGTGTTCCGAGCGTGGGCGGGCGCGCTGCTGTCTCGTCTGCCCGATCCCCCGGACGACGGACGGCGTGCCGGCACCGGGCATCCAGGTGGTCGAACCCAGATAGGACCCATGGCCCCCCGTTCCCCGGGCAGCAGCTCCGCGCCGGGCCGTCGCTCCCCGCATCAAGGGCTGTCGCCCGTGGCCCGTGCGCCCGCTACCGCCCGAACTTCGCCTTCGCCTCCTGCCGCCTCGCGTGCAGGATCGGCTCGGTATAGCCGTTCGGCTGCTCCCGCCCCTTGAAGATGAGGTCGCAGGCGGCCTGGAACGCCACGCTCGAGGCGAAGTCGGGGGCCATGGGCCGGTAGGCGGGGTCGCCGGCGTTCTGGCCGTCGACGACGGCGGCCATGCGCTGGAGGGTCTCGCGCACCTGGGCCTCGGTGCAGACGCCGTGGTGCAGCCAGTTGCAGATGTGCTGGCTGGAGATGCGCAGGGTGGCGCGGTCCTCCATGAGCCCGATGTTGTTGATGTCCGGCACCTTCGAGCAGCCGATGCCCTGCTCGACCCAGCGCACGACGTAGCCGAGGATGCCCTGGGCGTTGTTGTCGAGCTCCTGCTGGATCTCGGCCGGCGACCAGTCGGGCGATTCCTCGCGCGGAATGGTGAGGATGCGGTCGAGGTCGGCGCGCGGGCGCGACTTCAGCGCCTCCTGCCGCTCGTTGACGTCGACCTGGTGGTAGTGGGTGGCGTGCAGGGTGGCGGCGGTGGGCGACGGCACCCAGGCGGTGTTGGCCCCGGCCTCGGGGTGGCCGATCTTGGCCTTCAGCATGGCCGCCATGAGGTCGGGCATGGCCCACATGCCCTTGCCGATCTGGGCGTGGCCGGGCAGGCCGCACTCGAGGCCGACGTCGACGTTGTAGTCCTCGTAGGTGGTCATCCACGGGGCCGACTTCATCTCCGCCTTGCGGATCATCGGGCCCGACTCCATGGCGGTGTGCATCTCGTCGCCGGTGCGGTCGAGGAACCCGGTGTTGATGAAGAACACCCGCTCCCGGGCGGCGCGGATGCACTCCTTGAGGTTGACGGTGGTGCGCCGCTCCTCGTCCATGATGCCGATCTTCAGGGTGTGGCGGTCGAGGCCCAGGATGTCCTCGACCTGGGCCAGCGTCCGGTCGCAGAAAGCGACCTCCTCGGGGCCGTGCATCTTCGGCTTGACGATGTAGACGGACCCGGCGCGGCTGTTCTTCCGGTTCTTGAGGTCGTGGACGGCGATGACCGTCGAGATCATCGCGTCGAGCAGCCCCTCGGGGGCCTCGTTGCCGTCGCGGTCGAGGATCGCGGGGTTGGTCATCAGGTGCCCGACGTTGCGGATGAGCATCAGGCTGGTGCCCTTCAGCGTCGTCTCCGACCCGTCCGGCGCGGTGTAGGTGCGGTCGGCGTTGAGGGCGCGGTCGACCAGGCGGCCGCCCTTCTCGAACCGGTCGGTCAGGTCGCCCTTGAGGAGGCCGAGCCAGTTGCGGTAGGCGACGACCTTGTCCTCGGCGTCGACCGTGGAGACCGAGTCCTCGAGGTCCATGATCGTCGTCGTCGCGGCCTCGAGGACGACGTCCTTGACGCCGGCCTTGTCGTCGCGGCCCACCGGGTGGGCGCGGTCGATCACGATGTCGATATGCAGGTCGTTGTTCTTCAGCAGGATGGACGACGGGGCGGCGGCGTCGCCGCGATGCCCCGCGAACCGCGACGGGTCGGCGAGGCCGGTGGTGCGGCCGTCCTCGAGGGTGGCGGCGAGGGCGCCGTCGGCGACCGCGTAGGCGGTGACGTCGGCGTGGCTGCCCGCCGCGAGGGGGGCGGCCTGGTCGAGGAACCCGCGCACGTGGGCGATCACCCGGTCGCCGCGCACCTTGTTGTAGGCGCCTCCCCGCTCGGCCCCGTCGTCCTCGGGAATGGCGTCGGTGCCGTAGAGCGCGTCGTAGAGGCTGCCCCAACGGGCGTTGGCGGCGTTGAGGGCGTAGCGCGGGTTGGTGACGGGGACGACGAGCTGGGGGCCGGCGATGGTCGAGATCTCGGGGTCGAGGTTGGCGGTCTCGGCCGCGAAGTCGCCGCCCTCGGGCACGAGGTAGCCGATCTCCTGGAGGACGGCCTTGTACTCGTCGAGGTCGATGGGCTGGTCGCGGTTCTCGCGGTACCAGGCGTCGATGCGCCGCTGCAGCTCGTCGCGGGTGTCGAGGAGCTCGCGGTTGCGGGGCGCGAGGTCGTGCACGAGGCGGTCGAAGCCGGACCAGAACGCCTCGGGGCCGATGCCGGTGCCCGGCAGCGCCTCGTCGTTGATGAAGTCGTACAGCGCCTTGTCGACCTGGAGGCCTCCCGCGTTCACCCGCTCCGTCATCTGCTTGTCCTCTGCTTCCGTCTTGTGGTGTCCACTGCCGCGAACGCCGGGTCGAGGCGTTCGAGAGAGCATGATCTTACCGGATCGTTTCGGCTCGCGATCCGGCTCGGGGGCGGCGGGCAGGACGGTCGGTGCATCGGGCGCGGCACCGGTCGACGGCAGCGCTTGCGCGGACCCGGGGGGGCGCGGGGACGAGCCGCCAGGGGCAGTGACGGATGACACCCTGCCACGTGCCCAACGCAGGAACCGCCGAAGACCGGCTGCATCCGGGGTGCAGTCGGAAACCTGGCCCGGAGAGCGTCGCCTGCGGCTCCGCTCACCGCCCAACCAACCTTGCCCCGGAGTCTGCACGGTTCTACGGCGCAGACTCCGGGCGTCGGTCACCGTCCAAAGAGACGCCGGGTACGCGCTGCTCGCCGGTCGGAAGCCGCGGGCGGCTTGGCGTGGGCTCGGGGAACCCGGCGTATGATTCCGGTCATGGAGCGCATCGACCTGAACGCCGACGTCGGCGAGTCCTTCGGCCCCTACGTCATCGGCAACGACGAGCGGATGTTCCGGCACGTGACGTCGGCCAACATCGCCTGCGGGTCGCACGGCGGCGACCCGTCGGTCATGCGCCGGACGGTGCGGCTCGCCGTCGCCCGCGGCGTCAGCCCGGGGGCGCATCCGGGATACGCGGACCTGATGGGGTTCGGCCGGCGGGACATCGCCATGGACCTGCAGGAGCTCGAGGACCTGGTCGTGTACCAGATCGGGGCCCTCGCGGGGATGGCGGCGGCCGAGGGGACCCGGCTGAACCACGTCAAGCCTCACGGGGCGTTGTACAACCGGGCGGCCCGCGACCGGCCCCTGGCCGACGCCATAGCGCGGGCGGTGCGCGCGGTCGACGCCCGGCTGATCCTGTTCGGCGGCTCGGGGTCCTGCCTCGTCGAGGCCGGCGACGCGCTCGGGCTGCACACCGCGGCCGAGGTGTTCGCGGACCGCGCCTACCGTCCCGACGGCTCGCTGGCGCCGCGGCGCGAGCCGGGCGCGGTGATCACCGATCCCGCGGCGGTGGCGGAGCGGGCGCTGCGCCTGGTGCTGAGGGGGGAGGTCGCGACCGTCACCGGGGAGGTCATCGAGCTGCGCCGCGACACCATCTGCCTGCACGGCGACACGCCGGGAGCCGGCGACATCGCGGCGGCGCTGCGCGCCCGGCTGGAGGCGGCGGGCGTTCGACTCGCACCGGTGGGGTCGGAGGGGCGGCCGGTCGGTGGTGAAGTGTCCCCGTGACCCCGTCGGGCCGACGGGGCATCCGGTCTGCAGGCGACACGCCGACGGTAACCGAACGCCTGCGAGCCATGGTCCGGTGAGGAAGACGGGCGGTTTGCGCCGACAGCACGGACAGGGCCGGGACACTCCGGAACCGGCCGCGCTCCCCGGCCGTCGACCCGGTGCGATTCGGTCGCGGTTGACCGGGCCTGGCCTGGAGCCCGCAGGGGGTAGGGCGGCGGTGCGTAGCGGCGTCAGTGCACGGTGTACGGCTCGGTCAGCGCGAACTCCGCGACCTCGGCGTCGAACGTCGCGCCGTCCGCCGTCACCATCTGGTAGGTGCCGCGCATCGACCCGAACGGCGTCGACAGCGGACAGCCCGACGAGTACTCGAACGACTGTCCCGGAGAGAGCGTCGGCTGGTGTCCGACCACGCCCGGTCCCCGCACCTGCTCCACCTCGTTCGACCCGTTGGTGATGATCCAGTGCCGGCTGACGAGCTGCACGGTCTCGGGGCCCTCGTTGGTGATCCGGATGGTGTAGGTGAAGAACCACCGTTTCTGGTGCGGCTCGAGATGAGAGAATCGTGACGTGACGTTGACCCGGATGCCCCGGGTGACCGCCTCCGACGTGTGGACGCTGCTGCTCCGCATCGAATCCTCGACGAGTGTGCGTTCCGTCAACGGGGGCCGTCCGCGCGGCCGGTCCGGACCGCGGCCCGCGGCGCCTCGACGGGCGGCCGCGGGCTTGCCGCTACGGTCGTCCGCTTCCCGCTATTGTAAGACCTCGGTATGGATCGGCTCCCCGGCCCCGGCCGGGCCGTCGCCCGCCGCGCCATGATTCCCACCGCGACCCTCCTCGGCGCCTATCGGGCCGGCTACTTCCCGATGGCCGTGGAGGGCGAGATTCGCTGGTTCTCGCCCGAGTGGCGCGGGGTGATTCCGATCGACGGCTTCCGGACCTCCCGGCGTCTCGCCCGGCTGCTGCGTCAGGCGCGGTTCCGATGCACCGTGAACGAGGCGTTCGACGACGTCATCACCGCGTGCGCGTCGCGGGACGACCCCGACGGCACCTGGATCGACGACGAGATCCGCGAGAGCTACTGCCGCCTGCACGAGGCGGGTCACGCCCACTCGGTCGAGGTGTGGGCCGACGACCGGCTCGCCGGCGGCCTCTACGGCGTCAGCCTGCGCGGCGCCTTCTTCGGCGAGTCGATGTTCCACCGGGTCACCGACGCCTCGAAGGTGGCCCTGAGCTGCCTGGTGGGGCGCCTGCGCGACCGCGGCTACCGGCTGCTGGACGTGCAGTGGGTGACGCCCCACCTCGAGCGGTTCGGCGCCGTCGCGATTCCGCGCGCCCGCTATCTGGCCCTGCTCGAACGGAGCATGGGGCGCGCCTGCACGTTCGAGGACCGGCGGCCGGGGGTCCCCGGCCCGTCGCGTTCCCCGGCCCGGTGAAGGCGCCCTCGGCAACAGCCCCACGCCTGCTCGCGGGCAGCATCCGTCGGGGGCCCTGCCGCTGCCGGTTCGGGGCCGGGAGTCTGCGCCGTGTGCGTTGCCGCGAAGGTGCGGGCCAACGTCGTCGGTCTGCCGCTGCCGGTTCGGGGCCACGAGTCTGCGGCGTGGAACGGCGTGGGCTCCCGAGGGTTGCCGGGCGCCGGACGGAGCCGCCGGCGGCGATTGACGGGTCTGGCTCACGGCCGGACGTAGGCCGGACGCTCCGCATCGCCGGCGAGGTCCCAGCTCAACTGGTGCACCATCCGCACGATGCGGGTCATCTTGTCGTAGCGCAGCTTCTCGGGCGTGTCCCGTTCCGTGTGGTAGTCGGGGTGCAGCCCGGTGTGCACGAAGAGGGCCGGGACCTCGCGGAACAGGAAGGGCCACTGGTCGCTGCGCCGCAGCAGGTTCGAGGAGTTGTCGTCGTAGCGGAACCGCACGTCGAGGTCCGTCGCCCGGTTGGCCCGCTCGACCGCCCGGCGCAGGTCCGGCGACCGGCTGTAGCCCAGGACGTTGACGGCGTTGCGGTTGGACTCGGCCGACTGCGGCTCGAGGCCGCGGAATCGGATGCCGCCGATCCGCGGGACCTCTTCGTCCCGGCCGATCATGTCCATGTTCACGACCGCCACCGTCCGGTCGAGCGGGTGCAGCGGCGCCTCGGTGTACGCCCACGCCCCCAGCAGGCCCTGCTCCTCGGAGTTCCACGCTGCGAGCAGGATGGACCGTCCCGGCCGGTCGCCCCCGCGCGCGGCCGCGCGGTAGGCCTCGGCGATCTCGATCAGCGCCGCCACCCCCGACGCGTCGTCGTCGGCCCCGTTGTAGATGACGGAGCCCCGCGCACCGTCGTGGTCGTAGTGGGCGCCGATGATGATCCACTCGTCCCGCAGCGCCGGGTTCGCCCCTTCGATCAACCCGACCACGTTGCGGTTGGCCACCGTCGTCCGCCGCACCGAGGTCGTCAGCTCGACCCGCGGTCCCGCCAGCGGGACGCCCGCCGCCCCGCCGGGCCGCTCGGCCGCGTCCGCCAGCTCGTCGAACGAGCGGTCCGCCGCTTCCGCGATCCGCTCCGCGAGGTCGCCCGAGATGTGCACGACGGGGATGTCCACCGCCTCGACCCAGCTCGCGAGCCCGTAGCGCGGCACGCGGGGCGGCCGCGACGGCCACACCGAGCCCATCGGCCGGGCCGGGCCCCGGGTGCGCCCGTGGTTGTGGCGGTCGGGCGCCACCAGCACCGCGACCGCGCGCCGGGCCTGGGCGGCCAGGACCTTGCGCACGAGCCGCGCCGACTCCGAGCGCACGGTGCCGTCGAAGGGGCTGTCCCGGCGGAACTCGCCCGGCTCGTGGTCGAGCATCAGGGCGACCGCCCCCGCGACGTCCGCCGCGCGGTAGTCGTCGTGGCCGAGCGACGGGGCGTCGATGCCGAACCCGACGAACACTACGTCTCCCGCCGCGCTTCCGGTGGCGCTGGCGGGGTCGGGATAGAAGGCCGGGCCGAGCACGAGGTCCCGCTGTCCGGCTCCCGTGACCCGCAGGTCGTTGTCGGGGCCGAGCGCCGTCGTGAGCAGATCGAACCGGTGGAAGTGGGTGCCGTCGGAGCCGACGGGGGCCAGGCCGTGCCGGGCGAAGCGCGAGGCGATGAAGTCGGCCGCGATGCGGTTCTCGGGCGTATCCGTCAGCCGGCCCCGCAGGCTGTCGGCGGCGAGAAACCGGACGTCCGCCTCGAGGTCGCCGGCCCGGATCGAGCCGCTGCCCGGCGCGGGGGCCGGATCCTGGGCCACCACCGCCGCCGCGACGAGGAGCGCCGCCGCCGTCGCCGCCGCCCAGCGGGTCGTCATCGGGCCATTGTACCCGCGGGGGGCCGTCCGCGCTCCACGGCGGGGCGGGGCCGGGAGTCTGCACCGCAGGACGGGCACGGACTGCCGGCGGGTTGGCGATGGGATCCGCGGGCGACGACTCGCGGGCGAGCCGCGTCGCAGGACGGTGCGGACTGCTGGCCGGTTGGTTTGGTCGGCGATGGGATGCGCAGGCGAAGATTCGGCGGCCGGGAACGACGCGGTCGAACGGCATGGTCCCCGCCGGCGGATTCCGCGGTGGGCGCGATGGTCTGGTGTACCATCACCGTTCGCGATCGTGAAGCAAGGAGGCGACAGATGACGGTGCGCTCGGGTGCGCGGCGAAGCCGGTCCGGCGGCCCGGCGTCGGCTATCGCGTTCGTCCTGTTACTGACCGTCGTCGGCGCCGGGTGCGGCGAGGTGGATGCGGGGGGCGACGGCGCGGCCTTCGACGTCATGGAGCGGTCCGTCACCGAGCTCGGGGCGGCCCTCGACGCCGGCGAGGTGACGTCGCGCGAGCTGGTGGAAGGCTATCTGGCCCGCATCGACGCCTACGACCAGCGCGGGCCGCTGCTGAACGCCATGGTCGTCATCAACCCGAACGCCGCCGACGAGGCCGACCGGCTCGACGCCGAGCGTGCGGCCGGCCAGGTGCGCGGCCCGCTGCACGGCGTTCCCGTCGTCGTGAAGGACAACTACGACACCGGCGACATGCCGACGAGCGCGGGGGCCGTCGCTCTCGCGACGTCCGTGCCGCCCGACGACTCCACCCAGGTGCGGCGCCTGCGCTAGGCGGGGGCGATCATTCTCGGCAAGACCAACATGCACGAGCTGGCGCGGGGCATCACCACCGTCAGCTCGCTCACCGGCCAGACGCGCAACCCCTACGACCCGACCCGCAACCCCGGGGGGTCGAGCGGCGGCACCGGCGCCGCCGTCGCCGCCAGCTTCGGCGCCGTCGGCATGGGGAGCGACACCTGCGGGTCGATCCGCATCCCGTCGGCCCATCACGCCCTGGTGGGGCTGCGGGGGACGCGGGGGCTCGCGAGCGGCGACGGCATCGTGCCCCTCTCGACCACCCAGGACATCGGCGGCCCCCTCGCGCGCTCGGTGGAGGACCTCGCGATCACGCTCGACGCCACGGTGGGCGTCGACCCCGCCGACCCGGTGACGGCCCGGAGCGAGGGCCGCATTCCCGCCTCGTTCCGGGACGCCCTCGACGCCGAAGGGCTGCAGGGGGCGCGGCTCGCGGTGCTGCACGAGCTGCTGGGCGACAGCGGCGCCGAGCGCCCCGTCAGCACCGTCATCGAGGCGGGGGCGGAAGCCATGGCGGCGGCGGGGGCGGAGATCGTCGACGTCGGCGAGACCGATCTGCGCTCGTTCCTGGAGGACGCGTCGGTGATCGGCCTCGAGTTCAGGCGCGACTTCGACGCCTATCTGGCCGACACCCCCGGCGCCCCGGTGCGCACCCTCGCCGAGCTGGTCGAGCTGGGGCTCTACCACGAGATCATCGACAACGGCCTCCGCTCGTCGCTCGAGGTGGAGACCCTCGACACCGACGACTACCGCGACCGGCTCGCCCGGCGGGACGCGGCGCGGGCCGCCGTCGAAGCGCTCCTCGACGAGCACGACCTGGCCGCGCTCATCTATCCGACGATTCGCCAGACCGCCCGTCCGGTGGGGCTGGCGCAGCCGGGGAGCAACTGCGCCCTCAGCGCGGTCTCGGGGCTGCCCGCCATCACCGTCCCCGCGGGGTACGCGGCCGACGGCATGCCGGTGGGCCTGGAGATGATCGGCCGCGAGTTCGCCGAGTCCGACCTGATCCGTCTCGCCTACGCCTTCGAGCACGCGACCGGCCACCGCCGCCCGCCCGACAGCACGCCGAGCCTGGTGGCGCCGCCGGCGCCGGTGGTCATCGAGGCCGCGGCCGAGGCGAACGGCGCCGGCCTGCGCGGGCGGTTCGAGCTCGACCGGGCCCGCCGCGAGCTGGCCTACTCCGTTTCCGCGTACGGCGTCCCGGCCGAGGACGTGCTGTTCGTCCACCTGCATCGCGCCGTCGAGGGCGGGGGCGCCGGGCCCGTCGCGCACCTGCTGGGGGGGCGCGGTCGCGCCCGGTCGTCCGGCCGGCTGCGGCTGTCGGCCCGCGACCTCGAGAGCCTGCGGGCGGGCGGGCTCTATGCCGCCGTGCACGTCGCCGGGAACCTGCCCGGGATCCGCGCCGATCTCGCCTGGCCGGCGGACTGAGAGGACGAGAGACATGACGACATCGGCTTTCCGCGTTGTAGCGCCTCTCGGGTTGGCGGCGGCAATGCTCGTTGCGGCCCCGGCGGCCGCACAGGCGCCGTCGCAGGTGGTCCGTCCGACGGACCGGCCGGGCGCCGGGGGCCCGGGCCCGGACTTTCAGACCGGCGTCACGCTGGTCACGCTCGTCGTGGTTCCCCGCGACCGTGACGGCCTCTTCCTCGACGACCTGATCGCCCGGGACTTCGTGGTCGTGGACGAGGGCGAGGTGCGCGAGGTCGCCTCCCTCGTGCGCGTGCAGGCCGGGCGCGTCAGCGAGCAGCTCGCGCCGGGCCTGCGGGCCCGGAACGGCGTACTGCTGCCGCCGCCGCCGCGGCCTTCGGACGATCTGACGGGTCGACTCTTCATCATTCTCGTCGACGACCTGCACATTCCGGCCGGCCTGACGCCTCGCGCCCGCACGGCGTTCGTGGAGATGGCCGAGAACCTCATTCACGAGGGCGACCAGTTCGCCGTCGTGTCCACCGGGCCGTCGGCGATCTCGATCGGGGTGACCACCGACCGCGGCCTGCTGCAAGCGACGGCCGAGCGCATCACCGGCGACGGGTTCGACCCCAACGAGCTGATCCAGAACTTCCCGCCGAGGCCGGGGTACACCCCCGAGCTGATGGCGCGCGCCGGGGTCGCGTTCGCGACCGTGAGCAACGTCGTCCAGAGCCTCGAGCAGGTCCAGCACCTGCGCAAGGTGGTCGTCTACTTCAGCAGCGGTTACGACCTGAATCCCTTCCTGGCGGAGCGCAGAGGGTACCATCGCGAGCCGGGAACCGAGCCCGGGTTGATCAACCAGGGCATCGCGCGCCTCCTGCGCCAGGACGCCCCGATCGGCGACGTGGACGGCCTGGAGGGCGACGGGGACCTCGCGAGGCGGATCGACGAGCTCGCCGAGGCCGCGAACCGGGCGAACGCCGCGTTCTACACCGTCGATCCCCGCGGCCTCGCCGCGGCGCGGCCGGGGCCCGCGGAGTTTCTCCTGACCGGCCGGGGCTCGTTCGACGAGTGGAGCTTCACGACCCAGAACAGCCTGCGGTCGCTCGCCGAGCAGACGGGCGGGCGGGCCATGGTCAACCGGAACGACTTCGACGACGTGTTCCGCGAGATCGACGCCGAGACCAGCGACTACTACATCCTCGGCTTCGCCCTGACCGATCCCGAGCCGACGGTGCGGACCCGCCGGCTGCTGGTGCGGGTGCGGGGCCGGGGCGCGGTCGACGTCCAGCACCGCACGCACTACACCTACTTCGGGGCCGCCTCGAGCCGTCCCGGCGTGCGGTAGCCGCGCCCGCCGACCCGTCCGGCCGCGGCGGCGGGGGGAGCCGTCTGTCCGCGGCGGGCGGTCCGCCAGCCCGCCGGTCGACCCG
>JAJEEA010000449.1 GCA_022821235.1 Vicinamibacteria bacterium
CGCGCGGCCCGGCGAGCCCGGCGGCATCCGCAACCCGGTCCCCGGCCGGCGCCTCGTCCTGATCGCCCATGCGCCGGCGCTTCGCCGAACCACGGTCGCCCGGCTGCAGACTGCGCCGGGGGCCGCCGGCGAGCCTACCGCCGACGGCAACCCGAGATCCAGGAGCTACCGGCGGGGCCGGCGGCCGTTCCGGCGCGGGGCCGCGGTGAACGCGCGTCAGAGGTCGTCGCCGCCCCGGTTCCTGGGCGCCACGAGCCAGGCGATGCCGATGCTCGGCGCGTAGAGCACCATCATCGGCGCCGCCATCATCCGCAGCGCGGGGCCGCGGTGAACGCGCGTCAGAGGTCGTCGCCGCCCCGGTTCCCTGGGCGCCGCGAGCCAGGCGATGCCCGATGCTCAGCGCGTAGAGCACGATCATCGGCGCCGCCGCGGCGCGGGGCCGCGGTGAACGCCGCGTCAGAGGTCGTCGCCGCCCTGGTTCCTGGGCGCCACGAGCCAGGCGATGCCGATGCTCAGCGCGTAGAGCACCATCATCGGCGCCGCCATCATGGTCAGGGTGGCGGGGTCCCCGGTCGGGGTCAGCACCGCGGCGATGATGAAGATGATGAGGATGGAGTACTTGGTGTTCCGTATCAGGTAGCGCGCGGTCAGCAGCCCGATCCGGGCGAGGAAGAACACCACCGTCGGCATCTGGAACACGACGCCGCAGGCGAGCGTCAACCGGACGTAGAGCGAGAACGTCGGCTGCAGCCGCGGCATGAACGTGACGTAGTCGGTCGAGAAGCTGCCCAGGAAGATCCACGCCACCCGGAACAGGATGTAGTGGGAGAAGAGGCACCCCCCCGCGAAGAACAGGGACGACAGGGTGACGAAGGGAATCGCGAACTTCTTCTCGTGGGCGTACAGGCCGGGGGCGACGAAGAGCCAGAACTGCGTGAGCACCACCGGCATCGCGACGATCAGCCCGACGAGGGCCGCGATCTTGATCGACAGGAAGAACGCCTCCGTCGGCTCGGTGAAGATGAAGCGGCTCTCCCCGCCTTCGACCTCGGGGAGGATCGCGTTCAGCGGCACCATGATGAACGCGGTGAGCTCCTCGTGGAAGAAGTACGCGCCGACGAAGGCGATGAAGATGGCGCTGACCGAGGTGATGAGCCGCCGGCGCAGCTCGTCCAGGTGGTCGAGGAACGACATCCGCCCGCCGGCGCCGTCGAGCTCGTCCTCGTCGAGCTCCGGGCGCTCGTCGTCGGGCCGGGTCGCGAGCCGGGCTTCGGGGTCCGGCTCCTGGGAGTCGGGAACGGGGACCGCGGACGTGGCCATGGCTGGAATCGATCAGACCGTGCCGGGCTGCTCCTGGTGCGGGTCGCTCGCGGCGGCGGCCGGGGTCGGCGCGGGTGCGGTCGCGGCCGCTTCGTTCGCGGCCGCGGCTTCCGGGTCGAACTCCTGTCCGAGGGTGTTGGGCAGCGGGTCCGGGTCGCGGGTGTTCGCGCGGGCCGGGGCGGGCGCCGGAGCCGGGGCGGGCGCGGGCCTGGCGGCTTCGCGCCGGGCCTGCTCCTCCACGTGGATCTCGTCCTCGAGGGTATGCCGGAGATCGTTCGACGCGCGCTTGAACTCGCCCAGGCTCTTGCCGATCGAGCGGCCGAGCTCCGGCAGCTTGCGCGGCCCGAACACCATCAGGGCGATGACCAGAATGACGACCAACTCCATCGTTCCGATCGAACCGATCATGATCGCGCTCCTTGCAACGGGCGTGCCGGATGGCGCCGACACCGCGACCGTGCCGCGGGAGGGGCGGCGGTGCGGCACAAGGCCCAGACTCGCCATTATAGGAACGAGCCGCCGAGACGGTCAAGCCGCGAGCCTGGTGGGTCGTGGCGCAAGTCGTTCCTTTACAGGGTGTTAACTGCCCACGACGCCTCGTTGCGGAGACGCCGCGCGGCGGTCCCGGTCCCGGCCCGCCCATCGTTGCCTGCGGCTCTGCCGGGCGTCCGACCAACCCTCCGGGGAGTCTGCGCCTCCTCCGGAGGCGGCGCCGTTCCACGGCGCCGACTCCCGGCCCGCCAATCGCCGCCACGGCGCCGACTTCTGGCGCCGACGGGCCGGCTCCCCCGCCCGTCCTCCCTGCCGGCCGGCGTCGATTGGTGCGGCATCCCGGCCGGTTTCTGTTAGCATCTAGCCATGACTGGAAGGCGAACTCTCACGATGGCGGTGGCGGTCGTGGTCGGGTCCGCGGTGCTGGGCGGATTCTTCGGGGGGCGCGTGCTGGCGGGCCAGGACCGCCTCGACGAGCAGTACGAGGTGTTCTCGACGGCCCTCGCGGCGGTCGAGACAACCTGGGTCGGCGAGGTCGACTCCGAGCAGCTCGTCTACCGGGCGACGGCGGGCATGCTGCAGCGGCTCGACCCCCACTCCAACTTCATGGACCCGCGCAACTACGCCCGCCTCCGCGAGCGGCAGGGGGGGCGCTACTACGGGCTCGGCATCTCCATCAACGTCATCAACGGCGACATCACGGTGATGAGCCTCTTCGAGGGGTCGCCGGCGTACCGCCGGGGCATCCGGCGCGGGGACGTCATCGCGCGCATCGAGGGCGAGGACGCCAGCGGCATCACCAGCGACGACGCCGTCAGGCAGCTCCGCGGCCCCAAGGGCAGCACCGTCACCGTGTCCATCCGGCGGCGGGGCTACGACCAGCTCATCGATCTCGAGGTCGAGCGCGACGAGATCCACATACCCACGGTCAAGGCGGCGTTCATGGTCGACGACGCCACCGGGTACGTGCTTCTCGGCGACTTCTCGGAGACTAGCTCGCGCGAGCTGCGGCAGGCGCTTCGGAAGCTGGACGGCCTCGGCATGGAGCGATTGCTGCTCGACCTGCGCGACAACCCCGGCGGGCCGCTCGACCAGGCCATCCGGGTGTCGAACCAGTTCCTGCCGCGGGGCGAGCTCATCGTCTATACCCGCGGCCGGATACAGAACTCCGATCAGGACTACAACGCGCGCGAGGACGGCGGCCACGTCGACATCCCCCTCGTGGTCCTGGTCAACCGCCAGAGCGCGAGCGCGGCCGAGATCGTGTCCGGGGCCGTGCAGGATCACGACCGCGGGCTCATCGTCGGCGAGACGACGTTCGGAAAGGCGCTGGTGCAGTCGGTCTACCGGGTGGGCCGCGAGGCCGGCCTCGCGCTGACCACGGCGCGCTACTACACGCCGAGCGGGCGCATGATCCAGCGGCCGTGGGACGGGACCTTCGACGAGTACCTGACCTACGCGCTGCGCGACCAGGAGCGCGCCGAGCCCGACCCGAGCGAGCGGCGGCTGACCGAGGGCGGCCGCGAGGTGTACGGCGGCGGCGGCATCGAGCCCGACCACCACCTCGCCGGGCCCATCGAGGGGTTCGATCCCTCGCGGTTCGGACGCCTGCTGTTCGCGCGGCAGGAGTTCGCCACGTTCGCCGAGCGCTTCTCGGCCGAGGGCGACACCCGCATCGAGGACCAGGGCGAGGGCCGCCAGCGGCTCGCGCCGGGCTACGCGATCGACGACGCCATGATGGGCGCCTTCCGTGCGCAGCTCGAGGAGCGGGGCCTGACCATCGACGACGAGGCGTTCGACGCGGACATCGTCTTCATCAGGGCGATGATGCGGTACGAGATCGACCTGGCCCTCTTCAGCGTGGAGGAGGCGCGGCGCAACCTGGTCGACGCCGATCCCCAGGCGCAGCTCGCCCTGAGCCTGTTTCCCGAGGCGGAGCGCCTGTTGCGGAGGTCGCGGCGGGGCGGCGCCGCGGTGGCGGCGGGCCAGTAGCCGCCGGCAGCCCGCGCCGGGAGCCGGCGCGTGGACCGCTTGCCCGCCGGGCGTCCCCCCTGGTACACTGCCTTGGGCCGTCCGGATCGGGCAGTGCGGGCGGTTCGTGACGGCGTTCGCATAGCGTCGGTCTTTTCGCAGCGTTCCCAGCCGCTCGAAAAGGGGTGATATCCGTCCCCCCGTTTTCGGGCGGCTGTTCTGGTGTACGGCGGCATCTCATGCGACTGCAGCAGATCGCCATCTCCGGGTTCAAGAGCTTCCCCGAACGCGCCGACCTGGTGTTCGACGACGGGGTGACCGCCATCGTCGGCCCCAACGGCTGCGGCAAGAGCAACGTCATCGAAGCCATCACTTGGGTCCTCGGCGAGCAGAGCGCCAAGAGCCTACGCGGCGAGCGCATGGAGGACGTCATCTTCGCGGGGAGCGACGGCCGCAGGCCCATCGGCACGGCCGAGGTCAAGCTGCATCTCGCCCAGGTCGCGGCCGCGCCGGGGCAGGTCGGCGGGCCCGATCCGGGCCCGCTTCCGGCCCCCGCGCCGGCCGATGAGCTCGCCCCCGCGCCGGCCGCCGCGCTCGCCGCCGCGCCCGCCGACCCCCCGTCGGACGACGCGGACATCGACGACCTCCTGCCCCTCATCACGCGCGACATCGAGGTCGGACGCCGCCTCTACCGGTCGGGCGAGAGCGAGTACCTCATCGACGGCCGGGTCTGCCGGCTGCGGGACATCCAGGACCTGCTGATGGACTCGGGCGTCGGCGTCAAGGCCTACGCCGTAATCGAGCAGGGCAAGATCGGCCAGATCCTGGGGGCCCGGCCGACGGAACGGCGGCAGCTCCTCGAGGAGGCGGCCGGCGTCACCAAGTACAAGAGCCGGCGCCGGGCGGCCGAGCTCAAGCTCGACGCGGCCCGCCAGAACCTGACCCGGGTCGACGACGTCGTCTACGAGGTCGAGAAGCAGCGGCGGTCGCTCAAGCGCCAGGCGGCCAAGGCCCGGCGCTATCGCCGCCTGCGCGAGGAGCTCCGCCGGTGGGAGACGCTGGGGTTCGCGCGGCGCCGCCGCGTGCTCGTCGCGGACCTCTCGTCCGCCCGCACCCGGCTCGCGGCGGCGCGCGAGGTCGAGGAGGCGGCGGCGGCGCGGGTGGCGACGGTCGAGGGCGACCGCGAGCGCTGCCAGATCGAGCTGGCGGAGGCCGAGAGCGCGGCCACCCGCAGCCGCGACGCCGCCCACGCGCTCGACCTCGCGGTCGAGCGGCGGCAGCAGCAGTTGACGTTCGACGGCCGGCAGATCGAGACGCTGGCCGACTCGCTCGGCGAGGTCGCGGGCGAGATCGAGGCGCTGCGGGCGCGGCGCGACCCGGCCCGGAACGAGCTCGAGACGCAGATCGCGGAGGCCCGCCGCTGCGGCGCCGAGCGCGACGAGGTGGGGGCGGGCCTGCAGGCCCGGGAGGACGAGCTGGCGCAGGCCCAGCGCGCCCTCGACGGGCTCGAGGGCGATGTCGAGGCGGCCCGGGGCGAGGTGTTCGCGGCGGTCAACGCGGCCACCGCGCTCGAGCACGCCATCGAGCACGCGTCGGCCAGCCACGAGAAGCTGGGCGGGTCGCTGGCCAAGCTCGACGCCGAGGCCGCCGATCTCGCCATCGAGTCCCGCGAGATCGAGGCCGAGCGGACGCGCCTCGACGCCGCGGAGCAGGAGACCAGGGCGGCCCTCGAGCGCGACCGCTCGGCGTGCGCCGAGCGTGAGGCCGAGCTCGTCGCCGTGCGCCGCGACCGCGAGGCGCTCGGGCGCGACCTCCGCGCGCGGGAGCAGGAGCTGGCGGGCCTGACGGGCCGGCTGACCTCCCTCCGCGACCTCGAGGCGACCCGCGCCGGCTACACCGAAGCGGCGCGGCTGTTGCTGTCGGCCGACGAGGCGGGGGTGGGCCACCT
>JAJEEA010000471.1 GCA_022821235.1 Vicinamibacteria bacterium
AGCCCCTCCCGGTAGCGTGTGGCGCGCGGGCGCGGCGACAGCCCGTCGACGGCGGCGTGGGCCCCGGCGCGCGCGAGGACCAGCGGAGCGACCACCCGCGCCGCGTCGTCGAACGCCACCACCCCGACGAGCTGCCCGTCGGGGACCGCGTCGACGGCCGCGTGGGCCAGCGCCCGCGCCTCGGCCGCCTGGCCGGGGGCGGAGACGCTGAAGGACGTGTCGACCAGCACCACCGTCGCGCCCTCCCCGGTCCCGACAGGGTCGGGGACGAACGGCCGCGCGAACGCCAGCGCGAGCAGCAGCAGGGCGGCGACACGGAGAGCGAGGAGCAGCAGCTCGCGCAGGCGCTGCCGGCGCGTCTGCTCGACCCGCGCGCCCCGCAGCAGCCGCACGTCGCTGAACGGCACCCGCGGCAGCCGCTCGCGCCGCAGGAGGTGCAGGACGATGGGCACCGCAACGGCCAGGGCCCCGAGCAGGAACGCCGGCGTGAGGAACGTCATTCACCGCCTCCGCCCGCGCGCCGCGAGGAACGCGAGGAGGGCCGCGTCCAGGGAACGGTCGGTGCGCAGCACGTGGTGGTCGACGTCGGCGGGGCGCAGCGCGTCGCGGTAGCGCGCGACGAGGCCCTCGATCTCCGCAAGATAGCGCCGGCGCGCCCGGGCCGGCACCACCGGCACCTCGTCGGCCGACTCCAGATCGTGGAACCTCGCGGTCTCCTCGAACGGAAACGTCAGCTCGGCCGGATCGAGGACCTGGAACACCAGGACGTCCGATCCCCTGAACCGCAGGTGCTTCAGCCCCTCGATGATGCCCGCGGGGTCGTCGAGGAGGTCCGAGACCAGCACCACGAGGCCGCGGCGCCGCATCCGCGCCGCGAGCCGGTGGAGGGGCATGGCCACGTCCGACCGCGCCCCCGCCTCGGCCCGGCTCAGCCGCGCGAGGATCCGGCGCAGATGACCGCTCCGGGCCCCGGCGGGCAGCGCGTCGACCACCTCGTGGTCGAAGAGGGTGAGGGCGACCGCGTCCCGCTGGCGGTGCATGAGGTAGGCGAGCGCGGCGAGCACGAAGCACCCGTACCGGAGCTTGCTGACGGCGTGGGAGCCGTAGGCCATCGACGCGCTGACGTCGAGCAGGAGGTGGCACTCGAGGTTCGTCTCCTCCTCGAACTTCTTGACGTAGTAGCGGTCGCGGCGCGCGGCGAGCTTCCAGTCGATGGTGGTCGTGTCGTCACCCGGCACGTACGGGCGGAACTCGCTGAACTCGACGCTGAACCCCTTGAACGGACTCCGGTGGAGGCCGACGAGGAACCCCTCGACCACGGCCCGGGCAATCATCTCGAGCGACCCGATGCGGGCCACGACGGCGGGGTCGAGCAGCGACAGCTCGGGGGACGCCGCGCCGGGAGTCTGCGCCGAGGGAGCGGCGCGGACTCCCGCAGGACTGGTGGGGCGCCGAGCGGAGCCGAAGGCGACGATTGGCGGGCCAGGCATGGCCGTGCTCACATCCCGCTGGCCGGCGCCGGCACGGTGTCGAGCAGACGGTCGACGACGTCGTCGGCGTCGACGCCGTCCGACTCGGCGTAGAAGTTGGTGACGATGCGGTGCCTGAGGATGGGATGGGCGAGGGCCCGCACGTCGGCCACCGAGACGTGGTAGCGCCCGCGCACCAGGGCCCGGGCCTTGCCGCCGAGGACGAGGGCCTGGGACGCCCGCAGGCTCGCCCCCCACCGGACCCACTTCTCGACGAAGGGCGGCGCGTTGGGCTGCCCGGGCCGCGACGCGTCCACGAGCCGGACCGCGTAGCGCGCCACCTCCTCGGCCACCGGCACCCGCCTCACGAGATGCTGCACGGCGAGGATGTCGTCCCCGTTCAGCACCCGCGCGAGCCGGGGCTCTTCGTCGCCGGTGGTCGCGGTCACCACGCTCACCTCGTCGTCCTCCGACAGGTAGCGGATGACCACGTTGAACATGAAGCGGTCGAGCTGCGCCTCGGGAAGCGGATAGGTGCCCTCGAGCTCGATGGGGTTCTGGGTGGCGAGGACGAAGAACGGGCGCTGCAGCGGATAGCTGTGCCCCGCCACCGTCACGTGGTGCTCCTGCATCGCCTCGAGCAGCGCCGCCTGCGTCTTGGGCGGCGTGCGGTTGATCTCGTCGGCGAGGATGATCTGCGCGAAGATCGGCCCCTCGCTGAAGGTCAGGGTGCGATGGCCGCCCGACTCGTCGAGGATCTCGGTGCCGGTGATGTCGGCCGGCATCAGGTCCGGCGTGAACTGGATGCGCTTGAAGGGCAGGTCGAGGATGTCGGCGAGGGCCTTGATGAGCCGGGTCTTGGCGAGCCCCGGCACCCCCGTGATCAGGCAGTGCCCGCCGGTGAACAGGGCGGTCAGCACGAGGTCGATGGCCTCGTCCTGGCCCACGATCACGCGCCGGAGCTCTCCCAGGATGCGCTCTCGGTTGCGCGCGAGGTCCCGCGCCCCGGCCGCCGCCGCCTCGGCCGCGGCGGAGAGGCCGGCCGGCGGAGCGGGAGAGGTCCCGGCGGCGTCGAGGTCTTCCGTCGACACGTCAGCCATGCGCCCGGAACGGGGCCGCCCCCAGGGCAGCCCGTGGCAAAGACCGGCGTCGCACCCGGATCGGCGAAGCGCCTGCCGGGCGGGCCCCGAGCAGGGAGCATGCCCGGCCCGCGGGGCCGAGGCGCGGCGCCGCCGGGCGGGATGCGCCACCGGTCGAATGCCGCGGGGCCCTCTGCCGCGGGGGGCGCGACATCGTGTCAGTGGGTGAGCGCATAGACGACCTCGTTGATCATCATGCGGTAGGCCCGGGCGGTGTACTGGATGTAGCCGGGGTAGTCCTCGGCGTTCGACCACTCCCAGCCGTCTCCCATGTCGGTGTTGAAGTTGAGGAGGACCATGGCGCGGCCGTCGTCGTCGAGAATCGCGTGCAGCTCCGCCTCGACGCCCCCCTTCTCCCAGGTGACCCCGTTGAAGAACGACCCGAGCCCCGGAATCTGCGGATACTCGGTCAGCCGGTAGAAGGCCGTGAACACGGGGTGGTCGAGCGGGAGCTTCACGATCTCCCGCTCCGGGAACACCCGCCGGAGCTCCTTCTGCACGGTGCCGAACTCGACGGGCCCGTGGAAGTCGTCGAAGGTCGCGGTGCCCCCCCGCAGCAGGAACTCCCGCAGCACCCCGACCTCGTCCGGCTTCAGGCGCAGGTTCCCGGGCTCGACGAAGTAGATCCAGGGGTACTCCCAGAGCCGCTCGTCCGCGAGGGTGAGCACCACCGGATCCTTGACCCGGATCGAGGTGACCCGCCCGAGCCGCCGCGACAGGTTCTGCTCGGCCGCGGGGCCGTCGATGGCCCAGGGGTCGCTCCAGTACCGCGCCCGGAAGGCCCGCAACTGCTCTTCCCACGAGCTGTAGCGGATGCGCACGAAGGTCCACTCCAGGCCGTCGAGCTGGGGCGTCGGCGGCGCCGCGTCGATGTCGGTGATGACCGCGCCCGGCGGCTGGGCGGCGGCCGGAGCCCCGCCCGCGAGGATCAGGCCGGCCAGGAGCAGCGCCACGAATTCGCGCCGTGGAACGGCGCGGACTCCTGGAGGGTTGGGTGGGCGTCCGGCGGAGCCGTCAGGCGCCGATGGGCGGGCGAGGAAGACCGCGGACCCCGGGCGGGGCCGCACCGCCCGGGGTCC
>JAJEEA010000092.1 GCA_022821235.1 Vicinamibacteria bacterium
GCTCCCTGACTCCGGAATCGCGGGCAGGGGTCCTGCGGCGCGACGTGTGCGCCCGAGCGCGGGTCGGCATGAGGCCGGACGCGACTCGCCGCAGGAGGAGTGAACGATGGCCAGCACTCGCGCCCGCAGCTCGAGGAGGGACCGGTTCCGCGACGGCGACGAGGATGCCGGACGGCCGAGCCGACAGGGGAATCTGTTCGGGGAGGCCCGGCCGCTGAGGGTCGGCTCCGAGATTGTCGTCCGCTCGATCGACGCTGGCGGCTCGACGATCCGCGCTCTGCGGGTCACGGCGAAGCTGCGGCTGCAGGGCTCGGCGCTGGACGCGGCGCTGGCGAGCCCGGCCGTGAGCTCGGCCCTCGCCGACGTGTCGTATCGCACCGGCGCCGGCCACACGACGGGGCTGTCGGTCGTCTACCACCAGGTCGAGCCGCTGACCACGGTCGTCCGCGAGTCGGCCGCGAGCGCCGGGCAGGCGTTCGAGGTCGCGTGGCGCGGCGGCGACGGCCTCCTCGACCAGATGCCGGACCCCGAGCCCATCGACGGCAGTCCGACGCGCGCGGCCGTCGACTGGCACGAGCTGGCGAAGCACGCGCCTGACGTCGACGACGAGCGCTCGATGCCGGCCCTCGCCGACCGGAAGGTGCTGCGCCGGCGCGGCCGCGTGACGGTCAGGCGCGGGTTCCTGCGCCCGCCGATGTCGGCCGAGGCCGTCGCGCGGATGGTCGAGCTTCGCGCGCAGGGCCTCGGCTTCAAGCGTATCGCGCGGGCGATCGGCTGCGCGCCCATCACCGTGTCGCGTTATCTGCGTAGCTTCGAGGATGAGAGCCGGTGACCGCGTAGAGTCCCGAACCGTGACACGCCCCGGCATCGTGCCGGGGCGTGATTCCCCAGGGAGGATCGTCCGAACGCTTGGGCGGTGCGACGAACGAGCTGAACCGTGACGTCCCCCAGGTCCTTCACCTCGTCGTCGTCCTCCACCGTCAGCACGGCGGCGGCGCTCGTCGCGCCCACCGCGATCGTCACCGACGACGGCGCCGGCTCGACGACCGGGCCGACCACCGTCATCCGGGTCGTGGTTCGTCTGCAGGAAGACAGTCCCTCCACCGCGTACTTTTGAGCACAGTTCGAACCGATCAACCAACGTTCAGCGGCGGCGACCAGCCCAAACCGAACGGAGCGCTGGGCGCTATCTCGACGACGTGCTGGTGGAAAGCCCCAGCCGGCGGAGAGCGGGGCCGGCATCAATGTCGGGATGCGGGAAGATGGCGTAGGCCTCCCGGTAGCTGAGGGCGGCGGTGGCGGCGTCGCCGGTCAGCTCGGCCAAGCGGCCCTGCTCGAAGGGCAGCTTGGCCGACTCCTGCTTGCTCAACGCGCGGTCGTGCAGGGCCTCGGCCCGCGCCAGCCAGGCGGCAATGCGATCGGCGTGGTCCGCCGCGTCGTTGTCGAGCAACGCGGCCGCCATGCCGAGCAGGCAGGGATAGCACTCCTCGGCTCGCTCCACCAGCCCGGCCATCGGCTCAAGCAGCCGCGAGCCCACCAGGACGAGCAGCCCGAGGTGGTTGCCGTAGTGGGTCAGCAGGCCGCTACGCCGCGACCGTTCCCAGACATCGGCCGGCTGCCGGTCCAGCAGCTCGAGGAAGTAGCGCTCTGCGCGAGGGTCGCGGGCCAGATTGATGGTGCCCGCGGTGCCCTCCCCGCGCACCTCCAGCACGAAACCGCGATGCCCGTAGCCCCGGCCCTCGGGAAAGATGTCGTAGTCGGGAAGCAGGAACACCGGCCTCTCCGTGGAGTCGACGAACCTGTCCAGCGCCCTCGCTCTCTCTTCCTGCGTCAGGAAGGATTCGAACAGCCGGTTACCGAGCACGAGACCTTGCAGGCTGTAGAGGATGACGTCGGGCCGGCGCTCCTCGACGTAGCGGTAGTAGCCGAGAGGGCCGATGGCGTCGGCGTACACGAACAGTACCGCGTCCTGCGGCAACAGGTCGAACACCACCTCGGCATGCCGTTCGGCGAAGTCGCTGCCCGAGCGGTCGTTGGCCGGCCAGCTCGCCGACACGGACACCGACACCATCGCCGCGCCGAGCAGCCCCGCCGTCGCGGCCGGTAACCGCGGGGCCCGGAGCACCCGGGACGGCCCCGGCGCTCCCGCCGGCCAGCGGGCCGCCGCCCACCCCGGCAAACGGTCCATCAGCCACTGCATGCCGGCCGCCACCCACAGGGCGGCCACGCCATAGCAGATCAGCGGATAGGGCCGGAACACGGCCAGCCAGAATGAGTCGAAGTCGAACCCCAGGAGGGCCATCAGCACCACGCTGTTGCCGAGCAGAGCGACGAGGCCCGAGCCGGCGGCCGCCGCGACGAGGGCGCCGCCCCGCGTCAGCGCCCTGAAGCCGAGCACGGCGAGGGCGAATCCCGGTAGGGTCGTCTGGCGCACGAGGTCTGTCGCCAACCAACCCAGGAACGACGCGCGGTCGCTCCAGCCGGCGGAAGGGCTGACGTCGACCTCGGTGTAGCCCTGCCGGCTGACGTAGAACCAGAAGTCACCCCGTCTTCGGTTAGCGGGTCGTGACGAGAAAATCCACGAAAATGTGTGCAGGTACCGCGGGCATGTGCCGATACGTGAAGTATGGCGCGCAAGAACGGCGACCGCGGCGATTCGCAGGGTCCCGGCCCTCGGCGGGACCCG
>JAJEEA010000542.1 GCA_022821235.1 Vicinamibacteria bacterium
CGGGTCCCGCCGAGGGCCGGGACCCTGCGAATCGCCGCGGTCGCCGTTCTTGCGCGCCATACTTCACGTATCGGCACATGCCCGCGGTACCTGCACACATTTTCGTGGATTTTCTCGTCACGACCCGCTAACCGAAGACGGCGAGAGCAGCCCCGGGGTCGTGAGCAAGGCCGATGCGGGACAGACCGGGTCGGTCCCACACAGGGAGGCCGGGCACTGGGACGAGTTGGCGTGGGTCGAACGCGACTTGTTTCGCGATCCCGATGGCGGCATCTATGAGCCGGCCCAATCTCGAAGCGGCGAGTATCGCGAAGCCCACGTAGTCATGTCTCGTGGCTGCGACTGGGGTTGTCATTTCTGCACCGAGGCCATAATACGCGCACCGGGCGAGCTGCGGCGCTCCGCGCACGACGTCATCGAAGAGCTTGCCTGGCTGGTGGGCCAGTCGTACGTTCAACGCATTCACTTCGTCGACGACAATGTCTTTCCGCAGATTGCGGTGTCGTCACGGCGAGAGACGGAGGCGCTGACATGGACGACTGAGTTCCTGGATGGCGTGACGAAGATGCGGGAAGGGGGTGGACTGGACTTGGGCTGGCGTGGAATCATGCGCTTCGAGGACTTCCTGAAGTACGAAGAGCGGGTCGATGGCTGGCTCGAGAAGCTGGCGGGCAGCGGATGTAAGTTGCTGGCCTTCGGCGTTGAAAGCGGCGAGGAAGTGCGGCGCTGGCACCTTAAGGGCGGCGCGGTGACGAACGAGCAGATAGAGGGCATCATACGGAGGCTTGCAGAGGTCGGCATATTGTCCAAGGGGTACTTCATCATCGGAGGGCCTGACGAGGATGCGGCCACCGCGGGGCGTACGATCGACTTCGCCCGGGACGCGGGCTTTCACTTAGCGTATTTTGCGCTCTACAAGCAGTTCAGAGCGTTTGTGGAGGTATCGCGCAAGCTCGATGACGGAAGGGAAAGGGGCAGTGAACGGGAGACCCACCGGAGAAAGTACGCGACGTTCGAGCAGTTGCGGGAAGACTTCGGTGCCCTGATACTCGATTGCAGGACCTCCACAGAGGCGGAGAACGCCTTCGGGTATCCGTATAGCTCCAGGCGGCTGGAGGAAGCCCATCGGGCGATGCACGATCTGCGAAAAGCCGGTTTTGCTTTCCGTGGCTTATTCAAGTACAACGACTTTCATTCCGACATGGATGTTCATGAAGAGCACGCCGAGGTCTGGACTTCGGGCCGGGAAGGGAGGACGCGTGGCTTCCTGAGAACGGTGCGGAGGGCGTACTTTGAATTCTACGCCAGAGATGCTTTTGTCGATATTTATCGAAGGTTGACGAAAGCGGGCTATTGACCGATGTGGACGGTCTTTGGTTACGGGATAAAGTCGAGAAAATTCGTGAAGTGGTGTGCAGCTTCCGGACGCATGTGCCGACACGTGGAGCATGGCCGGCGAGAGCGGCGGAGGCGGCGGTTCGGAGGCGGCGGTTCGGAGGCGCCCCGGCGAAAGCACGATCCGCGGGACAAGCGCATTGAGGAACTCCAGAGGGAGATCGCCAAGCTGAACGAAGACTTGGCGCGCACCACCCGCGACCGAGACGGCTGGAAGCGACGTAGCGAACACCTCACGAAGCAACTCGATGAGGCCCGCCGCGCCGGCAAACGGCAGGCTACACCCTTCGCCAATGACCGGCCACAAGGGTCCGGCAAGCCCCCCGGCCGACGGCCCGGGGCGGAGTACGGCCGACAGGGTTCGCGACGCTGCCCGCCGAAGATCGACGAGACCCACAGAGCGCCGGTGCCGACGGCGTGTCCCGACTGCGGCGGCGCCGTCGAAGTGACCCGCGTCGCCTCGCAGTATCAGGAAGAGCTCCCCCAGTCCGCCCCATCGTGCGCCGCTTCGACATCGAGGTCGGCCGCTGCTCGCGGTGCCGCGGGCGCGTGCAGGGCCGCCACCACCTGCAGACCTCCGATGCCCTCGGGGCGGCCGCGGTGCAGCCCGGTCCCGGCCTCGTCTCCCTCGTCGTGGAGTTGCACACCGGGATGGGCGTGCCGCTGGCCAAGGTCGCGCGCCTGCTGCGGACGAGGTTCGGCCTGGAGGTCACCGCCCGCGGCCTCGTCCGTCTGCTGCATCGAACCGCCCGCGACGCCACCCCGGTCTACCGGGAACTCTGCCGGCAGATTCGCAACGCGCCGGTGGTCACGCCGGATGACACGAGCTGGCGTGTCGGTGCCGTGCCCTTCTGGCTATGGAGGTTCGTCACCCCGGAAACCACCGTCTACGCCATCTGCCCCGGCCGCGAGTTCAACGACGCGGCCACAGTGCTGGGAACCGACTACGCGGGCGTGCTCGTACGCGACGGGTGGCAGGTGTACCGGTGCTACAAGGGTTCCTTGCACCAGAGTTGTATCAATCACCTGCCACAACGCTGCGAGGAGCTGCAGCGGAAACACCCGTACAGCCCCCGGGGCCCGAAGGTCAAGGCCGTTCTCCAGGCCGGCCTCCACGTGCGAGACCGTTGTCGGAACGGCGAACTGACCCGGCACGGTCTCGACTCGCTCCGCGGCCGGCTCGGTCGGCTGGTCGACGCACCGCCACCGTTGAAAGAGGCCACGCGCTTCGCCAAGCACCTCGCCAGTGAATTCCCAGCCGTGTTCCTCTTCCTGCGGGACCCGTCGATCGACGCCACCAACTGGCGGGCCGAACAGGCCATCCGGCCCGCGGTGGTCATCCGCAAGGTGTGCGGCGGCAACCGCACCCGCAAAGGCGCTGACACCCAGCAGGTGCTCTCCACCGTGGTGCGTACCGCCCTCCACGGTGGTGCGTACCGCCCGCCAGCGCGGCCTCGACCTGCCCACGCTGACGGCCGAGATGTTGCGCGCCCCCGAGCCCGCCATTCCCAAGGCTTTCGGGCTCCCGCCGCCGCCCGCGTACCCGGAATGACCGCCGCACTGCGCTTTCAGAAACCCGCCCCGTTCCCGCGGCTCGGCGCCGCTGCGCGGCACGCGCCGATTCCCCGACCTCGCGTACGGTGCCCGATGGGCCCGAAGCGCCCGGCCGCCGACTTGATTGACCACGCCTACCGACCGACCGCCGATGGCCTCGTCGCCTGTGACGTCAGGCCGCCGGTGGTTGTCGCAATTGCCATGAACCCAACGCGTCAGCCGAGCCGACATCCGCGCGACTCCAAGATTCCCACTCCTTCAAGCTGAACTCAGCCCGTACGGACCCGGTAAACGAATACTGTGGACGCCACCAGGGAATTCACCCGGCGGGTATTCTGCGTTTTGACCGTCACAACTCAAAACCGCCGTCTCGGGTTTGGCGGAGCATTTCTCGTTCAAGTTCGGGACCTGGGTTGATCCATCCATCGGGTTTCAGTATCTTGCCGTCCTTTCGGAGGACCACCCTTGAACCCCTCACTTTCGCCATGTTCGCATTGTGGACGATCTCAAAAATCGGATCGAGATTTATTCCGTTTCTCGCGGCCGCATGGAGCAGATAGTACACGGCGTCCGCGAGCGCGTCCGCTTGTTCGGTGAGAGTGCGAGCATTTCGAAGCTCTGTCAACTCGCTGCCGACCATTTCCCTGATGAAGTCCACTCCGCCGGGCGTTATCGTCCGCGGGCGGTCGGGCAGGTCCTCACCGGAGGCGATCGCGAACTGACGCGCCTTGTTGGCGTACCCCATCCTGTTGCCTCCTCGAGTGTTGGGTTTGCGCGGGACCGACGTCGCTCTCCTGGGCGGAATGGAATGTGCTACAGTCGGCGGGCTTGGGCTGCGCCGACGGTCCGGGGTCGGGAGCTGTGGCGGATCGTGCGGTGGAGATCATCGTCGGAGATCGTGCGCGTGTGCTCGGCGGCGTCCAGGCGCGTCGGCCAACTCGGAGCCGCGAGGAGGCCGGGAGGTGCAGGACGCCCAGCGCCGGTATGTCGTCGCACCTCGCTGGAGCAGGCGGTCCCACTGGCCACGGGTGACGCTTTGCGACCAAAGAGACGCGGTCGCTGATGGGCTTGGCGGTCGGCAATGGCCTGTGCTGTGAAACCCTAGCGTTGCAGACTAGTGGTCCTGCCAACGAATGTCAATCACCCTGAGGAAACCCGGCTGAGGGCCCTGCCCGCGGGGCGGACGGAGGGTAGCCGTTTGTGGACGGCGGTCGGACCGACTGCGGTCTTTGCGCTGGTCAGGTGGCGTACGCGCGATCTAGTCTAGACCTACCGCGGCGCGGGGACTGCGTGGAGGCGAGCATGACATTGACCAAGGCTGATATTCTTCGCGAGTTTGCGGTTTTTTCCGTACGCACCGTCGGCATCGGCAGTCTGGCTCACCCAGGATGCGCCAGACGTGGTGATTCAGCGTCTGGGCACGATCGATGGGGAACCGCGTCCAGCAGTTCAACTGAAATCAGTTGTTGGTTCTGAGCCACGAAGCACCGGTTGAGAAGGCGCGGCGGCCGATGTGGAAGAGCCCCATCGCGCCGCTTTAGCTTAGCTAGTCGACGCGCAGGGCGTCCATGGGGTGGATGCGGGCGGCGCGGCGGCCCGGGAGCCAGCAGGCGGCGAGGGCGACGGCGACGAGGGCGACGGGCGCCGCCACGAACGTCGGCGGGTCGTCGGCGCCGACGCCGAACAGGAAGCTCTCCAGGAGCCGCGACGAGGCGGCCGCCCCGAAGAGGCCGAGAACGGCCCCCGCCGCCACGAGCCCGGCCCCCTGCCGGACGACGAGGGCGACGACGTCGCCGGGCCGGGCGCCGAGGGCCATGCGGACCCCGATCTCGCGGCGGCGCTGCGAGACGGTATAGCTGAGCAGGGCGTAGACGCCGAACGCGGCGAGGAAGAGCGCAAGGGCCGCGAAGAAGCCGACGAAGACGGCGTAGAAGCGGGGTTGGGCGACCGCCGCCGACAACCGGGCGCCCATGGTCATCACGTCGTCGAGGCTGGCGCCGGGGTCCGCCGCCGCCACCGCCTCCTGCAGGAAGGGAATGACCGCGAGCGGATCGCCGGTCGTGCGGACCGCGATCGTCGGCGACGAGAAGAACACCGGCGACCGCTCCATCTGTTGCACCGACACGAAGGCGTCGGCCGGCGGCTCGGCGGTCGCCAGCCCGTCGTAGCGGAGGTCGGCCACCACCCCGACCACCTCCCACGGCTCGTCCTCGCCGGGGCCGCCCGGGAGCACGCGCTGGCCGACGGCCGGGTCGCCGCCGAAGAGCTCGCGGGCGAGCGTCTCGTTGATCACCAGCACCGGCGGGCCCGCGGCCCCGTCGAGCGGGGTGAGGGCGCGTCCGCTCCGGACCCGCAGCCGCATCGCGTCGAAGTAGCCGGGGCTGACGATGTTGAACGACGCCCGCGGCAGGTCGAACGGATCGGCCGGCGGCGGCGTGCCGGCCACACGAAGCGTGGTCATGCCCGTCCCGCCCGCCGCCGCGAGGGGCAGGCGCGAGGACACCCCCACCGCCTCGACGTCGCCGAGGCCCTCCAGCCGCTCGGCCTCCCGCAGGATCGACTCCTGGAAGCGCCGGCTCGCCGCCCGGCGCTCGTCCATCGCCGGCATCGCGCCCGGCCGAATCGCCAGGTCGGGGTTGCGGATGCGCGCGGTGATCACGTTGGCGGGGTCGTAGCCGCGATCGACGGTGACGAGCTGCACGAAGCTGCGCAGGAGCAGCCCCGCCCCCACCAGCAGCACCAGGGCCAACGCCACCTGGACCACGGCCAACCCGGCCCGGGCCCGGTTCGATCGGAGCAGGCGGAAGCCGCCCGTGGACTGCGCGCTCCCCTCGTTGAGGGTGCGCAGGATGTCGACGCGCGACCACTGCAGGGCCGGCGCCGCGCCGAACAGGAGGCCCGCCGCCATCGACAGCCCCAGCGTGAACGCCAGGACCACGCCGTCGACGCCCACCTCGTCGAGCCGCGCGATGTCGCCGGGAACGAGCACGGGCGCCGCGCGCAGCACCAGCGCCGCGGCGGCGAGCCCGAGAGCGCCGCCGCCCACGCCCAGCGCCACGCTCTCGGTCAGGAGCTGACGGACCAGCCGACCGCGGCCCGCCCCGAGGGCCGCGCACACCGCCAGCGTCCGTTGGCGCGACACGCCGCGCGCCAGCAGCAGCCCCGCCACGTTGACGCAGGCGACCAGCAGCACGAGCACCGTCGCCGCGGCCAGGGCCAGGAGCGCCGGCCGGTACTCGCCGACCATCTCCTCCAGCATCGGCGTCACCCGCGCCGCGACCTCGGGGCTGTCGCCGGCCTCGCGCCCCGCGAGCGCCCGCAGCATCAGCTCGGCGCCCGGGCCGCTCTGCACGAGGGTGCTGACCTCCGCCTCCGCCTGCTCCGCCGACACCCCCGGCGCGAGCCGGGCGAGGGCGGAGAAACCCAGAATCGTGAAGCTCCGCGGCCGTTGCCCGGGCTCGGGGGGCGTCGGCGGGGTGAACGGGGGCACGACGAGCGGCGTCCAGAACTCGCCGTCCGGGTTCGGGAAGTAGAACCCCTCGGCGAGCACGCCGACTACCGTGTAGGGATCCCCGCCCAGATCCAGCGGAGCCCCGATGACGTCGGGGTCCGAGGCGAAGCGGCTGGTCCAGGCGCGGTGGCTCAGCAGCACCACCCGGTCGGCCCCCTGGCGCGCTTCCTCCGCCGCGAAGAGCCGACCGAGCTGCGGGGTCGCGCACAGCAGGGGGAACAGCGCCGGCGAGACGGCGGCGCCGCTCAGGGTGACGGCTCCGTCCGGTCCCCGCCATTCCAGCGAGCTCTCGCGGTAGGCGGCGAGGTGCTCGAACGAACCGGCGGCCTCGATCAGGGGGAACGACCGGTTGGTGAGCATCGGCGCCTGTCGCCCGCCGAACGCCTCGCCGACCCGCACGAGGCCCTCGGGGTCCGGATAGGGCAGCGGCCGCAGGAGCAACCCGTAGACGATGCCGAACATCGCGGTGTTGGCCCCGATGCCGAGGGCGAGGGTCAAGAGCGCGGCCAAAGTGAAGCCGCGCTGGCCGGCGAGGCGGCGCACGGCGGAGCGGACGTCCTGGAGCAGCGTGTCCATGCGGTCGCGGTACCCCCTTCCGGCGCCGGAACGACGGCCCGTGGTTTAGACGCCGGCGAGCACGAAACGGCCTTGCCCGCGGCGCATCCCTCGGCGGCGCACCATCGAGGACGCTGAAGCGATCGTCCTGCCGTGCGCCACCGCCCGGAAGCCGCAGGAGACTGGTGCCGCCCCGGTGCAGCCGGCGACTGTCGGTGCAGGAGGCCGGCGGGCTGTCGGCGCAGCCGGTGGCTGTCGGTGCAGCCGGCGGCTGTCGCGTCACCGCCCTCGGCGCAGAACCGCCCCCGGCACAGACAGCCCCGCGACCGCCTCCGTCGCGCGTCGCTCAGCGCAGGTAGCCGCGGCGAGCCTGCACGCGCCGGCCTCGCCCGCTGACCCGCACCTCGAGCTCGTGCCACCCGCCGGCCTCGACCCCCTGCGGCGTGTAGGTCAGGAGATAGCGGCTCCGGAACTCGTCGACGACCCGCGCGAACACCTCGCGCAGGCGCTCCAGGTCCGCCGCCACGTACACCGAGCCCCCGGTGTCGGCCGCGAGCTGGGCCAGGTACTCCTGCCGGAAGAGATGCGGATCGTCCGCGAACCAGCGGCTCGCCCGCCCGCGCCCCTCGCGCTGCTGCCAGCCCTCGCGTGCGAGGTGATCGTGATGGACGCCGTAGACGACGACGTCGCTGCGGCGGGCGGCGTCGAGCACGTCGAGGGGATCCAGCCAGCTCGTGGTGTCGTATCCATCGCTGAAGACGAGCACCACCGTCCGGCCTACCGTCCGGTCGCGCAGGGCGAGGGCCGCGAAGGTGGCGTCGTAGAGGGCGGTCGCGCCGCCGGCCCGCATGCGGTCGAGCGCCGCCGGGAGCTCGGCGGGCGGCGCGGGGGGCTCGACGGCGAGGCGCAGCTTGTCGGAGAAGGTCACCAGGCCGACCCGGTCGTCGGGCCGCAGCGCCTCGCCGGCCGCCTCGGCGGCCGCGAGCAACTGGCGGAGGGGCGCGCCGCGCACGCTGCCGCTCGTGTCCAGGACGAGCAGCAGGGTGACCGGGACCTCTTCGACGAGGACCGCGGCGACGTCCTGCCGCACGCCGTTGTCGAGGACGGTGAAGTCGTCGGCGGTCAGCCCCGCCACCGCGTCGCGCCCGCGGGTCACGAGCACGTCGACGGCCACCGCGTCGACCCCGGTGCGGAAGGTCTGCCCGCCCGCGGGCGCCGCCCCGGCCAGGAGGACCAGCCCGAGCATCGCGGCGGCGAGCCCCCACGGCGGAAGCGCGCCGCCTCCGGCCAGGCGTCTGCGCCGTGGAGACGGCGCGGGCTCCGGGAGGGTTGGTTGGGCGCCCGGCAGAGCCGGGGGCGACGGTCGGCGGGCCAGGGCGCACCGGCCCGCCCACCGCGAGAGCCGGATGTCCGGCAGGGCGGTCGGGCGGCGGGCGCAGCCGGGGAGCGACGCTCTCCGGGCGGGACGCCGGCGCGGCCTCCCGCTCACCGCGGCACCGTCGGGGACGCCTGCCGGCGACTGTGCCCGCACCAGGTCGGGACGCAGGCGCAGCCTCCCGCTCATCGCCGCACCTCCCGGCGCAGGGCCTCCCGCAGCTCCGGACCGTTGCCGAGGCCGAGCAGGTAGTCGACCCAGGGGTCGATGGCGGAGCCCCCGTCGCCGCGAAGCACCGGCTCGAGCACGGCCGCCGCGCCTCGGCGATCCCCCTGCTGCTCGAGAAGGCGTCCGAGCGCGACCCGGGCCGCCTGGCCGTGCGGATCGAGGGCGACCGCGGCCCGGAAGCGGGCCTCGGCCTCGGCCGTCTCCCCTGCCTCGTGGTGCAATCGCCCGAGCAGCAACCGGCCCAGGTAGGCGTGGGCCCGCGGGACGCCTTCGCGATCCGCCAGCCCGGTCAACTGCTCCCGCACCGATTCGCCCTGCCCCAGCAGCATCCGGACCCGGGCCAGCCGCAGCGCCGCCTCCGGCGCGGCCGGGGCGACCCGGAGG
>JAJEEA010000222.1 GCA_022821235.1 Vicinamibacteria bacterium
CTACTCGATCACGCGCGACGAGCTCGAGCGGGCGGTGCGCAGCGCGGAGATCCAGGCCGGGCAGGCCCTCCCCACCCAGTTCCGGGACAGCGTGTACCGGGCCGTGCTCGACCGGCTCGTGGCGTTCCACCTGCTCGTGCAGGAGTCGGAGCGCCGGAGCATCGTCGTGGACGACGCCGCGGTCGAGGCCCGAATCGACACGATCCGGTCCGGTTTCCCCGACGAGGAGACCTTCGAGGCCCAACTCGACAGTTGGAACACGTCGCTGTATATTCTGCGGGGAGAAGCCCGCCGGGACCTGCTCGTCGAGCGGGTCCTGGAATCGGCGGTCCTGGCCGAGATCGAGATCGACGCCGAGTCCGTGCGCGCATTCTACGAGCAGCATCCCGCGCAGTTCACGGAGCGGGGCGGCGTGCGGGCGCGCCACATCCTGATCGGCGTCAGCCCCGACGCGGCCGAGTCGGAAAAGGCCGAGGCGCGGGAGCGGGCGCGGGGCCTGCGCCGCGAGGCCGGGAACGGCGCCGACTTCGGGGCCCTCGCGCGCGAGCATTCCGACGACCCGGGATCGGCGCCCGACGGCGGGGACCTCGGCCTCGTGGTCGAAGGCCGGACGGTGCCGGAGTTCGAGGCCGCCCTGTTCGCGCTCGAGCCGGGCGAGCTGAGCGACGTCGTCGAGACGCCGTTCGGGTTTCACGTCATCCAGATGATCGAGCGGCAGGACGACCGCCTCGTGCCGTTCGAGGAAGCCGGCGGCCCGATACGCGACCTGCTGCTGCAGCAGGAGCAGCAGGCCCGGACCGCGGCCTTCATCGACGAGCTGAAGGCCGCGCACGACGTTCGCATCCTGATCTGAGCCGCGGCGTCCGCTCGCCGGCGGCGTGCCGGGGCGCGGGTCCAGCGGGGAGACCGGCAGGTCACCATGAGAAACGAAGACGTGTTCGCGGCGGTCGCCGAGGCGCTGCAGCGCGGGGAGCCGGCCGCGCTCGTGACCATCATCCGGGCGCAGGGCTCCACCCCGCAGCGGGTCGGGGCGAAGATGCTGGTGTTCCCGGACGGGCGCACGGTGGGCACGATCGGGGGCGGCTGCTACGAGAACGAGGCGTTCTGGAAGGCGCGCACGGCCATCGAGACGCGGCAGCCGGTCATCGCCAAGTACGAGCTGGCCGACGACATCGCGGAGGACTCGGGACTGATCTGCGGCGGCCAGATGGAGGTGTACATCGAGCCCCTCGAGCCCGCGCCCGAGCTCTATCTCGTGGGGGCGGGACACGTCTCCTATCACCTCGCGCGCGCGGCCCACGAGGTCGGCTTCAAGCTGCACGTCATCGACGACCGCGAGAAGTTCGCCAACGCCGAGCGGTTCCCGCACGCCGAGGAGGTCGTGGTGGACGCGATTCCGGAATGGCTGGAGCGGGCCGAGCTGCCGGCGCACGCCTATGCGGTCATCCTGACCCGCGGGCACCGGCACGACCTCGACGCCCTCCGGGCCCTCGCCCCCAAGCCCATCCGCTACCTCGGGCTCATCGGCAGCCGGGCCAAGGTCGCCCGGCTCGCGGAGGCGCTGGAAGGCGAGGGCATGCCGGCGGAGCAGTTGCGCCGCGTGCATTCCCCCGTCGGCCTGGACCTGGGCGCGGTGACGCCCCAGGAGATTGCGGTGTCCATCCTCGCCGAGCTCATCGGGGTCAAGTACGGCAAGATCGACGCGGGCGCCGGACAGGACGGCGTGCGCGACGCCAGGTCGATGCGCTGGAGCCCCCGGCCCCGGTCCGAGGTTGCGGTCGGCGGCTAGCGGCCAAGCTATACTGTCTTTCCGATGCCCCGGCAGCCCGTCCCGCACGATTCGGCCGGCCCGAACCTTCCCGAGCGCGCGCGACGGGTGCTCGCCACGCTCATCCAGGAGTACATCGAGCACGGCGCCCCGGTCTCGTCCCGGCGCCTCGTCGAGCAGGGCGGCTTCGCGGTGTCCTCGGCGACGGTACGCAACATCCTGGCATCGCTCGAGGACGCCGGGTACGTCTCGCAGCCGCACACGTCCGCTGGGCGGGTCCCCACCGACGTCGGCTACCGCTGCTACGTCGACTTCCTGCTGGAGCACCGCCGGGCGGCCCGCTCGACCCCGGCCGTCGAGGCGCGGCTGCGGCAGGCAGGCTCGATCAAGGGGGTGCTGTCGAACGTATCGCACGAGCTGTCCCGCATCTCGCACCATCTCGGCTTCGTGCTAGCGCCGACGAGCGAGACCGCCGGCTTCGAGCACATCGAGTTCGTGCCGCTCGAGGGTACGCGCATTCTCGTCGTCGTCACCGCCCAGGCCGAGCAGGTCTGCCACAAGGTCGTGGACATCGGCGAGCGCATTCAACGGAGCGAGCTCGAGCGGGGCGCCAACTACCTCAACCGGGAGTTCCGGGGCCTCACCATCGGCGAGGTGCACGCCCTCGCGATACAGCGCCTTCGCCAGGAGCAGGTCCTGTACGACGAGCTGCTGTCGCAATGGCTGCGCCTCGCGAGCTCGACCCTCGAGGACATGGTGCCGCAGGAGAGCGTGTTCGTCGACGGCGCGACGCTGCTCTTCGACGAGATGTCCGACGACGACGGCCCCGTGTCCCTCGACACGCTGCGGGCCCTGTTGGCGATGATGCAGGAGAAGCACCGCCTGGTCCGGCTGCTCGCCGAGTATCTCGGCACGGACGGTTTGCGCGTGGTCATCGGCTCCGAGCATTCGGAGAGCGAGCTGCGGGCCTTCAGCCTCGTCGCCTCGGCTTACTTCGACGGTCGGCAGACCGGAACCGTGGGCGTGATCGGCCCCCGCAGGATGCGCTACTCGCGCGCCATCGCCGCGGTCGACAGCGTGTCGCAGGCGGTCAGCCGGGTCCTCCTGAACCACGCCCCCCCGCCCAGTGAAGATGCCCGACGAACAGCGGATTGAACCGTCCGAACCAGAGCAAACGGCCCCAGCGGAGCAGTCAGCGCGATCCGGGCAGCCGGAGCGACCGGCCCCGGACGATGCCCCGGCGAATTCGGGACCCTCCCCGGCGCCGCAGGAGACGCAGCCGGATGCCGCCGGCGCGAAGGCAGCGGACGCCGCCGGCGCGGGCGGCGCAGCCCCCGGTGAGGCCGGCGCCACGGAGGAGGGCGCCGACGACGGCGTCGACCCGGTCGCGGCCGAGCTCGAGGAGGCGGTCCTCCAGCGCGACGCGCACTATGAACGCCTGCTGCGGGTCACGGCCGAGTTCGACAACTACCGGAAGCGCACCGAGCGGGAGCGCCGCGAGCTGATCGACCAGGCGGCCGGCGACCTGCTCGGCGATCTGCTGCCGGTCGTCGACGATCTGGAGCGCGCCCTCGCCGCGGACACCCAGGACGGCGACGCCTACCGCCGCGGGGTGGAGATCATCCACAAGCAACTGCTCGACGTCATGGCGAGGCGCGGCGTGGCGCCCATCGAGGCGGTCGGCGCCGATTTCGACCCCGCCCTGCACCAGGCGGTGGTCCACGAGCCCGGCGACGGCCACCGCGACGGCGAGGTCGTCGAGGAGCTGAGACGGGGCTACACCCTGCGCCGGCGGTTGCTCCGGCCGTCGATGGTCAAGGTGGCGAAAGCGTGACGACCCGCGACTACTACGAGGTTCTCGGCGTTCCCCGCACGGCGGAGGACGCGGACATCAAGAGCGCGTACCGGAAGCTCGCTCTCCAGTACCACCCTGACCGCAACCCCGGCGACAAGACCGCGGAGGAACGGTTCAAGGAGGCGGCCGAGGCCTACTCGGTGCTCGCGGACCCCGAGAAGCGCAGCCGTTACGACCGGTTCGGCCACGCCGGGGTGGGCGGGGCGTCGGGGGGCGGGGCCGGCGTCGACCCGACGATCTTCAACGACTTCGGCGACATCCTCGGCGGGCTCGGCGACCTGTTCGGGTTCAGCGGCGGCCGGCGCGGCGGCGCCCGGCGCGGCAGCGACCTGCGCTACGACCTGGAGATCTCGTTCGAGGAGGCGGCGAACGGATCCGAGACCACCCTGCAGATCCCGCGGGACGAGCCCTGCGACACCTGCGGCGGGTCCGGCTCCGCGCCGGGCAGCACGCCGGAACGCTGCTCGCACTGCCACGGCAACGGCCAGGTCCGCATGCAGCAGGGGTTCTTCACGGTGGCCCGGACCTGCCATCACTGCGGCGGCATCGGCCGCGTCATCTCGAAGCCTTGCCAGACGTGCCACGGCAAGGGGAGGGTCGGCCGCGAGCGCAAGCTGACGGTCAAGATTCCCGCCGGCATCGCCACCGCGCAACGCCTGCGGCTGACCGGCGAGGGCGAGTTCGGGAGCCGGGGCGCCCCCCCCGGTGACTTGTACGTCGTCATCCACGTCCGCGAGCATCCGTTCTTCCACCGCGATGGCGACGATCTGCTGTGCGAGGTCCCGGTGACCTACCCCACGCTCGTGCTCGGCGGGGAGATCCACGTCCCCACCCTGGACGACCCGGCCACCATCCAGGTGCCGAAGGGCACGCAGGCCGACACCCGCTTCCGCCTGCGGGGCAAGGGCATGCCCAACGTCGGCGGACGGGGTCGCGGCGACCTCTACGTCCGGGTCAAGGTGGCGGTGCCCCGGCGGTTGAGCCGCAAGCAGAAGGAGCTGGTGGAGGGTCTCGACGAGACGATGCCGGATCGGGTCCTCGACCCGACGGCGGCGGGCGCGGGCGAGGACCGGCCGTTCTTCGACCGCGTCAAGGACATCTTCGGGTAGCGGGGGATGCCCGGCGACGAGCGGAGCCGGAGGCGACGATGGACGGGCCAGGGCCGACCGGCCGGCGGCGGACCGCGCCGGGGCTTCACCCGGCCCTCGACGTCCGGACCTCCGGCGGGCACCCCGGCGGCCTGCCGTGGCTGGACGTCATCGCCGCCGTCGTCGACGACCACGAGCCCCGCGCCCTCGACGAGCCCGGCCCCGACCACGTCCGCGTGTTCTTCGAATCGGCGTCCGACCGTGACCGCGCCCTGACCGCGGTGGTCTCCGCCTGCGGAGAGCGGGTGCAGGCCCGGGCGATCGGGGTCTCGGACGAGAGCTGGGCGGCCCGGTCCCAGGCGGACCTGCCGGCGGTCCGGGTGGGGCGGATCGTCGTCGCCCCGCCCTGGTCCCCACGCACGACCCCCGATCCCGCCGACGTGATCGTGACCATCCGGCCCGCCCTCGGCTTCGGGAGCGGTCACCACCCGACCACCCGCCTCGCCCTGCGGGGCCTGCAGGGGCTGGACCTGAGGGGACGCCACGTCCTCGACCTCGGGACCGGCTCGGGCATCCTCGCCATCGCCGCCGTCAAGCTGGGGGCGCGGCGCGCCACCGGGGTCGACCGCGACCCCGACGCCCTCGGCTCGGCCCGCGAGGGGGTCGACGCCAACGGGGTGGCGGGCGAGGTCGAGCTGCACCGCCGGGACATCGCTGACCTGGAGCCCGCGAGCGCGCCGGTCGTGCTCGCCAACCTGACCGGCGCCGTCCTGATCCGCCTCGCCCCCGTCGTCGCGGCCCTCGTCGAGCCCGGGGGCAGCGCGATCCTGTCCGGCATCCTCGCCGAGGAGGAGACGGCGGTCGCCGCCGCCTTCCGGGAGCACGGGCGGATGGCGTGGCGGGAGGCGGAGGGCGAGTGGGTCGCGATGCGGCTGCGCGTCCCGCCCCGGCGATGACGTCACGGCGCAGACCGCTACAGGTCGCCCCAGACGTACAGGAGCACCGCGGCCGCGCACGCGACCACCGCGTCGGCGCGGAAAGTCAGGCGGCCGAGGGTGACGACGCGGAACCCCGCGCCCACCGCGGCGTCGACCTCGCCGGGGCTCCAGCCCCCCTCGGGTCCGACGGCCAGGGTCGCGGAGGCGGGCCGGGGCT
>JAJEEA010000442.1 GCA_022821235.1 Vicinamibacteria bacterium
CCGCCTCGCCGGCGCGCGTCGAGCATCTCGTCGGCGGCGGCCCGGCGGTCCTCGAACGCCTCCTCGAACTCCGCCTCCAGCCCCGCGTACTCCGCCGCCCGGTCGCCGTCGCGCGCCGCCGCGTCCTGCACGGGGTGGAAGAGCATCGGCGCCGGGTTGAACAGGTGGAACACGAACACCAGCACGCCGGTCAGCAGGATCAGCGCCTGCAACGGGATCTTCCAGTACGCGCTCATCAGCAGCGACCGGCGGGCCGCGTCCACCGAGTCGGCGGTCAGGTGGCGCTGCACCTGGCTCTGGTCGCAGCCGAAGTACCCGAGCATGAGGAAGAGCCCGCCGAGCAGGCCCGACCAGAACGTGTAGGTCTCGCCGGGGTCCGCGGAGAAGTCGATGGCGTTGAGCCGCTCCGCCGCCCCGGCCAGGTGCATGGCGTCGCCGAGGCCCACCCCGCCGGGCAGCCCGAGGACGAGGGCCGCGACCACCGCGAGGAGGCCGCCGACGATGATGACCATCTGCTTGACGTCGGCCCACGCGACCGCCTGCACTCCCCCCAGCATCGTGTAGCAGGTCGTCGGCACCCCGATGGCGAGGGCGGTGAGGGTGAGGTTCCACCCCAGCACCACCGACAGCACCACCGCGGGAGCGGAGATGATCACGCCCACCGCGAGCCCCCGCGACACCAGGAAGATCAGGCTCGTCAGGGCCCGGGTCTTCCGGTCGAACCGGCGCTCCAGGTACTCGTAGGCGGTGAACACGCGGGCCCGGTAGAGGAACGGGACGAGGGTGACCGACAGGACGATCATCGCCAGCGGCAGGCCGAAGTACATCTGCACCAGCCGCAGGCCGTCGGCGTAGCCCTGCCCGGTGGTGCCGACCAGGGTGATGGCGCTCATCTGGGTGGCCATCACCGACAGCCCGACCGCCCACCACGGCAGCGACCGGCCGGCGAGGAAGTACCCCTCGACCGCGTCGGTCCCCCGGGACCGCTTCACGCCGTCGTACAGGACCCAGGCGAGGTAGCCGCCGATGATGATCCAGTCGATGGGATGCATGGGAAGACGCCGGCTCCTGCGGCGCGGCCCGGGGAATCGCGGCGGCCTCGGCCGCCGCCCAGCGACGCCGCCCGACCGGCCGGAAGAGGGTCGCGCCGGCGGCGCCGCTCGCCGCCAACCGACCCTGGAAAAGCCCGCGCCGCCGCCGACGCAGGCTCCCGGCCGGCTCCTCCACCCCGACCCCGGCCGGCTCCCCTACCCCGAGTAGTGCCGCGAGAAGATCCACAACGCCGCGAGCACGAGCGCCTCGACGACCAGCACCGCGGCGTAGGTGGCGGCGAAGGGCTCTTCTCCGCGGGTGTCGAGCACGCGCGGGACGTCCTCGGGCTGCTGAGTCATGACCGTCGGCCCAGAGTATACCCGCCGGCGCGGCGGCGGCGCCGCGGAAGCGCCGCGGCGGGCAGGGTTGCGCGGGGAAGTCGGCGCCGATAGAATTGCGGGCGACAGACGTTTGTGAATCGATGCACGTGGGCGGGCTCTCGCCGGCCCGGCGTCGCCGAAGCTGTCGCCGAGTGCTGAATCGAGACGGGAATCGCGACGTCGCCCGCCGCCCTCGAGGGCCCGCGGTCGGCGGCGCCGGTCACGTCACTGCCTCACGCCCGACCCGCGCCGCCGACCGCGGCGGCGACCGGATCGCAGGCAGGTCCAGAAAGGAGTCACGACGTTGGAGAACGTGACCACCGCCGAACATGTCTCGCAGGCCGCGCACGACGGGCATGCCCACGACGAGCACGAGCTGAGCTTCCTGCGCGCATACGTCTTCTCGGTCGACCACAAGGTGATCGGCATCCAGTATGCGATCACCGCCATGTTCTTCCTGCTGTTCGGCTTCTCGCTGATGATGGTGATGCGGTGGCAGCTCGCCTATCCGGGCGCGCCCATCCCGTTCATCGGCAACTTCCTGGGGCAGGCGAACGCGCCGGGCGGCATCATGCTGCCCGAGTTCTACAACCAGCTCGGGGCGATGCACGGCACCATCATGGTGTTCATGGGGGTCGTCCCCCTCGCCGTCGGCGGCTTCGGCAACTACGTGCTGCCGTTGCAGATAGGCGCCCCCGACATGGCGTTCCCGCGCCTGAACATGGCCAGCTACTGGGCGTTCTTCCTCGGCGGCGTGGTCATGTTCGCCAGCTTCTTCGTGCCCGGCGGGGCCGCCAACTCCGGCTGGACCTCCTACGCGCCGCTGTCGGTCATCGCCCTCGAGGGGCAGACCTGGTGGCTCGTCGGGATGATCTTCCTGATCACCTCGTCGCTGCTGGGCTCGATCAACTTCATCGTCACGACCTTCCAGCTCCGGGCCCCCGGGCTGAGCTTCACGCGGCTGCCGTTCTTCGTGTGGGCGCAGCTCGTCACCTCGTTCCTGCTCCTGCTGGCGTTCCCGCCCCTCGAGGTCGCGGGCATCCTGCAGCTCATGGACCGGGTGGCCGAGACCAGCTTCTTCATGCCGAGCGGGCTCGTCACCACCGAGGGCCCCCTCGACATCAGCGGCGGCGGCAGCCCCCTGCTCTGGCAGCACCTGTTCTGGTTCCTGGCCCACCCCGAGGTCTACGTCCTGATCCTGCCGGCGATGGGCATCGTGGCCGAGATTCTCGCCAACAACACCCGGAAGCCGCTGTGGGGCTACCGGGTCCTCGTGGCGTCGGTCATCTTCCTCGGGTTCATGTCGTTCATCGTGTGGGCGCACCACATGTTCCTGACCGGCATGGGGACCACGATGAGCGCCTTCTTCCAGACCACGACGATGATCATCTCGGTGCCGTCGGTGGTCATCCTGTCGGCGTTCTTCATCACGCTCTACGGCGGGTCCATCCGCTACAACGTGCCGATGCTGTTCGCGCTGGCGTTCCTGCCGATGTTCGGCATCGGGGGGCTGACGGGCCTGCCGCTGGGCCTCTCCGCCCCCGACCTGCACCTGCACGACACGTACTACGTGATCGGCCACTTCCACTACGTGGTGGCGCCCGGCACCATCTTCGCGCTGTTCGCCGGCCTCTACTACTGGTACCCGAAGGCGACGGGCCGGGTGATGAACGAGGCGCTCGGCAAGATCCACTTCTGGGGCTCGTTGATCTCGATCAACGTGGTGTTCATGCCGATGTTCATCACCGGCCTCGTCGGGGTGAACCGGCGGCTCTACGACGGCGGCATGCAGTACGCGCACGCCCAGGAAGTCATGGAGTGGAACGCCGTGATGTCCTACGGCGCCTGGGCCCTCGGGTTCTTCCAGATCTTCTTCATCATCAACTTCTTCTGGAGCATCCGGAACGGGAAGAAGGTCGACGACAACCCGTGGCGGGCGACCACCCTCGAGTGGCAGGCGCCGTCGCCGCCGCCGCACGGCAACTTCACCGCGCCGCCCGAGGCGCACCGGGGACCCTACGAGTACAGCGTGCCCGGCGCCCCGAACGACTACTCCATGCAGGGACAGGCGACCCGCGCCTAGTCCGCGCCCGCGAAGCTGCAGAAGGTAACCAGGATGGACATTCCGTACACCGTAGCCGAACGGCCGGACACCGGCTTGAACAACGTCAAGCTCGGGATCTGGCTCTTCCTGGCCTCCGAGGTGATGCTGTTCGGCGGGCTCTTCTCGACCTACGTCATCCTGCGGGTGGGCGGCGTCGACTGGCCGCTGGGGGCCGAGTACCTGAACATCCCGATCGGGGCGTTCAACACCGCGGTGCTCATCGGGTCCAGCGTGACGATGGTCATGTGCTTCGCGTCGCTCAAGCTCGGCGACTTCGCCAAGTACAAGACGTACATGGGCGTGACCATCCTCCTCGCCCTCACCTTCCTCGTCGTGAAGTTCTTCGAGTACTACGAGAAGGTGACCCACGACCATCTGCCCTCGCACAGCACGTTCCTCGCCATCTACTGGACGATGACGGGGCTGCACGGGCTGCACATCGTGGGCGGGGTCATCGTCAACGGCTACTTCTGGGGCCCCGGCAGCAAGCTGTGGCACGAGAAGCGGGAGATGTTCGAGAACCGGATAGAGGCGGCCGGCCTCTACTGGCACTTCGTCGACCTCGTCTGGATCTTCCTGTTCCCGGTGCTCTACCTGCTGTAGGAATCCGCACCGTGGAACGGCGCGGACTCCTAGAGGGTTGGTTGGGCGCCAAGCGGAGCCGAAGGCGGCGATTGGCGGGCCAGGGAGGATGACCGGCAGCCGGGGCGGGCCGGAGATCGGCCGCCGCCCCCCGGACGGGCTCCTGGACACTGCGGAGGCGTCATGAGCGGAAGCGCAGAAGAAACCAAGAAGCACATCGACATCTACATGAAGGTCGCCGGGGCGCTGGCGGTCCTCACGGTGGTGACGGTCCTGGCGTCGTACATCGACGTGGCGGTGCCCCTGGCGATCATCATCGCCCTGATCATCGCCACCGCGAAGGGCTCGCTGGTGGTGAGCTACTTCATGCACCTGGTCGACGAGAAGAGCCGGACCCTCGCCATCGCGCTTGCCCTGACCGTGTTCTTCTGGCTGGTCCTCATGCTCGTCCCGATCATGACGACGTCGGACACCTACGGCGTGCACAAGCCGCTGCCGAACGCGAACGCGGCGCACGCGGAGGACGAGGCGCACTGATGTCGTTGCGCGGCTTCCACATCCTCTTCATCGTGGCGTCGATCGGGCTGGCGCTGATGATGGCGGTGTGGGGCGGCGTGACCTGGGGGTCGGCCCGCGGCACCGGGTGGCATCTCGTCACGGCGGTCGGGTCGCTGGCGGCGGCGGGGCTGCTGTCGGCCTACGCGGTACGGTTCGTTCGGAAGACACGCGAGATCGGGCTCGAGTGAGCCCGGGTGGACACGAGGCGCTGAGATGATGGGATCATCGCGACACATGCTGCGGACGCTGGCGGTGGCGGCGGGGCTCGTGCTGGCCGCGCCGCAGGCCGGATGGGCCTGCCCGGTCTGCTTCGGCGACCCGAACTCGGCGATGTCGATCGGCGCGAGCTGGGGCATTCTCGTGATGATCTGCATCACCGCGGGCGTTCTGGGCTGCTTCGCCCGCTTTTTTCTCTACCTCTTGAAGCGATCGAGGATGGCGATCGGCGAGCGCGTCGACCTGTCGCCGTCGTCACAGGCCAGGAGCCACTCGTAGCCCCGAGGCGCCGTTCGTCGGCGCGGGCTGCGTTACGGGCGAGGGAGTGCATCGATGCAGGAATTTCTCGGACTGCCGCTGCAGGCTTCGGCTCACGCCGCGGAAATCGACCGGATCATCGTCATCGTCCACTGGCTCATGGCAGTGCTGTTCGTGGGCTGGGGGATCTTCTTCGTCTACACCCTGATCCGCTTCCGCGCGTCCGCGAACCCGAAGGCGGACTACGCCGGGGTCAAGAGCCACACCTCGAGCTACCTCGAGGTCGGGGTGGCCGTCGTCGAGGCCGTCATCCTGCTGTTCTTCGCCATCCCCGCGTGGACGGTGCGCGTCAACGCGTTCCCGCCCGAGGAGGGCGCGACGGTCGTGCACGTCGTGGCGAAGCAGTTCGAGTGGCACTCGATCTATCCCGGCCCCGACGGCGTCTTCGGCCGCCGCGACGCCAGCCTCATCACGCCGACCAACGCGACGGGCCTGGACCGGAGCGACCCCGCCGGGGCCGACGACGTGGCCACCATCAACCAGCTCAACCTGCCGGTCGACGAGCCCGTCATCGTGTACCTGTCGAGCCTCGACGTCATCCACAGCTTCGCGATTCCCCAGATGCGGGTGAAGCAGGACGCGATACCGGGCATGGAGATCCCGGTGTGGTGGGTGCCGACGGTGGCCGGCGACTACGAGGTCAACTGCTCGCAGCTCTGCGGCCTCGGCCACTACCGGATGCGCGGGTTCGTCACCGTCCAGAGCCGCGCCGAGTTCGACGACTTCCTCGCCACCGAGGGCGCCCGCATCGCCGCGGCCGCCGACTGACCCTTACGCACGAGAGCGGGCCGGCTTCCGGGCCGGACCCGCTCGCCCGTCGCCGGCCCCCGAGCCGGCTCGACCCGCACCAATCTCCTTCGCCGGCCGCGGCGCCGCCCCCGATTCAGCAACTCGGAACCGCGGCCATGTCAAGGTCGCCCGCCGTCGTCGAGTGCGGCCCCGCCGTGCCGTTCAGTGGAAGGCACCGGGGCGTCGGCTCAACGCGCCCGCGCCAGCTCGTCCCGCACGATCTCGTCGAAGACCTCGTACGGCGCCGCCCCCATCACCGCGCGGCCGTTGATGAAGATGGTGGGCGTCGACTGCACCCCGAGCGACTCGCCGTACCGCAGGTCGGCGCTGACCTGCTCGGCGAAGCGCCCGCTGTCGAGGCAGGCGTCGAACGCCGCCTGATCCAGACCCAGCTCGCCGGCGTGCCGCTTCAGGTCGTCCACCTCGAGGTCGTCCTGCTCCGAGAACATCAGGTCGTGGAGCTCCCAGAACCTTCCCTGCACGTTGGCGCAGAGGCCGGCCTCGGCCGCCTTGAACGCCTGGGCGTGGTTGGGCAGGGGGAAGTCCTTGAAGACGAGCCGGATGTCGTCGCCGTACTCCGCCTTCAGGCGGTCGAGGGTGCCGGTCAGCCGCTGGCAGAACGGGCACTGGAAGTCGGAGAACTCCACGATCTCGACCGGCGCGCCGGCGGGGCCGAGAACGGGGTCGCCCTCCACGACCTCCACGGGGGTGCGGGGCGGCTCGAGCTCGACCCGGATGTCGTCGGCGCCCGCCCGCAACTCGGCCATGTACGCATGCAGGGCCTGCATGGGCCGCTGCTGGGCGAGGAACGCCCGGATCTGCGGGGCCATCTGCTCCTCGGTCATGGTGGGGAAGGCGCGCCGGTTCTGCTCGTAGACCCGGGTGACGTCCTCGGCGGTGACGGGCAGGGTCCTCGCCGGCAGCTCCTGGGCGAGCAGCTCGTCGCGCGACGTGCCCCGGGCGATGGCCTCGCGCTCGATGAGGATCTCGCCGATGACGACGTCGAGGGTGCGCTTGCGGGTCTCGTAGAGCTCCTGCAGCATGCGCATCCGCGAGGCCGCGTCGTTGCTGCGCCACGCCTCGTCGAGCTCGGCCATGGTGACCGCCCGGTCGCCGACGCGCCCCACCACCTCGTCGTCGGACTGCGCGAGGGTCGGCGCGCCGCAGGCCGCGGACGCCGCGAGGACGGCGCCGAGAACGCAAAGCCGCTGGAACATGGGAGAACGACCTTTCTCTAACGGGTCTGTAGCGGGAGCCGACGGCTCCCTTGCCACGATGCTACGGGTCCGGGGTGAACTTCGCGCTCGACCGGAAACCGCGGGGATGCCCCGGATCGCGACGCCCGAACGCGCACCGCAACGTGCGCAGGCACCCGGCACCGCGCACGGCACAGCTCGCGGCCTGTTCCGGAACGAGCAAGCCACTCTATCATGATCGACGGTGCCGTCCGGGCTCCGCCAGGCGCCGCCGACGTCCGGCGGCCCGGACGGATGCCCGCGCCCGGCCCCTCGACTCGGCCGGATGTCCGCGCGGCAACCCTCGACCGGTCCGACGATCATGGCGACCAATCGCATCCGCACCCGGCCTCCGCGCGCCGCCGGTCGTGACCCGGCCGGCCCGTTCCTCATCACCGACGACGCCTCGGGCTTCCTCGACGACGCGGCGCACTACCCCGGCGGCCATGCGCCGGCGGTGGCGTTCCCCCGGGACGAGGCGGAGGTCGCCGAGCTCGTCCGCGGCACTCACCGCGTTCTGCCGGTCGGCGCGCAGTCGTCCCTGACCGGCGGGGCGACCCCGATGGGCGATCTGGTTCTGAGCTTGTCGAAAATGAACGCGGTCGGGGAGTTCGCCGACGACCGGGTCACGCTGCAGCCGGGGGTCACCCTGACCACCCTGCGCGAGGTTCTGGACGCGGCCGGCAAGGCGTACCCGCCGGTGCCCACGTTCGAGGGAGCGACGGTCGGCGGGGTGGTGTCGACGAACGCGGCGGGGGCTGCCACGTTCAAGTACGGCACCACCCGCGACTGGGTCCGCGGCCTGACGGTGGTCCTCGCCTGCGGGGAAGTGCTCGACGTAGAACGGGAACAGGCGCGGGCAACGGACGGACGGTTCGTCATCGAGACGCCGCGGGGCGAGATCGTGGTTCCCGTCCCGACCTACCGACTGCCGAGGGTGCCCAAGCACTCCGCCGGGTACCACGCCGCCCGCGACCTGGATCTCGTCGACCTGTTCGTGGGTTCGGAAGGTACGCTGGGCGTGGTGACCTCCGTCACCCTCGACATCCTGCCCCGGCGGGCGGCGGTCTGCTTCGTGCTGATCGTCCTCGACGACGAAGGCCAGGCGACGAGGTTCGCGGCCCGGCTTCGCCGAGTCTCCCTGGATGCCCGGCGCCGAGCGGATCCGGCGGGGCTCGATGTCATCGCCATCGAGTTCCTCGACCGGCGATCGCTCGAGCTGGCATGCGCCGCCGGGGCTGACCGGCGGAACAACGTGTCCATTCCGCTGACCGCGCACGCAGTGCTCCTGCTCCAGATCGAACTCCCCCCCGGCACCAGTGCCGGCCGGGTCTACGAGCAGATAGGTCACGCGGTCCTGCCGGACGTGCCGCGCGGTCCGATCGTCCACCTCTGTCGCCTGCTCGAGTCGGAGGGGCTCCTCGACCGCGCCGTGATCGCGGCCCCCGGCGACACCGCACGGGCGGCCGAGATGCTCGCCTTCCGCGAGGCGGTACCCGAGGCGGTGAACCGGCAGGTGGCTGTCGCCCGGCGCACCGTCGATGGCACAATCGAGAAGACCGCCGCCGACATGATCGTGCCCTTCCCGAAGCTCCCCGACTGCCTGCGCCTCTTCCGCGCCGCCTTCGAGTCGCGTGGCCTCGACCACGCGGTGTGGGGGCACCTGTCCGACGCCAACCTGCACCCCAACGTCATTCCCCGGTCGGCGGAGGACGTGCGGGCGGGGAAGGAAGCAATCCTGGCGTGCGGGCGCGAGGTCATCCGCCTCGGGGGATGCCCCCTCGCCGAGCACGGGGTGGGCCGCAACCCCGTCAAGCAGGCGCTGCTGCGGCTGCTCCACGGCGACGCCGGCATCGATCGCATGCAGGCCGTCAAGCGCGCCCTCGACCCCGAGAACAAGCTGGCCCCCGGGGTGATCTTCCCGCCCGCGGCCGGCGGGAAGGCACCGGCATGAGCACCCTGTTCCTCGCGCACTGGCTGACCACCGCCGTCGCCCTCGGCGTGACCGCCTGGGTCCTCCCCGGCGTCCGGGTCGACGGCCTCTTCTCGCTCGCCCTCGCCGGACTCGTCCTCGGGTTCGTCAACGCCGTCGTGCGCCCGCTGCTGCTCCTTGTGACCCTGCCGTTCACGGTGCTGACCCTGGGGCTCTTCTACTTCGTCGTCAACGGCCTCGCGTTCGGCCTCGCCGCGTTCCTCGTCCCCGGGTTCAGCGTCGCGTCGTTCTTCTCGGCGATGCTGGGGGCGTTCGCGGTGGGGCTGGTGTCGTGGTTCATCGGGTCGTTCACCGGCGCCCGCCCCCCCACCCGAGGCTCGATGGTCGTCGACGTCCGCCGCGGCCCCGACGGGCGCTGGGGCGCCTGAATCGCACGTGATTGTCGGTTTCTCGGACAGGAAACCGAGGCGTTCTACAGAGGCCGCCGGATCGCGGCTTTCTCGGGCATCGCCCGAACCGCCTCGCGAAAGCTCGACCAGCTCGACGCGGCCACCAACCTTGGCGACCTGACCAGGCCCGGCAACCGTCTGGAAGCGCTGAAGGGCCGCCGCAAGGGACAGTGGAGCATCCGAATCAACGACCAATGGCGGGTGTGTTTCAAGTGGCCCGAGGGGAGTACCGGACCTACGGAAGTGGAAATCGTGGACTACCATTGAGGGGGAGTCATGACATGCGGGACCCCATCCATCCCGGCGAAACGCTCCGCGACGACCTCGACGCGCTCGGCATGAGCGCCGCGGAGCTGGCGCGGCGCATCGAGGTGCCGGTGAACCGCATCACCGGGATTCTGAACGGCCGGCGCGCGGTGACCGGCGACACCGCGCTGCGCCTGGGGCGCTTCTTCGGCACCTCGGGCGAGTTCTGGCTCAACCTTCAGAAGCTCTACGAGTTGCGGTGCGCGGAGCAGAAGCATGGCGCGGCGATAGCACGACTGCCGACCCTGGGTTCTGCCAGCAACCGGCACGCAACGCGATGACCGACGGTCTCGAGCGCCTGTTCGCCTCCAGCGTTCCTGATCTCAGCCTCGCCGCAGACGACATCTTCGGCAAATGACGTCGGCGGCACGAGACGCCCCGTCCCCGTCGAGCGACGGCGCCTTCGCCGGCTCGACCCGGAATCCCCTCCGCGTGTGGGGCGATGGCGTTCCGCGGCGCTGGCGCGAAGCTGCCTGCAACTCGACCCGAAGCCGAACGCGTTGGCGATGACCGACAGCGAGCTGAGGATCGAGGCCGCCTACAGTTCGACCCGCCGAAGCCGAAGCGCGTTGGCGATGACGGACAGCGAGCTGAGGGTCATCGCGGCGCTGGCCCAGATGGGGCTGATGAGGAGACCGGTGACGGGGTAGAGCAGCCCGGCCGCGACGGGCACGCCGACGGTGTTGTAGACGAAGGCGAGGAACAGGTTCTGCCGGATGTTGCGCATGGTGGCGCGGCTCAGCCGGCGGGCCTGGGCGATGGCCCGCAGGTCGCCGCGCACCAGGGTGACGTCGGCGCTCTCCATCGCCACGTCGGTCCCGGTGCCCATGGCGATGCCCACCGCCGCTTCGGCCAGGGCCGGGGCGTCGTTGATGCCGTCGCCGGCCATCGCCACCACCCGGCCCGCCGCCTGGCGCTCGGCCACGATGCGCCGCTTGTCGGCGGGGAGCACGCCCGCGACGACCTCCCGGATGCCGAGCCGAGCCGCCACCGCCTCGGCCGTCACCGGGTTGTCGCCGGTGACCATGACGAGGTCGAGCCCCGCCTCGCGGAGTTGCCGCACCGCCTCGGGGGTCGTCGTCTTCACCGGGTCGGCCACCCCGATCAGGCCCGCGAGCCGGTCGCCGACGGCCACGAACACCACCGTCTGCCCCTCACGACGCAACTCGTCGGCGCGCGCGGCGAGCGGCGCGGCGTCGACGCCGGCCGCGGCGAGCAGCTCCGGCGTGCCGAGCGTCACCGGCCGCCCGTCGACGGTTCCGCGGACCCCGCGGCCGATCTCGGCCCGAAAGTCGGCGGCCGGGGGCACGGTGAGGCCCCGGGCGTCGGCGGCCCGCACGATCGCGTCGGCCAGGGGGTGCTCGCTGACGCGCTCGAGGGCCGCCGCCATCCGCAGCAACCCGTCCTCGCCGGCGATGTCGGCGAGAACCGTCGCGGTCTCGGGGTCGCCCGTGGCCCCGCCGGCGGAGTCCGCGGCCATGCCGGGGTCGGCGGGGAGCACCGTCGCCACCGCGGGGCGGCCCTCGGTCAGGGTGCCGGTCTTGTCGACGATGAGGGTGTCCACCCGCTCGAGGGTCTCGAGCGCCTCGGCGTTCCTGATGAGCACGCCGGCCCCCGCCCCCCGCCCGGTGCCCACCATGATCGACATGGGGGTCGCGAGCCCGAGGGCGCACGGGCACGCGATGACGAGCACCGCGACGCTGCTGACGAGCGCGAGGGCGAGGCGCGGCTCCGGCCCCCACACCGACCAGGCGGCGAAGGCGAGCCCCGCCACCGCCACCACCGCGGGGACGAAGACGGCCGCGACCCGATCCGCGAGGCGTTGAATCGGGGCCCGGCTGCGCTGCGCCTCGCCGACCATCGCGACGATGCGGGCCAGCAGCGTCTCGCCGCCCACGCGCTCGGCCCGCATGAGCAGGGTCCCGTTCCCGTTCAGGGTGCCCCCGACGACCCGTGCGTCCGGTCCCTTCTCGACCGGCACCGGCTCGCCGGTCAGCATCGACTCGTCGACGGCGCTCGCCCCGTCGACGA
>JAJEEA010000107.1 GCA_022821235.1 Vicinamibacteria bacterium
ACACGCGGCCCGCCGCGGGCCAGACCGGCGGCTACAACCAGTCGTTCTGGACCGAACGCTCGCGCCCCACCGCGCTGACGCAGCCGTCGCTGCTGATCGATCCGCCCGACGGGCGGATTCCGGCGCTGACGCAGGGCGAGCGGCGGCGCGCCGCGGCACACCGCGCCGGGGGGCAGCGGCCTGTGCGCCTGCGCGCGACGGGGATCGGCGCCGACGGTCCCGAGGACCGGGGGCTGGCCGAGCGCTGCCTGGTCGGCTTCAGCACCGGGCCGCCGATGCTGCCGGGCGGCTACAACAACAACGTGCAGATCTTCCAGGCGCCCGGCTACGTGGTGCTGCTGCACGAGATGGTGCACGACGTGCGGGTCGTGCCGATGGACGGGCGCGATGCGCTGCCGTCGGACGTCCGCCAGTGGCTGGGGAGCTCGCGCGGCCGCTGGGAGGGCGACACCCTGGTGGTCGAGACGACCAACTTCACGAACGGGACCGGCAGCTTCAACACCTCGTTCGTCTCCTGGGGGTCGGCCGAGGACACGCGCCTCGTCGAGCGGTTCATGCGGGTGGACGGCGACACCATCCGCTACGAGTTCACGGTGGACGATCCCGACACGTGGACGGCGCCGTTCACCGGCACGTTCCCGCTGAACCGGTCCGACGCGCCGCTCTACGAGTACGCGTGCCACGAGGGCAACCACGGCATGTTCAACCTGCTGAGCGGCGCGCGGGCGGAGGAGCGGGCCGCGGCCACCGAGCAGCAGTAGCGGCGGGAGCCGGCGCCGCCGACGGGCGGGTTCGCCGCAACCGACGGACCCGCGGACCGCCGCCCGTCGTCTCGACGGCGACGGACGGCGACAGGCGCAACTGACGGGCCGGTTGGTGACGGGCCGGGGAGCCGTCGGGGCGCCTTCGTGGCCAGGCGCCAAGGCGCGCGTCGGCTCTCGCCCGCCGCGGTTCGGGCGCCTGCGCGGAGCGCCGGCGGGCTTACGCTACGGCGGCGGCAGCCCGGGGGCGGTAGCCGGGGGAAGGAAACTGACGTGACGCAACGGTTCTCTGCACCACGTGATGGGGGTCGGGTCGGGACGGGAGTGCGGTTGGGTCGGGCGGCGTTGGCGCTGCTCGTCGGCCTGACCGCCCCGACCGCCGCCGGGGCCGGCGAGAACTGGCCGCACTGGCGGGGGCCTTCCGCCAACGGCATCAGCACCGAGACCGGCCTGCCGGTGACGTGGGGGCCGGACACGAACGTGGCGTGGAAGGTGGAGATGCCCGCGTGGACGGGGTCGACGCCGATCGTCTGGGGCGAGCGCATCTTCCTGAACGTCGCCGACGGCGAGAACATCAGCCTGTGGTGCCTCGACAGGAGCGGCGGCGAGACGCTCTGGGTGCGCCACCTGAGCGACGGCGACCGGCGGCTGCGCAAGCAGAACATGTCGTCGCCGTCGCCGGTGACCAACGGCGAGCACGTCTACGTGATGACGGGGACGGGCCGGCTCGCGGCGTTCGACTTCGACGGCGACCAGCTCTGGCAGCGCGACATCCAGGCGTCGTACGGCCGGTTCGGGCTGAACTGGGGCTACGCGTCGTCGCCGCTCCTGGTCGACGACGCGCTGTTCGTCCAGGTCATCCACGGCATGCGCACCGACGACCCGTCCTACGTGCTGCGCCTCGATCGGCACACGGGCGAGACGATGTGGCGGGTCGAGCGGCCCAGCGACGCCCGCCGCGAGTCGCCCGACTCGTACACCACGCCCGCCCTCCTCGAGTACGACGGCGCGCGCGAGATCGTCATCACCGGCGGAGACGTCGTGACCGGGCACGACCTCGCCACGGGCCGCGAGCTGTGGTGCGCCGACGGCCTCAACCCGCGCAACAACGGCGCCTACCGCATCATCGCCTCGCCGGTCGTCCACGGCCGGATGATCTACGCGCCGACCCGGGTCCGCCCCCTCCTCGCCCTCCGGGCCGGCGGCCGGGGCGACGTCACCACCTCGCACCTCGTGTGGAAGACCGACAACGGCCCCGACGTGCCGACCCCGGTCACCGACGGCGAGTACTTCCACATCGTCAACGACCAGGGCATCGTGTGGGTGCTCGACGCGCGGACCGGGGAGCAGATCTACGGCCGGCAGCGGCTGCGCCCCGGCACCTACAGCGCCTCGCCGGTGCTCGCCGACGGCAAGGTCTACGTCACCAGCGAGGGCGGTCTGACCAGCGTCTTCCGCGCCGGACCCGACTTCGAGCTGCTCGCCGAGAACGACATGGACGACTACGTCCTCAGCTCGATCGCGGTGTCCGACGGGCAGATCTTCCTGCGCACCACCGGCCATCTCTACGCGATAGGCGAACGCCGCCGGTCCGCGGGCGACTGACGTCGACGGACTGGGCTCCGCGCTCGGTCGCGGTGTCGGACGGGCAGATCTTCCTGCGCGCCACCAGCTACCTGTACGCGATAGAAGCGAACGCCGACTATCCGTGGGTCACTGGGGTCGACGGACGACGATGGGCTGCGCGGCGCGGTGACGGCGTCCGCCCGGTCGGTTGCTGTCCGATTGCGGGTTGCGCGGTGGGTGTTGCCGGGCGGTGCGTCTTCCGCTGCCCGGTTGAGGGGTCGTTGCGCGGTGGATGTTGTCGGGCGGCGCGTCTTCCGCGAGCCGGTAGTGGACTCGCTCGGCTCAGGCTCGATCCTGCCGAAATCGACCATGCCGAAGGAAGTGCACCACCTCCTCCGCCACGTCGCGGCGGTTCATGATGAACGTGTGGGTGGCGGGCAGGACGAGGAACGACGACGAGCCTTCGACGTTCGCGCGGTCGATGCCGACGGAGCCGTCGTCGGGGCCCGGGATGAGCCAGGATCCGATGGGGTTCATGCTCCGGCTGCCGGTGATGATGCCGAGGCTGAACCGGACCGGTGGGAGCTGGCTCGCGATGCCGTCGGGGGTGGTGCCGAGCCGCGATCCCGCCGGGCCGAGGAACGACCGCAGCAGCTCGGAGTCGGCGAACGCGTCGACGATCTCGCTGCCCTGGTTGGGCGGGCTCAGCATGACCACGCGTCCCTCGTGCGGCTCGGGACGCTCGGAGAGGTAGCTGCGCACCAGCACGCCGCCCATCGAGTGGGTGACGAAGTGCACGCGCCGGGGATCGTTCCCGCAGCAGCGTTCGACCTCGCCGCGCAGGCGATCGACCAGGGTTTCTATCGGTTCCGAACGCGATGGGTACCCGAACCGGACTACCCGGAACCCGGCTTCCTCGAGACGGTTGGCGAGGACTGCCATCGACGCCGGGGTCCGGCCCAGGCCGTGGGCCAGGATGACCGCCGGCGCGTCTTCCGGCGCAGGCGATCCGCCCAGGAGGCCGGACGCGAGGCCGGCGCCGACGAGGGTCGCGGCCCCGAGCACGCCGCCGGCGAGCAGAATCGTCAGCCGGCGTCTCTTCAGCGGTCCGTAACGGCCGACCAGTGGGTGCGGAGTGGCCATGGTGCCCTGAAGTAGATTACGTCCGGAAGTCATCGGATGTTCGCACCAGGGCTGGCCTCGGTTCCCTGAGAAGCTCTGTGCAAGCAGTCCTTCCCCGCAGGGCGCGACCCGATCCGAAGAGGAGTGGCGTCGTCGGCAATCCCGAAGACCGACACCCTACGCATCGCGGCAGGACCTATAACGAGATCCCTTATAACCCGAGGGGTGATTCGCTCGTTCGCCGACCAGGCCACGGAGGATGTCTTCGATGGCGCGGAGACCCGAGCGGCTCGCACCCGATGCCCGGTCGCAGTCTGGCCGGCGGCGAGGCGGAAAGCTCACCCAGATGAACCGCGTGCGCGATCTCCGGGAGCTTGCCGTGCCGCCCGGTAATCGTCTGGAGCGCTTGAGAGGGGACCGGGCCGGCCAGCACAGCATCCGGATCAACGACCGGTATCGGATCTGCTTTGCCTGGGAGGCGGGCTATGCCGACAACGTCGAAATCGTCGACTACCACTGAGGCCCCGACACGAACCCGGGGCGTGTCGAGCATGACCGGCCGGCGGCTGCCACGCCACAAGCCGCCGACCCATCCCGGCGAGATGCTGCTCGAGGAGTTCCTCAAACCGCTCGGGGTGTCGCAATCGGCGTTCGCCAAGCGTCTCGGCGTCTCCTACCCCCGGCTCAACGAGGTTGTCCGCGGCCGGCGCGGCGTCACCCCGGACACCGCGTTGCGGTTGGCCCGGGTCACCGGCATGAGCGCCGACTTCTGGCTCGGCCTGCAACAGGACTGGGACCTGTGGCACGCGGCAGCTTCCACGCGCGCGGCGTCCTCGCGGCCCTGGAGCCGCTACCCCGCGTCGATCCACGCGGGGCCGGTGATTCGCCCTCCTGATCGTCGCGGAGTCGGCCCCCGCGTCCGATCACCCGGCGGAGCGGGCTAGCGGGCTAGCGAAGGCTAGTGCTGCGTCATGACTGAATGTTCGGGTGCGTGGGCGGTGATTCGTCAACGATTGCGGGCCCCAAACCCATGTCCGTATCCGAAGATTGGGACGTGACGCACCACTAGCGCCCTCCCACCGGCTCCAGCTTCCGGACCCAGCCGTCGCTCTTCGTCAGCAGATAGAGCTCGCCCGCGGAGTCGATGCCCAGGCGCGCGTCGGCCCGGTCGCCGGGGGCGTACGTGTTGCGGATCCCGGCCGTCTCGACGAGGTCGCGCTCCTCGCCGTCGATGACCAGCCGCAGCTCCCGGATCTCGGCGAGCTCGCCGGGCACGAGCCCGTCGGCGTCGATGTAGAACACCCGGCCCCGGGGGAAGTCGGTGAAGACGTACTTGCCATGCAGGTCGGGAATGGCCTCGCCGCGGTAGACGAAGCCGCCGCTGACGGCGTAGCCCTCGTCGTGGTCGTACTGGGCCACCGGGTACACGAACGGACGGTCGTCCTCGGCCGGGGGCGGATACACCGGCCCCGGTCGTCGGGGGGTGAGCGTGTAGCCGGTGGCGAACGTGCCCTCGCGCAGGCGCCAGCCGTAGTTGGCGCCGGGCACCCCCAGGTTGACCTCTTCCACCACGTTCTGGCCGATGTCGCCCATGAACATCCGGCCGTCGGTGTCCCACGAGAACTGCTGCGCGTGCCGCAGGCCGTAGGCCCAGATTTCGGGGGCGACGCCCGCCTCGCCCACGAAGGGATTGTCGGCGGGAACGCCGTACCCCCGGCTGCCGTCGCCGCCGAGGGGGTCGATGCGGATGATCGCGCCGTGGGGCGCGGCGAGGGACTGGCCGAAGTCGCGGGGATCGTGGGCCGCCCCGGCGTCCCCGAGGCTGGCGTAGAGCAGCCCGTACTCCGGCGATCCCGGGGCCGCGTTCGGATTGAACGCGATGGTGCCGACGTTGTGGTTGGGGGCGAACTGGCCGATGCGGAAGACCTCGCGCGACGTGCCGCTGAACGCGTTCGCGGCCGGATCGTCGACCGTCCACTCCCGGATCACGCTCTCGTGGCTTCCGGCGTCGTCGTCCAGGTAGTCGGCGGTGCCGCTGTCCGACCGGGCGCTGTAGGCGGTGTAGAACTTGCCGAACCCCGGCGTGCCGGCATCGGCGAACTGCGGGTGGAACGCCACCCCCACGAGGCCGGTCTCGTTGGGGAACATCGAGTCGTCGAAGCCGATGTCGAGGGTGCGGACGTCTATGTAGATCACCGGCTCCGCCCCGTCCTCGTCGGTGATGTACAGCAGCCCGCGCAGGTCGTTCAGGACGAGACGCCCCGAGCCGTCCCCGACCGGCGTGAGGTACTGGATGCGGGCGTAGGCCTCGTTCGTCATCGCGTCCACGGCCGAATCCGCGGTCCGCGGCGCCCGGACGAACGGGGTCGCCTCCACGACCAGGTCGCCCTTCAGGATCGGGTCGGGAATGGGGTCGGCCAGGGGTTCTACCTGCGCCGCGGCCGGGAGGGCCGCGGCGGCGATGATCAGGGCGGTCGTTCCGAGCGATCGTGCGAAGTGCATAGCGGGCTCCGTTGGCGGTGTGGTGGATTGCGGGCGTCGCGGATGGCCGTAATGGGTCGTGGTTGACCGGTAGATCATATCGCCGGCCGCGCCGGCAGGGAACCCGTACGGCAACCGCGCCGGGGCATCGGACAGCGGCTGGTGGCGCTCGTGCGTCAGCGATCTCGAAGATGCGACGCGATTCGGTCGCGGAGGCGCTTCGTCTCCGGGCACAACCGGAGCAGTCGCGGAAGGTTCCCGAGAGACTTCGCGATCATCGCATCCCGGCCTCTACCCGGCCGGCGCGGGTGTCCATGTCTCGCGAGGAGGGGCTCGAACACTTCCTCCTTCATCCGGGGATGGGTGCGAATGTCCTCCCACGTCTGGTGCAGCTCTTCGCGGAACGCGGCACAGGCATAGATCTCGACCTCGGGTTGGGCCGGACAGCAGAGTAGCGAGACTCCTCGGGAACGCGACTTGGCTTCCAGAGCGTCCATGGCGTCGGACGGCGCACGGTCAGCGTCGGGAAAGAACAGCCAGAGGTCGTAGAACGCATAGCTGGCGTGAAGATCGTCGCTACGGATGGCCCGCACGGCGTGGTCGTACCCGCGGACGCGAGGGCTGTCGAGCACTTTCACCTTGGCATTGGGCTTCCCCGCATCGTCCAACAACGCCTCCGCCAGGGGCTTGAGGATGTGTCCGTTCAGGATCGGGTCTTCCGGGACGACGAGCACCTTGAAGCTCACAGCACCGCTTCCAGCCAGCCCTCCGAGAACAGCTCGGACACGGGGCGCTTCTTCACGACGTTCCCGAAGTGCGGCACGTCCGCCAAGGCGCAGATCCGCGATTCGCCGGTCTCCTCGTCCCGCTTGCAGACGAACGTCGTCTTGTAGTCTTCCTCCCCGAGCCAGTCGAGGACCGTCGCCGAGTGCGTCGTCGCAACGACTTGCGTCTCCGCAGCCACGGACTGGCTGCGCAGCAGCTCGAGCAGCAGCCGCGCCCGGCTCGCGTGAACGCCGTTCTCTATCTCCTCCATCATCATGAGATCGGGCATGTCGGGCTGGAAGAACGCGGCCGTGAGTGCGGCGAAGCGCAGGGTGCCGTCGCTCAGGACCATCGCGGGAAACGTTCTGCCCTTCTCTTGCAGCATGAACAGCGGTTCATTGACCGCGCCGCGCAGCACCCCGACGTCGTCGATTTCCTCAGGACGAAGTTGCCGAAGCCACGCCAGATAGGCGTCCTTGGCCTTTTCGTCCTCGCATATCGCGTGCACCAGGGCGGCAAAATTCTCCCCTCGGTCGCCCATCTGGCGGACTTGAGCCACTCGAGAGTACTCCCGCAGCAAACGCGATTCCGGGTCCACCTGCTGGATGTCGGCCAGCAATCCGACCACTTCGCCCGCCAGATGGCCCCAAACAAAGCCGATGTCTTCCGGCGCGTCAAGACTCGGATCGTCGTCTGCGCTTCCTGTGCTACTACCGTCGTGGCGCCACGGGCCGGCCAGTTGTCCCAGTGCCGGGCGCGTCCGCTGCAACTGGACGGCGAAGTCCGGCGCTGCCGCTATGGTGCACCATACCGGGTCTTTCTGCGAAAAGTCCTCAACGAGATCCGTATCGTAGATGACCGTCCCCCCCACTTGGAGGCGCTCGTGCGTCACCCGGCCCGACTTCGGCGAGAACGCGATCAGAAGCTCCCAGGGCAGGTCGTCCGGCCCGACCCGACCCCGACCGGGGCGGCTGGCCAGCCGTCCATGCACCCTGAAAGTCAAGTCACCGGTTCCGGCGTTTCCGCGGCCGTCGGCGAAGCAGGCCAGGCCGCTTCCCCCGCGAATGCCCTCCCACGCCACGCTGGTCGCGCTCTTCGGCTTGCCGTCCAGAATCTCGCTGATCGTGAAGCCGCTGCCGATGCCCTGCAGCACCCGCAACGCGTCGAGCAGGTTCGACTTGCCGCTGCCGTTCGCGCCGACGAGGAGGTTCATCCGGCCGAGCGCCAGATCGACCCGCCGAAGGCTCTTGAAGTTCTCGATGACAAGGCGGTCGATCACGCCCGCAGCCCTCCTTCGGTCAGCGTCCGCATACCGTCGTTGCCGCGGACGGCGCGCCGCGCCTCGTGTCCCACCGGCAGAGTGCTGTTGCGCCTGACGGGGGCGGGGGCGGGGATGGAGCCGGCGGTGGAGCGAGCGCCCCCAGCCGTTCCGGCGAAGGTGATCGTCCTGGGTGGCATGCGCGTATTGTAGCCGCCCATTGGAACGTTGGGGCCGGGCGGTTCGAACTACGAGACCTACTCCGTTCGCAGCGCGACGAGCGGATCCACCCGGCTCACGCCGGGCCGGGGGCCACGCGGGGGCCGCGGCCACCGCGAGCAGGAGCAGCGACACCCCGGCGAGGGTCGCGGCGTCGAACGGGGCGACGTCGAAGAGCAGGCCGGCGTGACGGCAGACCGCGAGGCGCGTCCGCCACGCCCGAGCGGCTGCTCCGCGCCGGGCGAGGGTCTCGTGGTTCTCGACGAGGTGCAGCGAATGCCGGGCCTGTTCGAGGTATTGCGCCCGATCTGTGACGATCCCGGCCCGTGCGCCAGCATCCGCCAGAACCGGCCGAGGGCGGCGGACACCCGCGAACCCAGCCCGGGGACGTCCGGCTCCAGGAACGTTCGGCTGAACGACTCCATCCATCGGCTCCACCATCCACCGCCCCGCCCCTGGGGAGTGACGGTCCCGTGAGCTCGGGTCGAAGCCCTGACGCCGGCGGGCTCCGCCGGTTGCGCGTCGAGATCATCGGCATGACCGGTCGATTCGACTCGCGCCGGCGGGCACGCTAACATCGGGCCGGACATGCTCAACGATGCCCATTGCCACTTCTTCTCGGCCGGTTTCTTCGAGACGCTGGCCAGGGACCCGGCCGCGCCGCCGGCGGCCGACCCCGCCGTCGATCTGCCGGCGCGGTTGGGCTGGGATGCGCCGGGAAGCCCCGCCGCGCTCGCGGACCGCTGGGTGGAGGAGCTCGACCGGCACGGGGTGGCGCGCGCGGCGCTGATGGCGAGCGTCCCCGGCGACGAGGCGTCGGTCGCGGCGGCGGTGGCGAGGCACCCGGCGCGGCTGGCCGGCAGCTTCATGTTCAACCCGACGGCGCCCGACGTGGCCGGCCGCCTCGGGCGGGCGTTCGGCGAGCACGAGCTGCGCTGCGCCTGCCTCTTCCCCGCCATGCATCATTTCGCGCTCGACGACGCGCGGGTGTTCGCGGTCTTCGAGGCGGCGGCCGAGCACGGCCGGGCGGTGTTCGTGCACTGCGGGGTGCTGTCGGTCGGGGTCCGCCGCAAGCTCGGCCTGCCGTGCCGGTTCGACGTGCGGCGGGGCAGCCCGCTCGACCTCGTGCCCGCCGCGGCGGCGTTCCCGACGGTGCCGGTCGTCGTGCCCCACTTCGGGGCCGGCCTCTTCCGAGAGACGCTGATGGCGGCCGACCTCTGCCCGAACGTCCACGTCGACACGTCGAGCTCGAACGGCTGGGTGAAGTACCAGGCGCCGCCCCTCACCCTCGACGACGTGTTCCGGCAGGCCCTCGCCGTCCTCGGCCCCGAGCGGATCCTGTTCGGCTCGGACTCGTCGTTCTTCCCGCGGGGATGGCAGCGGCCGGTCTGGGAGGCGCAATGCGGGGTGCTGGACGTCCTCGGCCTCGACGCCCCCGGGCAGGCCGCGATCTTCGCCGGGAACTTCGATCGCGTCTTCGGCGCCGCGCCGGACGCCGAGCCCGCCGACCCTTCCTGACCGGCAGCGCGAGGCCGACGCCGTCAGCGGGGCCGCTGCAGCACGAGGTAGCAGCTCGTCGCCAGGCCCGCCGACCCGAAGATCATGCACATCACGAGCACTGGTAACGCACCTGACCGGTAGCGCGAGGCCGACGGCGTCAGCGAGGCCGCTGCAGCACGAGGTAGCAGCTCGTCGCCAGGCCCGCCGACCCGAAGGTCATGCACATCACGAGCACCTGGTAGCGTAGCTGAGCGGTAGTCGCGAAGCCGACGGCGTCAGCGAGGCCGCTGCAGCACGAGGTAGCAGCTCGTCGCCAGGCCCGCCGACCCGAAGATCATGCACATCACGAGGACCTGGTAGCGCACCGCGACGAGGGGGGCGACGCCGGAGAGGATCTGGCCGGTCATCATTCCCGGCAGCGACACCAGCCCCACCGCGAGCAGCGAGTTGGTCATCGGGATCAGCGCGGTGCTCATGGCCGCGTGCCGCGCCTCGGGGTAGGTGGCGCCGCGCCCGCGCTCGGCCCGGAAGCGCTCGGCCGCGAGGCTGACGGTGTTCATCGAGTTGGCGATGATCATGCCGGCGAGGGGGACGACCACGCTGGCGTCGTGCCAGGGGCTCGCGCCGAGCACGCCCTGGGTCACCAGGGCCAGCACCGTCAGGGCGCCGACGCCGATGGCCGCGAGCACCGTCGGATAGCGGCCCGCCCGTTCGTCTCCGAGGGGGCGCAGCGCGATCCAGCCGGCCACGGCGAGCATCACGCCGACCACCGCCAGGGTCACCATGGCCCGTTCCGAGCCGAAGATGAACGTCAGCACGTAGCCCACCAGCAGGAGCTGGGTGACCATGCGCAGCACCGCGACCACCGCGGTGCGGGTTCCCAGCGACCAGCGGTGGATGATGACGAGGACGGCGAGGACGGGCAGGAACGCGAGGGCGAGCCGGGTCAGGGGGATGAGCTGGACGGATTCGTTCATCGGTCGCGGTCAGGACCCGGCGGGCGGCTCCGCCGGCGGATCGTCGATCGCGAGCTCGCCGCGGTCGGCCCGCGCCAGGAGGTCGCGCGCCTCGTCGGCCCGGTCTGCCGGCACCAGCACCTCGGCCGCGCCGATGCCGTCGACGGAGATGGCGTGGGTCACCCGCAGGGCCTCGCCGCGAAGCTGGCAGGGAATGCCGTGGGCCTCGAGGAACGCCTTGATCTGCGCCTCGACGAACTGGCCCTGCACGATGGAGATGACGACGTATCCGTCCCCTTCGCTCACGGGTTCTCCTCCCCGGGAGTCTTCGCCGCGTAACGGTGCAGACTCCCGGCAGGGTTGGTCGGGCGGCGAGCGGAGCCGCCGGCGACGCTCTCCGGGCCAGCCGACTCCGGCGTCCCGCCGCCACGGACCGGTCGCCGCACGGGGACGTGTCGCCGCGCGACGATGGGCGGTCCGGCGGGGCGGGACACCGGCGATGACGAGAGATGGCCGGACGGTGACGGCGTCTCCGCCGGCCGCCCGGCCCGGCCCGCCTACTTCAGCGGTGAGTAGTCGGTCGCGTCCATGAACACCGCTTCGACGCCGCTCACGATGCGGCCGTCGACCTGCGACGCGCGGGACACCTCCGCCCACTCGGGGTCGGCGCGGAAGCTGTCCCAGTTCTCGGCCGCCTGCTCGCGGCTGTCGTGCGAGATGATGTAGATGAGCGTGTTGTCCGAGGCCGGGGCGTCCTGCGGCACCCAGTAGCCCACGTTGCTCATGCCGTGCTTCTCGAAGATCCGCATCGTGTGGTCGCGGAACCGGGCCTCGAGGTTCGGCAGCTTGCCCTCGGGGGCGGTGTAGGTCCTGAGCTCGAAGACCTTGCTCCCCTGGGCGTGGACGGCGGTGTCGGTCTGCCACAGCGTCCCGGCCGCGAAGCCGGCGACGAACACCGCGGCGACGAACACGACGAGATGGCGGGTCTTGATGGTCATGATGGCTCCCTGCTGATGATGTGGGTCAGCGCCCGCCGGAACACGGCCTCGATGGGCCGGCCGGCAAGCAGTTTCTCCGCCTGACGAACCGTGGTCCAGCGCCGCTTCCGGACGGATTGCTCCTCCCAGGCGTCGTCCACCCGGTCGACGTGCATCACGTAGACGGCGACGCGGTAGCGGCCACCCTCCTTGGCGATGTCATGGTAACCGACCGGGCCGCCCGCGACACGCCCGTGAAGGCCCGCTTCCTCGCGAGCCTCCTTGACCGCGGTCTCCGGCGCGGTCTCCCCGGGATCGATGAACCCCTTGGGAACCGTCCATCGGCCGGCCCTGACGGTCGTGATCAGGCAAATCTCGACCTCGCCTTCGCGGACCCTGAAGGGGATGGCCGCCGCCTGCTGCGGTGGTCGGTCGCCGGGCGGATGCGGGTGCCGAGGCATTCCGCCCTAGTCAGGAGACGGCGCCCGGCAGCCGGGACGAAGCAGCGGGACGAGGGCCTCGGCGGCGGCCGGGACGCGGACGGCTGACGCGGGCGGCGTCCCGCGCGGCGGCGCGCCTGATGCGTACAAGGGAGCGCGCCCTCGAGGAACGGTGCTTCACCATGGCTTCCCCGAGGGCGCGGAGCTCCGGTCCGCGGTCGCCGCTACTGCGGCATGTGGGTGTTGTAGAGCGCCAGCTCTCCTTCGTCGGTGAAGGAGATCACCGGATACTCCCGGTAGAGGGACTTCGGGCCCTCCATGCCCGGCGAGCCCATGGGCATGCCCGGCACCGAGATGCCCGCCACGTCGGGGCGCTCGTCGAGCAGCCGGCGGATGTCCTCGGCCGGCACGTGACCCTCGATGACGTAGCCGTCGACGAGGCCGGTGTGGCACGAGAAGAGCCGCTGCGGAATGCCCTTCTCCTGCTTGAGCGGCGTCACGTCAGGCACGTCGGTGGTTCGAACGTTGAAGCCCGCTTCCTTGAGATGCAAGACCCATCCCACGCAGCACCCTCAGGTGGGCGACTTGTAGACCTCGATGACCGGTTCCTGGGTCTGCACCGCGGTGTGGACCCCGAAACCGACCACCAGCAACGAGAGAACGGCGAGCAGCGTGCGCATGAAGGCTCCTTCGTGATTTGTCGCCGTATCAGGCTACCCGTTGTCCCGGGGATTTGGCAAGCCCGGCCGCTCCCATCCCCGAGCGCGACGTTCGTACTGGCTGGGCGGCCGACTGCGCGCCGGCCGGCCCTCGGCGGCCGCGGCCGTTCCTGCGGAAGCGGCCGGCCGCCGGCTGCGCCTCGGGGCGCAGGCGGCCTCCGTGAGGTCGGTGACTTCGGTTCCAGGCGGAAGCGGCCGGCCGCCGGCTGCGCCTCGGGGCG
>JAJEEA010000054.1 GCA_022821235.1 Vicinamibacteria bacterium
AACGAAATTCCCCTCCACTAACAACTCCACAATACGCGCCCTTAATCGATGCAAGTTGTCGTCTGCGATCTGCAAGAAGTTCGATCAACTCTCCGCGCGCATTTCGCTGGCCACAGTCAGACTGTCCCGCAGGTACGTCAAGTACGAGTGAACCCCATCCCGCCACGTGTCCCGGAACGCCTTCACCTGCTCCGGCTCGCGGCTGATGTGCTCCGCCTTCCCGTCCTTGACATCCCGGCTCGTCGTCGACCACTGGAAGTTCGAGTTGAACTTGATGCCGTAGGGTGGGTCGAGGTAGATGCACTGCACCTTGCCGCGCAGCCCCTCGCGCTCGGCCAGCGACGCCATCACCTGGAGGCTGTCGCCGAGGATCATCCGGTTCGACCAGTTGGCGTCGTGCTGGTAGAACTCGGTCTTCGCGCCGTCGTCGGGCAGGCCGTTGAAGTCGGCGAACAGGTCGGGCTGGGTCTCGACCGCGGCCTCCTCGCGGTCCCGCCGTCGGTCCCGGGTCCGGCGCCGGAGGTCGTCGATGAGCACCTTGGGGTGCACCTTCTCCTGGATGTAGAGGGGCGGGGCCTGCACGACGAGGTCCGACCAGTCCTGCTGGTCCTTGCCGCGCCAGACGAGCTGGGGGTCGAGGTCGCGGTTGCGGCGCTCGTAGGCGACCCGGACGGGGCTCTGCTCGGACCGGTCCATCACCGACCGGAACTCGGCGGTGGGGATGTTCTTGCGCGACGCCTCGTCGTGCTTCAGGGTCGCGATGGTCTTCTCGCGCTTCCGTTTCGCCATGCCTGTCCCATCCGCGGTCATGTGTCGTTCGTCTCGAGCAGAGACGCAGCCCGCGGCGAAAGCTGGCCGGGGTCGCTGACCGCCCAGAGGATGGCGCACGTGTCGTGCACCACCGTCACCGCCGCCGGTCCCTCGGCATCTCCCAGTCGGCGTCGGGAATCATCGGGGCGGTCAGATCGGACTTGACGACGACGCTCCCCTCGCCGCAGCCCAGGACGGTACGATTCCGGGGGGCGCGGCGGATCGGCACGACGCGTGCGACCGGCATGTTCCGCTTGCGCACCTCCACCTCCTCGCCGTTCGCCACGGCCGCGAGATACTCGCTGAGGTGATTCCTGAACTCGGCGATGCTGGCAATCTTCATGGCCATATTGTCGGCCGCATCGTGCCGGCCCGGAACTCCGCGGTGGGGATGTTCTTCCGCGACGCCGCGGCGTGGGTAAGGTTTCGACCGTCCTGGGAGGCTTGCGCTGCCGCTTGGCCATGTGCGTCCTACAGCTCGGACTCCTCGATCACCGCGATCGAAAGGCACCCTTCTACCGCTTCGTGGAGGTTGCTCAGCAGCTCCTCGAACGAGTCTCCCTGCGTCGCGCATCCCGGGATTGACGGCACCTCGGCCCAGAAACCGCCCTCATCGGCCTCGTGGATCATGACCTTCAGCTTCATGCCTCTCTCCACGACCAGGTTCGCCGAGCTGTCCACCTCGGCCATGACCCCCCCTACCGCGGTCGAGCCGCGGCCCCCGCCTGAAGCTCCCGCGCGTGTGCGATGTCTGCGCCGGTCACCGGGCGCACCTGCGACGACTGCACGGTGGCCAACGCCGCCGTCTGCCCGTCCAGGGTCAAGAACTCCACCTCGAAGGCCTCACCGTTCCGATGGACGTGGACAATCGTTCCCACATCCCCGGTTTTCAGGTCCGGGTGGGCGACATCGTCCGTGACCACGACGCGGTCATGTTCTTCCAGCATCCCGCCTCCTCGACGGATGCGCCGTGATCAGACGCGGTTCCCCGTCGCCTTCGATGATCCGGACGGTTCGTACTCGAGGGTTGCGACCGTCGGGAGTCTCGATGACGCCGTCCACACTGTACCGTGTACCATATTCCGACGTGGCGATGGCGGCGACTTCTCCCTTCGCCCCCTGATCGCGCAGCGCGGCGGCGAGGAGCTCCCATCGCACGGGCTGAACCCGAAGGCGCCATAGCTAAAGAAGGCGGCCTTGCTGCGACGGTCGGGATGATGCGGCGAGAGCAGATAGCCGACGATCTTGCCGCCGTCGACTCGCGCCCGCGTGGCGCGCGGCAGCTTCAGGGCGTCGCGCCCTCCTCCCGCGTCACGGCGCCGCCCGCATGACCAGCGCCTCGAACCGCGCCTTCAGCGCGGCCTCGAAGTCCTCCTCCATCTGGTACACGTCGGTCAGCTCGGCGAAGGCCCAGCGGCCGTACGAGCCGAGGTTGTTGACGCCGGGTACCCAGTAGGTGTCCATGGTCGTCTTCTTGACCTTCGCGTCCTCGCGGCGGTAGCCCTTGACCTCGACCACGAGGCGCAGCAGGTCGTCGTCGCCGCGGCCGTCGTCGACGAGCACGATGAAGTCGGGCAGGTAGCGGCGCGTCTCGGAGCCGTAGCGGTACGGCACCTCCAGGCCGAGGTTGTGGTTCTTGACGTAGGCGCGCACGCGCGGGTGCCCCTCGACCACGCGGCACAGCTCGGCCTCCCAGTCGCTGTCGCAGACGGCCCAGTTGACGTGGCAGCGGTCGGCCCGGGTCGCCACGCGGGTCTTTCGCGACGTCGTGAAGTGGACGTGGGCGGTCGACCCGGTCGGGTTGTAGGGGTCGAGCACGGCCTTGATGGGCCGCTCGCCGAGCAGGGTGGTGACGATGCCCGCGGTGATCTTCTCGCAGGCCATGTCGGCCAGCTCCTGGTACATGAGCTGAGCCGGGTACGTGCCGCCCTTGCAGACGAGGTGGCGGTCGACCCACTGCCGCGCAATCCGCTTGAGCTGGCCGAACAGGTGCAGCTTGGGCTCGTCGCCCGGGTCGCGCCACTTGGTCTCGAGCAGGCGTTTCGTCAGGTGGAAGAGCAGCGTCGAGCGGCGCAGGTCGCGGGTGTGGATGAGGTTCAGGTCCACCCCTTCCCCGATGATCCCCTCGTTGCGGGTGATGGACGGGCCCACCAGGTCGGGCGTCAGCTCGAGCGTCGTGTCGTCGTCGAAGCGGGCGGTCAGGCGCTCTTCCGGCAGCTCGACGCGATAGCCCTCCACCTGCGGGAAGCGAATCTCGCAGGCGTCGCGCTCGGGCGAGACCGCCTTGACCAGCACCGTCTCGCGCGGCGGCGTCGGCTTGACGGGCACGGGCTTCGCCGTGAAGTCGAAGGGGATGCCGAGGACATCGGCGTACTCGACGTCGAAGAGGCCCTCCTCATTGGGGTCGTAGGACTGGCGGCGGAGGGCGCGGCCGATGACCTGCTCGCAGAGGAGCTGGGTGCCGAACGCGCGGACGCCGAGCACGTGGGTGACGGTGCGCGCGTCCCAGCCCTCGGTGAGCATCGAGACGGAGACGACGCACCGGATCGATCCGCCGAGGGTGTCGGGCCTGCCGACGGTGTTCATGACCTCGCGCAGCAGATCCTGATCGGACAGCGTCTCGGCCTGCCGGCGGTCGCCGGTGCGGGCGACGATCTCGCGGCGGAAGCGCTCGATCTCGTCGCCGGCGGCGGCCCGGAAGTTCTTGTCGAGGGCCTCGCCCGAGTCGAGCTGCTCGCTGTCGATGAGCAGCGTCCGCGGCCGGGCCAGCGGGTTGCCGTGCTCGTCGAAGTTGCGGAAGAGGGCGAGGCGGCCGTTCACCAGCGATGTGGAGCCGTCCTCGTTCTCCCGCTCGAAGCCGGCGATGAAGTCGTGAACGAGCTTCGACGTCGAGGTGTTGTTGCAGACGACGATGAAGCACGGCGGGACGTCGATGCCCGCCTTCGCCCACAGCTCGAACGTCTTCTCGTAGTGCCCGTAGAGCGCCTCGAGCGCGGTCTGAAGCTGGAGCGGCAGGCTGAGCGGGTCGAGCCCGCCGGCCTTGCCGCGCCCCTTCTTCGGCATCTTCGGCCGGATGTGCTCCCACAGGTTCCGGAACTTCGGCATGTCGCCGCCCGGAATGTTGTCGGCCACCGGCACCCGGGGCAGCTTGACGATGCCGCTCTCGATGGCGTCCATCAGCGAGAAGTCGCTGGCCGTCCAGGGGAAGAGGGTCCCCTCGGCATAGCCCGAGCCGCGGAGGAAGAACGGCGTCGCCGACAGGTCGATGACCCGCTGCAGGCCGAGCCGGCGCTGCACCGCTTCGAGGCCCGAGATCCAGACCCGCGCCGCCTCCCGGTTCCTGTCGGCCTCCTTGCGGTCGTCGCCCTTCAGGGGGCCTTCCTCGTCGTCGCCGGCCGGCTTCTCGCGATAGCAGTGGTGGGCCTCGTCGTTCAGGGCCAGGATGCGCTTCATGCTCATCAGCTCGGGCATGACCCGCTGCAGCATCTGCCCTTCCGTCTCCCGGGTCGCCAGGTCCGGGCCCGAGCCCCGAAGCAGGGCGCGGCCGCCCTTCGACAGCTCCAGCCTCTCGCGCGGCATGAACGCGTGGTAGTTGGTGATGACGATCTTGGCCCGCTCCAGGTCGCGCAGCATGTCGCCGGGCACCAGCTCGTGGCTCGCGTAGTAGGCATCGGGGTCGTTCGGCTGCAGCACCCGCAGCCGGTCCCGGATGGTGACCCCGGGCGTCACCACGAGGAACCCGCGCGTGAACTTGCGGCTGCCGGGCCGCCGCACCGCGTTGATGGTCTGCCACGCGATGAGCATCGCCATCACCGTGGTCTTGCCGGCCCCGGTGGCGAGCTTCAGGGCCAGCCGGGCCAGGCCCGGGTTGGCCTGCTCGCTGGCCGTGTCGATCTGGTCGAGGAACCGCCGCCCTTCCTTGCCGAGAGCGGGCGCGACCTCGGTCAGCCAGATGGCGGTCTCCACCGCCTCGACCTGGCAGAAGAAGGGCCGGATGTCGCCGAACCGGTGGCTGCGCCACTGTCTCAGCAGGCGCGCGGTCTCGGGCGTCACCCGCCAGGCGCCCTCATCGGGCAGCTCCCGCCACCGGTCCACACGCTGGCGGACGCCGCTGATGAGCTCGGTGAGGTCGTACTGCTGGCGGCCGGCCTCCTCGAGCGCCTTCGCGCCCGCGTCGAAGACCAGCTCGGGCTGGGCGGCCTTCTGCTTCTTCGGCTTGGGAATGGGCGTGATGAACGAGACGCGCCGGCGGTGCTCCAGGACCCGGTCGGTCGGCTGCCCGCCCGCGTCGAGCTCCCAGTGGCGGGCGGGGTACTCGTAGGGCGAGTTCAGGATGGGCTGCTCGAAGAACCGCGTCTCCATCAGGTCCTTCGGCTCACGTCCCCTGGCCGATCACGTCGATGGCGAGGTCCCGGCAGCTCTTGCGCGCCAGGATGTCGTTGATCTCCCGGTGCCGCGGGACCGCGGAGCGGCGGCCGTTGCCCTCGTTCCGCCACCAGGAATGTCGCGCTCCCTCGCGGATGCGCCGACACCCGTGGCGCTGCAGGTGCCGGATGAGCGCGCTCCGCTTCATGCAACGACGACCTTCTCCTCCCGATAGTCATCGCCGGCCGCGGCCAGGGCCTCCTGCCGATTGAGATCGAGCGCTTCCGCGAGGGCGCCGGCCAGGCTGCGAAGCAGCTCCTCGCGGGTGCGTTCCTGGCAGTTGACGCCGGGAACCTCGGCAATCCAGCCGATCCACCATTCGCCGCAGTGCTTCACGACCGCCGTGCACTCCATGCGCGCCCCTGGTCGACTTGGACCGCAACGATTGCTCACGCCAGAATCGGGTCCACCACCCTCCCGGCCACGTCCGTCAGCCGGAAGTTCCGCCCCTGGTAGGCGTAGGTCAGCCGGGTGTGGTCGATGCCGAGCAGGTGCAGCATGGTCGCGTGCAGGTCGTGGATGTGCACGGGGTCGCGGGCGATGTTGTACGAGAAGTCGTCGCTCGCGCCGTGGGTGACGCCGGGCTTGACGCCGCCGCCGGCCATCCAGATGGTGAAGCAGCGGGGGTGGTGGTCGCGGCCGTAGGTGTCCTCGTTGAAGACGCCCTGGCAGTAGGCGCTGCGGCCGAACTCGCCGCCCCAGACGACGAGGGTGTCGTCGAGGAGGCCGCGCTGCTTGAGGTCGGTGACGAGGGCGGCCTGGGCCTGGTCGACGTCCCTGGCCTGCCGCTGGATGCCGCGGGGCAGGCGGGTGTGCTGGTCCCAGCCGCGGTGGAAGCACTGGATGAACCGGACGTCGCGCTCGGCGAGCCGGCGGGCGAGCAGGCAGTTGCGGGCGAAGGTGCCGGGGGTGCGCGAGTCGGGGCCGTAGAGCTCGAAGGTGCTGTCGGGCTCGTCCGAGAGGTCGGTCAGCTCGGGCACCGAGCTTTGCATGCGGTAGGCCATCTCGTACTGGGCGATGCGCGTGCCCGTCTCGGGGTCGCCGTACTCTTCCTCCTTGAGGCGGTTCAGCGCGCCGAGGTCGTCGAGGTAGCGGCGGCGCGTGCCCTGGTCGACCCCGGGGGGGTTCGACAGGTACAGCACGGGGTCGCCGGTCGAGAGGAACTTCACGCCCTGGTAGCGGGTGGGCAGGAAGCCGCTGCCCCACAGGCGGTCGTAGAGGGGCTGGCCGGTCTGGGCCGAGCCCTTCGAGATCATGGCCACGAAGGTGGGCAGGTCGGCGTTCATGCTGCCGAGGCCGTACGAGAGCCACGCCCCCATGCTGGGCCGCCCCGCGAGCTGGGCCCCGGTCTGGAAGAACGTGATGCCGGGGTCGTGGTTGATCGCCTCGGTGTGCATCGACTTGATGAACGTCAGCTCGTCGACGATCTTCGCGGTGTGGGGCATGAGGTCGCTGACCCAGGTGCCCGTGGCGCCGTGCTGCCTGAACTCGAACATCGACGGCACGAGGGGGAAGCGCTCCTGCCCCGCCGTCATGGTGGTGACGCGCTGGTCGCCGCGGACGGACGGCGGCAGGTCCTCGCCGACCATCTGCGCCAGCGCCGGCTTGTAGTCCCACAGCTCGTGCTGCGACGGGGCGCCGGACTGGAACAGGTAGATGATGCGCCTGGCCTTCGGCGCGTGGTGCGGCAGGCCGGGGAGGGCGCCGAAACCGGCCGCCGCCCCGGGGGCGCCGCCGCCGGGGGCCTGGGCCAGCAGGTCCTGCCCGAACAGGGTGGCGAGGGCCGCGGTCCCGATGCCGGTGCTCGCGAGCTCGAAGAAGCGCCGCCGACTCAGAAGCCGTTCGAGGTGCGCGTCCATGGTCATTCCTTGTGATCGTGCCGTCGAAGTTCAGATTCGGTGGCGACCGTCGCGTGAGAAGTCGGCTCGGCCGCGCCGAGGGTCTCGCCACAGCCGGACTCGCCCTGTTCCTTCGTGATCGTGCCGTCGAAGTTCAGGATCAAGCTTGCGACCATCGTTTACGACGCCGGCTCAGCCGCGCCAAGGTGTGGTTGCGTCGGGGCCCGGCCATTCATATCGCTCAATTCCTTCGTGATCGTGCCCGTCGAAGTTCAGGTCATGTTCGCAACCATCGTGTACGACGCCAGCTCGGCCACGTCCAAACGTCTGCCTCGCCCTATTCCTTCGTGATCGTGCCGTCGAAGTTCAGGATCAGGTTGGCGACCATGGTGTAGGACGCCAGCTCGGCCACGTCCAGCGTCTCGTCGCGCCCCGACTCGCCCTGGCTGACGAGCTCGAGGGCGGCGCCGCGGTCGGCCTGGTAGCGGTCGAGATGCCGCCGGTAACCGTTCACCAGAATGTCGCGCGCGGCCGGCGGGGGCCGGTGGGCGGTGGACAGGAGGTACGCGTAGCCGATGCGGTCCTCCGGGGTCTCGCCGCCCTCGGTCATCATGCGCTCGGCGAGGCGGCGGGCCGCCTCGACGTAGGTCACGTCGTTCATCAGGTTCAGGGCCTGGAGCGGCGTGTTGGTGCGGCCGGTGCGCACGATGCACGTCTCGCGGGTCGACGCGTCGAACGTCATCATCGTCGGCGGCCCGAGGGTGCGCTTCCAGAACGTGTAGAGGCTGCGGCGATAGAGGTCGTCGCCGGTCTCCTGCACGTAGTCGCCGTAGCCGCCCTCGACCATGTCGGCCCACAGGCCCTCCGGCTGGTACGGCTTGACCGACGGCCCGCCCACCTTCTCGACGAGGAGGCCGGAGACGGCGAGGGCCTGGTCGCGGATCATCGGCGCGGGCAGGCGCAGCCGGGGGCCGCGCGCGAGCAGCCGGTTCTCGGGGTCGCTCTCGAACTCGTCGGCCGTCACGTGCGACGCCTGGCGGTAGGCGGCGCTCGTCACGATGGCCCGCTGCAGCGCCTTGACGTCCCAGCCCGAGTCGACGAACTCGACGGCGAGCCAGTCGAGCAGCTCGGGATGGCTGGGGAACTCGCCCTGGGTGCCGAAGTTCTCGGCCGTCTTGACGAGGCCGGTGCCGAAGTACATCTGCCAGAAGCGGTTCACGGTGACCCGCGCGGTCAGCGGGTGCCCGGGGTCGACGAGCCAGCGCGCGAACGACAGGCGGTTGGCCTCGACCCCCTCCGGCAGCGGCGGCAGGACCGCGGGCACGCCGGGGAACACCTCCTCGGCGGGGCTGTCGTAGGCGCCGCGGTTCAGCCGGTAGGTGGGCTTGCGGACGGTCCGCTCCTCCATGACCATGACGGTCGGGAAGCTCGCCCACAGCTCGTCGCGCTGCCGCTCGAGCCGGGCCACCTCGCGCACCGCCTCCTGGACGGCCGGCGGCGCGTACTGGTCGAGGAACGCGAGGCGCAGCTTGTCGGCCTGGGCCGCGGTCCGCTGACCGGGCGCGAGGGCGGCGATCTGCCCCAGCGTCTCGGGCGTCGCCACCACCGCGGCCTCGGCCGGGCTGAGCACCCCGTCGTAGATGCGGACCTCGTCGAGGTTGCCGCGGAACCGCGGCTTGTCCGACCCGCTGGCCCCGATGCGCAGCGGATAGCGGGTGGCGGGCAGCCGGTTGCCGACGAGGTCGAGCAGCGGCTCCGTCGCCTGCAGGCGGCCGTCGACGTAAATTCGGATGCCCTCGGGGGTCTTCGAGCCGTCGTAGGTGGCGACGACGTGCTGCCAGCGGCCGAGGGCGACGTCCTCCACGGTTTCCGCCGCCACGCCGTCGTCGAGGACGCGCGTCGACAGGTTCAGGCGAAGCTTGCCGTCCTCGAGGTAGAGGCCCCAGCCCACCTCGCCCTGGTCGCCGCCGGCCGCGCGCGAGACGACCACCCCGTTCTCGGCCGTCGGATACATCCACGCGGCGAGGCTGAACGAGTCGTCGTAGCCCACGTCCGGCGCGTTGCCGGCGTTGACGAAGCGCCGTCCGTCGAAGCTCGCGGCGTAGCCGAGGACGCCGGGATAGAACTGCGGCAGCCCGTCCTCGAGCACCGCCGGCACCTCCGTCGACGTCTGGATGCCGTCGATGGTGCCCTCGAAGGCGTGGTACGCGAGCAGCCCGTCGCGGAGGTTCCAGTCGACCGGCCCCGCCCGCTCGAGCGACGCCTCCCACTCGGCCCGCGCCTCCGCCGCCTCGCCGTCGAGGGCGGCCAGCGCCGCGCGCGCCTCGTCGAGCTCGGCGTCGAGCTCGTCGAGCTCGGCGTGCTGCTCGTCGGTGGGGGCGGTGACCAGGGGCGGGGAGTTGACGTACTTGAAGCCCTTGCCCCGCTCGGGGATGTTGTTGAAGTTCGCCATGACCTCGTAGAACTCCTTCTGCGAGATCGGGTCGAACTTGTGGTCGTGACAGCGCGCGCAGCCCAGGGTCAGGCCCATCCACACGGTGCCGGTCGTCGACACCCGGTCGACGCCGTACTCGGCGAGGAACTCGTCGACGACGATGCCGCCCTCGCTGTTCAGGCTGTGGTTGCGGTTGAACGCGGTGGCGACGCGCTGCTCCACGGTCGCGCCGGGCAGCATGTCGCCGGCGAGCTGCTCGATGGTGAACCGGTCGAACGGCATGTTGGCGTTGTAGGCGTCGATGACCCAGTCGCGCCAGCGCCACATCGAGCGCTCGCCGTCGGTCTGGTAGCCGTTGGTGTCGGCGTAGCGGGCGGCGTCGAGCCACTCGACGGCCATGCGCTCGCCGTAGCGCGGCGACGCCAGCAGCCGGTCGACGGCCTCCTCGTAGGCGTCGGCCGAGTCGTCGTTCAGGAAGTCGGCGAGCTCGACCGGGGTCGGGGGCACGCCGGTGAGGTCGAGGGTGACGCGGCGCAGCAGGGTCGCACGGTCGGCCTCGTCGGACGGGGCCAGGCCCTCGGCCTCGAGGCGCCGCAGCACGAAGCTGTCGATGTCGTTGCGGGGCCACTCGGCGGCGGCGACCGGGGGCACGACGGGCCGCTCGGGGGGGATGAACGCCCAGTGCGACTCCCACTCCGCGCCCTGGTCGATCCAGAGGCGGAGGGTCTCGACCTCGGCCTCGTCGAGGGCCTCGCCGCCGCGGGGCATCCGCACCCGCTCGTCGCCGGCCGACACGCGGTGCACGCGCAGGCTCGCCTCTGCGTCGCCAGCGACGACGGCGGGGCCGCCGTAGCGGCCGCGGTCGGCGAACGGCCCCTCGGGCACGTCGAGCCGCAGGCCGGCCTGGCGCGACGCCTCGTCGGGCCCGTGGCACGAGAAGCAGTTCTGCGAGAGCAGCGGCCGCACCTCGCGGGCGAAGTCGACGGTGCGCCCGGCCACCGCGGTCGGGGCCGCGCCCGTCGCCGCGGGGTCGGCGCCGAGGTGCGCGCCCTGGTCGATCCAGGCCCGCACGAGCTGGATCTGGCCGGCCGTCAGCGAGCGCCCGGAAGAAGCCGGGGGCATGAGGGCGATCGGCTCGTCGGTCGTCAGCCGCTGGAAGAGCAGGCTGCCGTCGGCGTCGCCGGGCCGCACGTGGGTCTCGATGAAGCCGGCGGTGTCGAGCCGCAGCTCGGCCTGCCGGGTCGCCTCGGACGCCCCGTGGCACGCGAAGCAGGCCTCGGCGAGCACCGGCCGCACGTCGCGGTGGAACTCGACGCGCTCGGGCGCCTGGGCGAGGACCACCTCCGGAGCGCGGTCCGGATACAGCCCCGCCGCCACCGCCGCCGCGCCCAGCACCGTCAACACCCGCAGAATGGTCATCCGCATAGCATCTCCCGCAAGGGATGGTAGGCTCTCGGCCCGCATCGCGCAAGCTTCACCCAACGCGCGCGCCGTACCCGAGGCGCGCCCGCGTCCGTCCTCGTTCGACACGGCGGAGCGATGCCGTCTTCCCCGACGCGTCGAGCCGCCGCCCGACGATTCCGCCGATCCGCAGCCGCGCGCCTACTGCCCCGACGACGCGTCGGCCGCCCGCGCCCCGCTCAGGGCGTTGATCATGCCGTAGTTGCCCTCGTGGCACGCGTACTCGTAGATGAGCGAGTCGGAGAGCCGCATGGGCAGCGCCGCGGTGAACGGCGCCGTGAACGTGGCCGGATCGTCGACGGTGTACTCGTAGAGCAGCGTGTCGTCGCTCACGCGGGTGAACCGCTCGGTCAGCCGCAGGGTCGAGCCGAGCCCCAGCGCGACCAGCGCGTTCGGCTCGAAGCTGGCCCGCTGGTCCGAGTAGTTGCGGCTCTCGACGACGAGGGTGTCGCCCTCCCACCGGCCGCGGGAATCGCCGTTCAACTGCAGCAGTCCGGCCGGCAGGTGGTCGCGCGGCTCGAGGGGGATGATGCGGGCGTCGTGGACCATCTCGTTCAGGATGACCACGTGGTCCTCGGTCTGGAAGAGCTGCATGTTGTTGTTGTAGGCGCTCGGCATCATCGGCGGGCCCGAGTTGAAGCCGACCAGGCACCGCTCGGCGAGGCCGCGGTCCTCGGGGCCGTCGGCGCCGATGCCGGCCGACCGCACCCGCCACGGACGCTCGCCGGGCACGTCCACGTCGAGCGACCCCGCCTGGCGGGCGGCGCCCTCGACCAGCTCGGGCATGCGCCCGGTCGCCGGCTCGACGATGAGGGACGAGCGGCGGTCGTCGCCGACCGAGGTGCCGAAGTCGAGCCAGAAGGCGTTGTAGGCGCCGACGTTGCCCTCGGCCGGGGGCCGGTCGGCCGACTGCTGGGCCGCCGCCGCGAACGAACCGACGGCCGCCGCCTGCTCCTCGGTCAGCGTCTCGCCGAGCCCCTCGGGGCGCTGGAACGGGGTGGCGGTGCGGAAGTCCCAGACGCCCTGCAGATCGGGGCGGCCGTCGGCGAGCCGGGGCGGCTCCCACGCCTCGCCGGGCTCCTGCCCGAGGGCCGGCGCAGCCGCCGCGCCCGCGAGCGCCAAGGTCAGACACCACACGACGGATCGGTTGCTCAAGAGTGCTCTCCTCGCAAGTTGGCCAATGGTGAATTCTACAATGGCGGCGGCCCCGACCCGGAATCGGAGCGGGATTCGACCGCGCCGGACGGACACGATGCCGGCGGCCGGTCCCGCCGTGGTCCGCCGGCGGCAACCCGCCGCGCCGCCCGGGCTGCTCGCCCTGGCGCAGCCGGAGGATGGGAGCCTCGGGCGACGAGTCCCGAACCCGAATCCCGAATGAAGAGGGATTCGCGGGCCGGTCGTGGTCGCGGGCCCGGAACGAGGGCGGAGGCCCGGCCGTCAACGCGCGTGCAGGCCGCTGTTGACGTGCGCCGTATGGCTGGTCTCCAGCGCATCGACGCGCCCCGTCAGCCTGTCGAACTTGCCGCTGAGGTCGTCGATCTTGCCGTCGAGCACGACGATTCTGCCGTCGAGCCTGTCGATTCTGCCGTTGATGAACCACGTGCTGACGACGAGGCCGATTGCCGTGGCCAGCGATATCAGCAGGTTCCCCACCGCCATGAGTCGGTCGGCGTCCATGCGATAGACATTACCACAGTGTTCCATATATCACAACGTCGCGACACCCGTATCCGGAGCCTCAGGACCCACCGGCGAGCAGGTTCGTGATGGCCTGGGCGGCGTCACGCCGTCACGTCGTAGAGCAGCTTCGCGCCGATGATGAAAAGCGAGGCGTGGACGATGCGGAAGAACAGATCGTCGGTGGCGCGCTCGTGCAGGCGGCGGCCGATCCAGATGCCCACCGGCGCGAGAGGCAGGAGCACCAGCGACGTGAGCAGGTTGTCCGCGTTCCACTGCCCCAGCCACGCGTAGGGGCCGACCTTCGACCAGTTGACGACGAAGAAGAACGCCACCCCGGTGGCCTGGAACGTCGTGCGGTCCATGCGCTGCGGCAGCAGGTAGGCGTGGAGGGGCGGTCCCCCCGCGTGCACCGAGAAGCTCGCGAACCCCGCCAGCGCCCCCCAGACGACGCCGGACACGCGGCGCGGAGACCGTCGCGTCGACTCGGCCATGGGCACGAAGTACTGCAGCGAGTAGGTCAGCGCGATGACCCCCACCAGCGCGCGCAGGCCGTCGGGGGTCAGGTACTCGAAGGTCGCCGCGCCCAGCACCGTGCCGAGCATCGCCGCCGGCACCAGCACCCGCAGGTTGGGCCGGTCCCACGCCCCGCGGTAGGCGCGGACCGCGAGGACGTCCATGACCATGAGGATCGGCAGCAGCACCGCGGCGGCCTGGGCGGGGCTGACGACCATCGCCATCAGCGGCACCCCGACCACCGCGATGCCGCCGCCGAGCCCGCCCTTGGCGATGCCGACGATGAGCACCGCGACCGTCGCGGCGGCGTAGAACCAGGGGTCGACGATCAAGAGGGCGCCGTCACTCGACCTCGACGAAGATCGGGTTCGAGTAGAACCAGAGGTCGTGCCACGGGTTCTCGTCGAGGCCGTCCATCAGGGGCTCGAGGTCCTCGGTGCCGGTGCCCCGCACGCGGACGTAGAGGTCGCGGTCGACGGCCGGCAGATCCACCTCGAGGGAGTACCGGTCGCCGTCGCGGGCCAGCGCGTCGCGCGTGAACCGGGCGAGCACGCGCGTGGTGGGGTTGCGGTCGACCGCGGGATCGGAGGCCGGCCCCGTCACCTCGCCCACGATCACGTCGACGCGCCGGACGGCCGGGTTCTCCCCCGCCGCGTTCGGTGTCTCCGGGTCGCGCACGCGGACCGTCGCGGTGACCCGCGCACCGGACGCGACCCGCAGCGTGCCGCCGAGTCCCGCCTCGCGCCCGTCGGCGCTCTTCAGGCCGAACTCCAGCTCGGTGACGAGGTCGCCGGCGACCGCGAACATGCGCCCCTGCCGAAGCCCGTCGAGGATGTCGGCGTAGGTGGGACGGGCGTGGACCCAGGTCTTGTGGAACTCGCCGGGCCAGAAGTCGCTGCCGGCCCTCACCGGCTCGGTATAGTGGAAGTGCGAGTCGGACGAGGCCACGATCCAGAACCGGCGCCCCTCGCCGAGCAGCGCGTCCCACAGGCCGCCCAGGACCGCCGTCATCTGGTCGAAGCCGCCCAGGGTCTGCGCGCCGGGGTTCCAGTAGGCGCCGCGGTACACCATGGTGTTCCGGTCCGTGAGGGTGGCGGCCTGGTGACCGGGCGCGCCCTCCATGCCGCGGTACACGTCGGGCGCGAGGTCGTTGTTCTCGCGAAGCTCCCACGGCTCGTAGCGGCCGTAGTGGCCGATCGCCGTCGCCGACCGCGACGGATGGTTCGCGAACAGGACCGGCAGCCGCTCGAGCCCCTGCACGTGGGCCAGGGCCTGCCGCCTCAGCGCCGCCGACTGGCGGCGCGGGTCGGGGGGACGGGCCCAGTCCTCGTTGGCGTCGAAGCGGCTCTCGATCTCGAAGAGCACCTCCGCCTCGTCCTCGGCCCGCGGGATGATGAGGGTGTGGTGATCCATGCCCGGCATGTTGAGCTCCATGCCGTAGAACTGGAGCACCTCGGGGACCAGCTCGCGCGACAGGGTCAGCTCGCGGTGCGCCTGCTCGAGGTTCAGCTTGGCGTGGTTCGGACCGCCGTGATCGGTCGTCACCATCCACCGGAGGCCGAACCGCCGGGCCATCGCCGCGTTCCGCGGCGTCGAGTACAAGGCGTCCCGCCCCTTGATCGGAGTCGGCGGGCTGGTGCGGTAGTCGTAGCCGGCGCTCCAGTGGCTGTGGATGTGCGAGTCGCCGGCGAGCCACTCCCGCTCGTCGGCGGGCGCGGACAGCGCGAGGGCGGCCACGGCGGCCAGCACGCAGAACCAGGCGACGCGCGGAGGCACGGTTGGCGGTGCAGGCATCGCGCGCGATTTTACCACCCTGCGCCCGACGCTTCCGGCCGACCGCCCGGTTCACCTTCACGCCCCCCGGATGCGGTCTCGGCCCGCGGCGACGATCCCCGCGTCGCCCCGACCCGGCACGGGAAGCCCGCCACCCGCCCATCCTGCGTTACGATGAAGGACGATGCGTGTTTCCGGACTGGCGGCGGCCGGCTTCATCGCCCTGCTGCTTACCGCGGCCCACCTGGTCGCGGCGCCGTCGGCGTCCCTCTGGTACTTCGCCACCGTCGCCCTGCATCCCCTGCTCGGCCTCGTGCTGGTGGGGGCGCTCGTCCGCGAGGCGTGGCGGCGCCCGTGGAGCGGGAACCTCCCGGCCGCGGCCGGGGTCGGGCTGCTCGCGGCGGGGCTCGCGCTCGGACTCGCGGTGGCCGCGGTCGGCGCCACCCGCGACCACGCCTGGCTGCTGCAGGTCCACGTCGCCGTATCGACGGCCGGCGCGATCCTCTGGGGCGTGCATCTCTGGCGCGCGGTCGAGTGGACGCCCGGGTGGACCCGGGCCGTGCGCATCGGCCTCGTCGCCGCCGCCGCGGCCGGCCTGAGCGCGCCCCTCCTGCGGGGGGCGCGCGACGCGGAGTGGCGCGAGACCCACCGCATCGAGAACCCCGTCCGGCCGCCCGCGACCATGGACGAGGAGGGCGCGGGCGCGTCCAGCCCGTTCGCGCCGTCGTCGGCCACCACGAACACCGGCGACACCATTCCCGCCGACTTCTTCCTGACCAGCGAGACCTGCGGCCGCTGCCACGCCGACATCTACGAGCAGTGGAACGGGTCGGCCCATCACTTCTCGTCGTTCAACAACCAGTGGTACCGGCGGTCCATCGAGTACATGCAGGAGGTGGTGGGCACCCGGCCGTCGAAGTGGTGCGCCGGCTGCCACGACCACGCGGTGTTCTTCAACGGGCGCTTCGATACGCCGATCGTCGAGCAGATCGACACCCCCGAGGCGCAGGCGGGGCTCGGCTGCACGTCGTGCCACTCGATCGTGCACGTCGGCAGCACCATGGGCCAGGGCGACTTCACCATCGAGTACCCCCCGCTGCACGACCTCGCCGCGAGCGAGCACCCCCTGCTGCGCAGCGCGCACGACCTGCTGCTGCGGCTCGCCCCCCGGCCGCACCGCGACACGTTCATGAAGCCGTTCCACACCGAGCATAGCGCCGAGTTCTGCTCGTCGTGCCACAAGGTGCACCTCGACCTGCCGGTCAACGACTACCGGTGGGTGCGGGGGTTCAACGAGTACGACAACTGGCAGGCGTCGGGCGTGTCCGGGCAGGGCGCGCGGTCGTTCTACTACCCCGAGACGCCGCAGACGTGCAGCTCGTGCCACATGCCCCTGGTGCGGTCCGACGACCCCGCCGCGCGGGACGGCTACGTGCGGTCGCACCGCTTCCCCGGCGCGAACACCGCGCTGCCGTTCGTCAACCGCGACCAGGCGCAGCTCGAGGCGGTGCAGGACTTCCTGCGGGCCGGGCAGGTGAGCATCGACGTCTTCGGCATCACCCGCGTGGCCGACGCGGCGGCGCCCGCCGGGGCGGTCCTGCCGGGGGGCGACCCCGCCCTGTCGAGCACGTTCGCGGTCGGCGAGGAGTCGCTGCAGTTCGGGGCGGGCCGGCGGCTGCCGGGCGGGCCGGCCCCGGCCGAGGTCGTCGCCCCTCTCGACCTGTCGCCGGTGGCGGTGCGGCGCGGCGAGTCGGTGCGCCTCGAGGTCGTGGTCCGCACCCGCAACGTCGGCCACTTCTTCCCCGGGGGCACCGTCGACGCCTTCGACGTCTGGGTCGAGCTCGAGGCGGTGGACGACCGGGGCCGCGTGCTGCTCCACAGCGGGGAGGCGGCCGACGGGGGGAGCGGGCCGGTGGACCCCGGCGCCCACTTCTACCGCAGCCTGCAGCTCGACGAGCACAGCAACCCCATCAACAAGCGGAACGCGTGGGCGACCCGGTCCGTCGCCTACGTGCGGCTGATTCCCCCCGGCGCCGCCGACACCGTCCACTACCGGCTCGAGATTCCCGAGGACGCCGGCGACCGCATCACCCTGCGCGCCAGGGTCAACTACCGGAAGTTCGCGTGGTGGTTCACGCAGTGGGCGTACGCGGGGGTGCGCGACCCCGCCGACCCCGCGCCGTCGGTCACCGCCGCCCACGACGACGGGCGGTGGGTGTTCACCGGCGACACGAGCGGCGTGTCGGGGCAGGTGAAGGCGATTCCGGACATCCCCACCACGGTGATGGCGGAGGCGACCGCGACGCTGAGCGTCGTCGACGCGGATGCCCCGCTGCCCGCGGCGCCCATCGTGCCGCCGGGCGACGCCCGGCAGCGGGGGCGCTGGAACGACTACGGCATCGGCCTGCTGCTGCAGGGCGATCTGCGGGGGGCGGAGGCGGCCTTCCGGCGGGTCATGGCCATCGACCCCGACTATCCCGACGGGCCGGTGAACGCGGCGCGGGCCCGGCTGCAGGAGGGCGACGTCGACGCGGCCATCCCCCTCCTCGAGCAGGCCCTCGCCCTCGAGCCCGACCTCGCGCGGGCCCACTTCTTCCTCGGCACCGCCCTGCGGGCGCTCGGCCGCTACGAGGAGGCGCTGGAGCACCTGGCGGTGGCGCGCGAGCAGTATCCGCGCGACCGCGTGGTCCTCGGCCAGATCGGACGCCTGCAGTTCCTCGACCGGCAGTTCGAGGCGGCCATCGACACCTACGAGGCGGTTCTCCGCATCGACCCCGAGGACGTGGCCGCCCACTACAACCTGATGCTCGCCCAGCAGGGCGCGGGCAACCGGGAGGAGGCGGCGCGGGAGCGCGCGCTGTACGAACGGTTCAAGGCGGACGAGGCGGCCCAGGCGATAACCGGGGGCTTCCGCCGCGCTTCGCCCGAGGACAACAACGAACGGCAGGCCATCCACGAGCACCGGCACCCCGCTGGGCGGCCGGCCGCCCATGACCCCGGTGACGCGCCTCCCGCCGGGACCCGATGACGCCCGTTCCGACCGTGACCCGATGACGTCAGTTCCGACCGTGACCCGATGACGCCCGTTCCGACCGCGACCCGATCCGTTCGGACCGTGACCCGATGACACGCTTCCCGGCCTTGACCCGATGACACGCCTACTCGCGCCGACCCTGGCCGCGTTCGCCCCGGCCCTCGTCCTGACCGCCGCCACCCCGGTCGTCTTCACCGACGTCTCCGAGACGGCCGGCATCCGCTTCACCCACAACACCGGCGCCTTCGGCGCCAAGTACATGCCGGAGACCTTCGGCTCGGGCGCCCTGTGGCTCGACGTCGACGGCGACGGGTGGCAGGACCTGCTGCTCGTCAACGGCACCGCGTGGCCGGGGCGGGGCGAGGCGGAGACGCACGCCGCGCTGTACCGCAACGACGGCGACGGCACCTTCACCGACATCACCCGCGGCTCGGGGCTCGACGTCCCCCTGTACGGCATGGGCGGGGCCGCCGCCGACTTCGACAACGACGGGCACGTCGACGTCTACCTCACGGTGCTCGGGCCCAACCGGCTGCTCAAGGGCGCCGGCGACGGCACCTTCACCGACGTGACGGCGGCGGCGGGGGTCGGCGACCCGGGGTTCTCGACCGCCGCCCTGTGGTTCGACTACGACGAGGACGGCCATCTCGACCTGTTCGTGGGCAACTACGTGCACTGGACGCCGGAGACCGACCTGTTCTGCTCGCTCTCCGGCGACACCAAGTCGTACTGCACGCCCGAGTCGTACCAGGGGCAGAGCGGCACCCTGTACCGGAACCGGGGCGACGCCACGTTCGAGGACGTCACGGACGCGGCGGGCCTGCGCGCCCCCTCGTCGAAGGCGCTCGGCGTCGTCATGCTCGACCACGACGAGGACGGCTGGATGGACCTGTTCGTGGCCAACGACACCCAGCCCGACCAGCTCTTCGAGAACCGCGGCGACGGGACGTTCGAGGACATCGGGGTCCTCGCCGGGGTGGCGTTCAGCGACGCGGGGGTGGCCCGCGCCGGCATGGGGGTGGACGCCGCCGACTACGACGGCTCGGGCCGGCCCGACCTCGTGATCGGCCACTTCTCGACCGAGATGATGGCCCTCTACCACAACGAGGGCAACGGGCTGTTCATCGACGAGGGGCCGCGCTCGGCCATCGGCCGGGCGACCCTGCTGACGCTGACGTTCGGCTGCTTCTTCTTCGACTTCGACCTCGACGGCTGGCCGGACATCTTCGCCGCCAACGGCCACGTCGCCGACGACGTCGAGCGGGTGCAGGCCCGCATCACCTACGCGCAGCCGCCGCAACTGTTCCGCAACGCCGACGGGCGGTTCGAGGAGGTGAACGCTCCCGACACGGCCCTCGGGGCGGCCCAGGTCGGGCGCGGCGCCGCCTACGCCGACTTCGACCGCGACGGCGACCTCGACGTGGTGGTCACCGCCAACGGCGGGCCGCCGCGGCTGCTCCGCAACGACGGGGGCAACGAGAACCGCATGCTGCGCATCCGCACCGTGGGGACCGCATCGAACCGCGACGGCATCGGGGCCCGCATCGACGTGACGTCGGGCGGGCGCGACCAGTGGCAACTCGTCAAGACGGGCTCGAGCTACCTGTCGCAGAGCGAGCTGCCGGTGACCTTCGGGCTCGGCGGCCGGGCGCGGGCGGACTCGGTCGTGGTGACGTGGCCGAGCGGCCGGGTGGACCGCCTCGGCGCGGTCCCCGCGGACCGGGTGATCACCGTCGAGGAAGGCGCGGGGATCGTCGACACCACGGCGATGCCCGCCGCGAGATAGACATCTTGCCCCGACATCCGCCGGTGCCGACGCCGGCCGCCGCCGTTCGCACTGGTGTTCGCTCGTGGCGCGCCGGCCGTGGTGGCGCCGCCTCCGGAGATGCTCCGCCCCGGCAGCTCGCATTCCGGCTCGCTGCGGGTGTCGGGCAACCGGTCGGAGACGGGCTCGACGTTCCGGCTCGACCGGTCGCCGCTCATGTCGCAGGGTCGGGCCTGCATCGACGACCGCTGCTTCGAGCGATCGTTTCCGGCGCCGTTGCGGCCGTCCTCGCGATCCCGGTCCACGCCCAGCGGGACGTTCCGGAGCTGCGCGCCCGCGCGGAAGCGGGCGACGCGGCGGCGCAGTTCAACCTCGCCCGCCTCCACGTCGCCGGCACCGGCGTCCCCCGGGACGACGCGCAGGCCGCCCGCTGGTACCGGATGGCGGCCGAGCAGGGGCACGCCGGCGCCCAGCATGGCCTCGGGGTGCGCTACGACGCGGGCCTCGGGGTCGCCGAGGACGACGCCGAGGCCGTCCACTGGTTCCGCCGCGCCGCCGACCAGGGTCACTGGGAGGCCCAGTTCCGGCTGGGCCGCATGTACGCCCGCGGCGCCGGCGTCGGGCGGGACGACGCCGAGGCCGTCCACTGGTTCCGCCGCGCCGCCGACCAGGGCCACGCCGAGGCCCGGTTCTATCTGGGGCAGATGCACTTCAACGGCCGGGGGGTGCCGCGCGACCGGGCGCGGGCCGCGGACTGGGTGCGGATGGCCGCCGCCCAGGGCAACCCCACGGCCCAGGTGACCCTCGCCAGCATGTACGAGACCGGCTCGGGCGTCGGCCGCGATCTCGCCCTCGCCGCGCGCTGGTACCGGCTCGCCGCGGTGCAGGGCGACCCCGCCGCCCAGGTCACCCTGGGCTATCTGTACGACGCCGGCGCCGGGGTGCCCGAGGACGACGCCGAGGCGGTGCGCTGGATCCGCCGGGCCGCCGACCAGGACCATGCGGAGGCGCAGTTCGCGCTGGCCAACCTTTACTTCAACGGCCGCGGGGTCGCGCGGGACCTCGCGGAGGCGATACGCCTGGTCCGGCTCGCGGCCGAGCAGGGGCACGTGCGGGCGCAGTTCAACCTGGGGATGAGCTACGATACGGGCGTCGGGGTCGCACGGGACGCGGCCGAGGCGGCGCGCTGGTTCCGCCGGGCCGCCGACCAGGGCGATCCGGCGGCGCAGCAGAACCTCGGGGTGATGTACGCCAACGGCGACGGCGTGCCCCGGGATCCGGTTGCCGCCTACGCGTGGCTCACCCTCGCCGCGGCGCAGGCGGCCGAGCCGGCGCGCGGCAGCCTGCTGCAGGCGCGCGCCATCGTCGCGCGGCAGCTCACGCCCGGCCAGCTCGCGGCGGCCGAGCAGCGCGTCGAAGACTGGTCGCCCGTCACCGCCGAGGACCCCTGAGCCCATGGACATCAACCACGATCGAGTCTGGTATCTCAAGCTCCACTGGCAGGTGCTCGGCGCCATGCTCCTCGGCGCCCTCACGGGCCTGGCCTTCGGCGAGGGCGCCGCGAACGCCGTCGGCTGGATCGGGGACCTGTTCATGCGCCTGCTGCGCATGATCATCGTCCCCCTGGTGTTCGCCTCCATCGTCTCGGGGGTCGCCTCGATCGGGGGCGGGCGGGCCATCGGACGCCTCTTCGGCAAGACGATGGGCTACTACCTGCTGACGAGCTTCCTCGCCGCCACCACCGGCCTCATCGTCGTCAACCTGTTCCGCCCGGGGGTGGGCGCCTCGCTCGGGGACGCCGCGGCGGACGGCGAGATGCCCCAGCTCGACATCCCCACGTCGGGGGTCGACCTGCTCCTCGACATCGTGCCGCCGAACGTGCTGACGGCGGCCGCCGCGGGCGACATGCTGCCCCTCATCTTCTTCAGCATCGTCCTGGGCGCCGCCATCACCACCCTGAAGGCCGACGGCGCCCGCGGCACCCTGCTCGGGTTCTTCGAGGCGCTCTTCCAGGCGATGGTGGCCCTGACCGCCGGCATCATCAAGCTGCTCCCCATCGGGGTGTTCGCGCTCATCACGCGGATGGTCGGCACCACCGGATTCGAGGCGTTCGCGCCGCTCATCCGGTACTTCCTGACCGTCGGGACCGGGCTCACGATCCATCTCTTCGTCACCCTGCCAATCGTCCTCATCGTGCTCGCGCGCATCGCCCCCGCCATCCACTTCAAGAACATGCGCAACCCGTTGCTCATCGCCTTCTCGACGAGCTCGTCGGCCGCGACACTGCCGGTGACGATGCGGGCGGTTCAGGAGCGGGTGGGGGTGTCGAACAAGGTGTCGTCGTTCGTCCTCCCCATGGGGGCCACCGTGAACATGGACGGCACCGCGGTGTTCGAGTGCGTGGGGGCGCTCTTCATCGCCCAGGTGATCGGCTTCGACCTGTCGCTCGGCGCCCAGGTGGTGGCGGTGATGACGGCGCTGCTCGCGTCGATCGGCGCGGCCGCCGTGCCCTCGGCGGGCCTGGTGGTCATCTTCATCGTCCTCGACGCCATCGGGCTCGGCGGCCACCCGCAGGCCGAGGCCATCGTCCTCGCCATGCTCGCCATCGACCGGCCGCTCGACATGTACCGCACCGCCATCAACGTCTTCAGCGATTCGTGCGGCGCCGCGATCATCGCGCGCTCGGAGGGCGAGGCCACGGTCGACGCCGAGGTGCGCTGAGCGCGCTCCACGGGGACCGCCGGTCGGGGGCGCGTCGACCCCGGCGGGCCGCCGGCGGCCTCGCGGCCGTCGCCCCCCTTTTCGTGACGCCTGCGACACGAAATCGAAAAATACTCTTGCAATACGGGGGTTTTTGTGTCAGGCTGCCCGTGTCATGGACGACACGAGCGGCCGATTGGTCGCGCTCATGGACCGGTTTGCCAAACACGCGGGTCTGAACATCTCGACGGTGTCCCGACACGCGACCGGCAGCGGCGACACGGTGGCCCGCCTGCAACGCGGCGGCACGATTACCGTCAAGAGGTTCGACCGGACCGTCCGCTTCCTGTCGGACAACTGGCCCGACTCGGCCGCCTGGCCGGCCGACATCCCGAGGCCGAGCCCGTCGCGCCGCACCCCGAAGCGCCGCCCGAAACGGCGCAAGGGCTGACGCCGCGACGACGGTCGCGCCCGGTCAGGCGACGGCGTCGCCGTGCGGGCCGCACCAGGCCACCCGCCCCACTATCACGTCGCCCGCCGTCATGGGCTTCGAGAGGTGGGCCGGGTTGTCGCTGACCAGGTTCCAGTGCTCGCGGATCCGCCGGAGGCGCCTGACGACCAGCCCCTCGGCGGACCGAACGACGAACAGCCCGTCCTCCACGGCGACGCGCTGGTCCTTGTCGACGACGACGAGATCGCCGGCGTGGATGGTCGGCTCCATCGAATCGCCGTCCGCCCGAACGCAGGTCAGGTGATCGGTGCGCGCCCAGGGCGGCAGGACCTTCTCCGAGACCGCGATCGACAGGTCGGTCGACTCGTCGAACTCCACCTCGCCGGTGTCCGCCTTGAGCCGGACGTGCTCGGCGAACGGCATCACGCGCGTCGACGACTCGGCCACCAGTTGCGGCAGCAGCTCGGCCGCCATCGCCGCACGTTCGGTCAGCTCCTGCACCAGACGCATGCCGTCGCGCAGCTTCGACGCCATGACGTCCTTCTCGATCAGCCCCACCGCGTCCACCACGCTGGCGTCGGAAGGCAGGTGAAGGGCACGGGTGATCTCGGGCGGCAGTTGCGGCGGGTTGCCGCCCCGATCGGCGGGGCCGACCGACAACCGCATTCCCATGACGGACGCTATCGACTGGAGCGTCGTGTATCGGGAAGCGCGGCCCTGGACCACGCTGCGCAGCTGACCGAGGGGAATCCCGGTGCGCATGGCGAAGGGCCTGAGCCCCTCCGCCTCGATCTGCTGACGCACTGCCTCAACGAGCGTGTCGACTCCATTAGGTGTCACGGGTAACACGATATACGAAATGCCGCTTGCAGGGAAACCGGCGGCCGCGCGCCCCCCGGGGACGTCGTTCCGGAACGCTCCCGGCCCCTCCCGGCGGGCTCTCGTCCGCCCGGCGGGGACACCGACGGAGCCGACCGTCACGCCGCCCCGCGAGGAGACTTGCACCGCCCCTGACGAAGGCGGTACGCTGGTGGCCGAGGCAGCACTTCGAGGGGAGAGACGCCGTGAGCCGGACATCGCTCTGCGCGGTCGCCGCGGCGGCGGCGCTGGCGCCGCCGATCGCCGCCGCCCAGGAGCTCCAGCACGGGGTGACGCCCCTCGTGATGCAGTGGGAGGCAGCCGACTGGGGGCCGCCGACCGACACGCCGGGCTTCCCCGCCGGCCTCCGCAACGCGCCGATAGCCACCGATCCGGAGACCGGCGGCCCGACGTACCTGGCCCGCTTCCCGGCGGGGTCGGAGTTCGCCATGCACTGGCACACCCACACCGAGACGGTGGTCGTGCTCGAGGGCGCGGTGGACATCGTCTTGGACGGGGCGCGTCACACGGCGAGGGCCGGCGCCTACATCGTCATCCCCGGGAAGGCGCACCATGCGTGGTTCGTTCACGGGGAGGCCGACGCGGTGCTGCTCGCGCGCCGGGACGGACCGGCCGACTTCCACTTCGTCGATCCGTAGGGGCGCAGGACCGGCGGCGCGGCGCCCGGCGGAGGCGCAGACAACGGTGCGGGCGGGGCCGGCCCGCGACGGCGCACGTCTTGCCCGCCGCGCGCCTCGCTTCCGGTGGCATAATCGGCGCAGCAGGAAGCTCTGACCTCGTCGCCGGTCCCCCGCCGACGGGGGCGGCGACGCGGTCAGGCGGGACAGCCCGAAGTCAGCAGGAGCAGGCCATGCACGAGAAGGGCCCGACCGGGGCGAAGACGGCCCCCGTGACCCGTCGCGGATTCCTGAAGGGGGCC
>JAJEEA010000334.1 GCA_022821235.1 Vicinamibacteria bacterium
ACAGCGGGTTACGGGAAACACAGCGGGTTCCGGGAAACACAGCGGGTTCCGGGAAACACAGCGGGTTCCGGGAAACACAGCGGGTTCCGGGAAACACAGCGGGTTCCGGGAAACACAGCGGGTTCCGGGGGAACATCGGAACCGGTCGAACAACGCGTTCCAGAGGGAACAACGGGTCCGGGGGAAACAACGGGTTCCGGGGAAACAACGGGTCCGGAGGGAACGACGGGTTCCCGGGGAAACAACGGGCTCCGGGGAAACAACGGGTTCCGGCGGAACATCGGATTCTGCGGGGAACATCGCCATGGCGACCATCGTTGACAACCATCCTGCCAACCCCGGCCGGCGCGCCCTTCCGTCCATGCGCGTGGCCCCGCTCGCCGTCGCCTGCGGCCTGACCGCCCTGGCGGGGGCGCACGCCGGCGCCCAGACGCCGCCGCCCACCGAGGAGGCGGACGGGCTCGTGCACGCCTCGCTGGTTCTGGAGGGACAGGAGATCGACGTCGCGTTCCCGCCCGACCTCGCCGCGACCGGCCCGGCCTACGCCGAGTTGCTGGCGGGCACGGCGGTGCGCCTCGGGAGCTTCCAAGGGCATCGCGCCCTGCGGATTGGTACGCTCGAAGCGGACCTCGAAGCGCTGGCCGCGGAGCGGGTCGCGGCGGCGGCGCGGGTCGCGGCCGAGGCGCGGCAGGCCGCCGCGCGGCGGGAGGAGCCGGGCGAGGACGAGACCGCGGAGCAGTCGGACGAGGCGGCGGCCGACGCCGCACCGGAACCGGCCGAGCCGCCCGATCCCGAGCTGTGGATCGCGCGGGACGCGGAGGGCTGGCGCCTGGAGATCCGTACCACCGGCGATGCCGAAGGCGACGGCGGGACCGTCGACGTCGTGCCCCTGCACCACACGGAGACCGCCGCCTCGCCGGTCTTCACCGCCTCCGTTCATGCCACCGCGGCCGAGACGGGCCGGCTGGAGTTGCGCTGGGGGCGCCAGGCGTGGAGCAGCGACTTCCGCTTCGACGAGCTGCCGCCGCCGCCCCGCCGGCCGCGGGTCTCGGGGCGCGGAACCCCCCGCGAAGCCGCCGACGACAACACCCGCATCTCTCGCAACAACATGCTCAACGAGCGGAACGAAACCGCAATGGTGCTGCCCGACGGGGCGCGCATCTCGATGCTCTACTGGAAGGACATCGACGTCGAGGACGAGGACTACCCCACCCTGGCGGAGACCCCCGACGGGGCGGTCGTCGAGATGATCCGCGCCCCCGTCCTCCGCCTCAAGTCCGACGTCTCGCTGCGCTTCGGCGACGCCGACGTCCCTACCGGCAACCTCGCTCCCGGTTTCGCAGGGGCCTACGGCGTCTGGCTGCGCCGGGCCGGCGCCGGCTGGCGCTTCGTGTTCAACCACGAGCCCGACTCCTGGGGCACACAGCACGACCCGGACTTCGACGCGGCCGAGACCCCCGTCGATTACTCGCGCGCCGCCGGCTCGTTCCGGCCCCTGGGCGCCACTCTCGTCCCGACCGGGGACGACCGGGGCCGCCTCGTCGTCCACTGGGGCCCCCACGAGTGGGCCGCCGACTTCACCGTCGTGCGGGATGCGACCTGACCAGTAGTAGCGGAGCCCCGCTCGACACGACGCCGGGCGCCGGTCCGGACTCTCGTCCCCCCGAGCCTGTCCGGTTCCCCACGTCTCCGCCACGCGCGTCGGTTGGAGTCCCGCGCTAACACTCCGGTTCGTGAATGACGGGCGAGCACGCCTGCACTGAAGGCTCACCGTACCCCCCGAATGCGGCCGACCGCGCGCTTGTTTCGTGCAAATCGTTCGATGACATCGTAGAATTTGCACGATGTGGATCGACCGTCAGATCGAGCCGCTCCTGCGGCAGCGGGCGGCGACGCGGCCGGTGGTGGTGCTGACGGGCGCCCGCCAGACCGGGAAGACCAGCCTGATGCGGCGGCTGTTCCCAGGCCACGGGTTCGTTACCCTCGACCTGCCGAGCGAGGCGGAACAGGCAGAGCGGGATCCCGGCACCTTCCTGGCGCGGCACCCGCCGCCCGTGGTCATCGACGCGGTGCAGTACGCACCGGGGCTCTTCCGCCACTTGAAGGCGGCGGTCGACCGAGAGCGCGACCGCTACGGCGCTTTCCTGCTGACCGGGTCGCAGCCGCTGGGCCTGATGAAGTCGGTCTCCGACTCGCTGGCCGGCCGCGCCGCCGTCATCGCGCTCGAGCCGCTGTCGTTCGCCGAGGCGAAGATCGCATATCCGCGCCTCACCGCCGACGAGTTCGTGGTGCGGGGAGGCTTCCCGGAGCTATACGAGAACCTGGAGATTGACGCAGAGGGCTTCTACCGCTCGTACGTGGCGACCTATCTGGAACGGGACCTGCGGCAGTTCCTCCAGGTCGCGAACCTGAGGGACTTCGAACGCTTCCTGCGCGCCGCCGCGCTGCGTTCGGCGCAGTTGCTCAACCGCACGGACCTGGCCCGCGACACCGGCATCGCCGGCTCCACCGCCGGCGCGTGGCTCTCGGCGCTGGAGGCGTCGCATCAGCTCATGCTGCTGGAGCCGTGGTTCGCGAATCGGACCAAGACGCTGGTGAAGCGGCCGAAGCTGTACGTCCGCGACCCCGGCCTCGCGGCCTTCCTCTGCGGCGTGCAGACCGTCGAGTCGCTACGGGCGTCGCCGCTCGCCGGGGCACTCTGGGAGACCTTCGTCTGCGCCGAGATCCGCCGCGCCCAGTCGAACCGGCGCGGCGGCTGGGACTTCCACTTCTGGGGCGACCGCACGCGCGAGGCCGACTTCCTGCTGCACCGGGCGGGCACCTTCCACCTCGCGGACGCCAAGTGGACCGAGCGCCCGACCGCCCGCGACGCCGGCCCGTTGCGGGCGGTCGCCCGCGCCCTGCCGCCCGAGGCCGTCCGCTCGCTGTCGATCTTCTGCCGGGCGCCGAACCCCTACCCGCTCGACGACGCCGGCGACGCGCACGCCGTGCCGCTCGACGCGCCGGCGGCGCTCGCCGATTGGACGTAGCGCCGCGCCGACCGCGCCCCGGGCGAGGCAGTTGTTCGACATCGAGGTTGGCCGACTTCGCCCCGGAAGCCGCCCGTCCCTTCCAAGGGACGGGGCGTTCGGCAGGTGGCGAGCTGAGTCTCGTCAGGTGTTCCTGACCGATCAGAACCGGAACAGACGGTTGAACTTGACGACGAAGCCGCGGTTGCGCAGGTCGAGGCCCCGGTCGGGGCGGAAGCCGTTGGTGACGTCGCGGTCGTCGGTGTAGACGACGAACAGCTCGCTGCCGGGGCTGTACTCCCAGCGCAGGCGCAGGTTGCTGCTGAACGAGTTGTCGGCCGAGTTGTACTGCAGGAGGCCGCTGAAGAACATCCGCGGGTTGAACGCGTAGTTGACCCGCGTCACTGCCAGGTTCGACTGGAACGTCCCGTACGGCGTGTCGATCCAGTTGAACGACACCGTCGGCTCGACCGACATCTGCGGCAGCACCGCGATGCGGCCCTGGCTCAGCTCGAGGCTCGTCAGCTCGCCCCCGAAATAGTCGCCCCGCCTCAGCGCGACCTGACCGTTGACCCGGCGCTGCGCGCCGATGGCGTACGCCACCTGGTAGTCGGCGAAGCTGTAGCCCCCCACCGGAATCGTGAAGTCGGCCCCGGGCGGGGTGAACGGCTGCAGCAGCAGCTCGTAGTTGTCGGTCGCCGAGAATGTCAACTGGTCGCTCGACTCGAACTCGGTCTGGAACGACAGCAGGCGCTGGCGTGTCTCGAGCTGGGTGACGTCGGCCATGAGGATGTAGTCGACGGCCCCTTCCAGGCTGAACTGCCGCACGCTCTCCATATCGGGCCGCGGGCTGAACCGGCCCGACACGTAGGTGCGCCGGAAATTGTCGCGGCGGAGGAACCCCACCTCGGGCAGGAAGTTGTCCTCGACCAGCAGGTGGTCGACCTGCATGCCGTAGCGGTCGGCCGCGTACTCGAACTTGCCCTGGTAGCTCGTGTCCTTGCCCTCGTACTCGGGGATCGGGACCCGGGTCTTGGCGAAGTAGCTGATGAGGCTGACGTTCTCGAAGAACGCGAAGGTCCCGTCGACCCCGTAGGCCTGGCTCGCGTCCCCGGGGGCCACCCGGGACACGGAACGGTTGGTGAACATGCCGCCGATCGAGCTGCGCCGCAGGACGTCGCGGCGCAGCCGCACCACCGTGAAGTTGGTCGGCTCGCTGGCCGAGACCACCTCGTCGCCGGCGTGGATGTTCAGCGCCCCGACGTCGAACTGCCCGACCTTCCCGGTCACCCGGGCGCCGCCGACGATGGGGACCACGCGACCCCGCTCGAGCCCGATCTTGCGGCTGTAGAAGAGCTGCGGCACGTTCGCGTCACCGAAGACCCCACCGCCGCCACCGCCGCCGAGACCGCCGAAACGGCCCGTGACGCCGCCCCGGGCGAAGCCGAAGATGCCCCGCCCCTCCAGGAAGAACTCGCGCTTCTCGGGGAAGAACAGCGGGAACCGGGTCAGGTTGACCTGGCGCTCGTCCACCTCGACCTGCGCGAAGTCGGTGTTGTAGGTGAAGTCGGCGGTCAGGTTCTCGGTGATGCCGTACTTGACGTCGATGCCCCCGTTGCCGCTGCCCTCGTTGTTCACCACCGGGTTCGCGGTCAGGTCGGTCGAGATGCCCCCGATGCCGTACGGCTTGACCTCGATGTTGCGGCTCGCCGGGGGCGGCTCGAGGCCGACGAGGGTGCCGGCGGCCGAGACCCGGAAGATGCCGGACGAGCCGCTGCCCCCACCGGCCGAGATGGGCAGCCGGGTCAGGTAGACCCACTCGTTCTTTCGCCGGATGGCGCGGCGGAGCTGGATGCCCCAGAGGTGGGGCGGCTCGGAGCGGTAGCGGAGGGTCTTGAACGGAATCTCCATCTCGACCGTCCAGCCGCCGGGGAAGCGGCCGGTCCGCACGTCCCACACCGGGTTCCAGTCGGAGTTGGGGTTGCCCTCGTTCGTGAACTGCTGATCGGCGCGGGCGCCGAGGGGGTTCGTGTAGAAGTTGAAGCCGTTGCGGCGGTCGTAGAAGGTGTCGAAAAAGGCGGTGAACGTGTCGTTCTGGCGGAGCTGGCTGGTGTCGCGACGCATCTCGTTGGCGACCCACTGGCTCTCGGGGGCCGAGTCCCAGACCCGGGCCGAGACGTAGACGTTCGTCTCGTCGAACATGATCCACGCCTCGGTCCGCTCGGTGGCCGGGGCGCCGATGTCGGGAACCTGCTTGATGAACCCGGTGATGGGGGGCACCGTCTCGTAGACCCCCTCGTCGAGCACGCCGTCGAGCCGGAGGCCCTCGGCCAGCCGGATCGCCCGGACGGTGGTGCGGCCCTCCTCGTCACGCGTCATCACTTCGGGCGCGACGGGGGCCGGAGGCCCGTCGATGAGCGGCGCGAGTGACACGGCGGCGCCGGCCAGGAAGCC
>JAJEEA010000432.1 GCA_022821235.1 Vicinamibacteria bacterium
GTCGGCCGCCGCGTCCGGGGTCAGCTCGGGGCGCGGCGTCGCGTCGACCTTCGCCGCGGCCAGCGTCCGGCCCGCCGCGGCGAGGTGCTCCAGCGCCGCGGTCCAGTGGTCGGCCGGCTCGGGGGCCCCGCCGTCGAACAGCGCGGCGACTTCGACGCCGAACCCGGCGGCGATCGCCGTCAGGGTGCGGGTGCTGGTCGGGTCGCCCCGGAGGACCGCGCCGACCGTATTCGGCTTCAACGAGGACCGCGACGCCAACTCGCCCTGCGTCCAGCCTCGACGTTCAAGGTGCGCGCGGATCCCGGCCGCCCATGGCTCCTCGTTCGCCGCAACCTCCGGTACCCCCGCATCGCCGTCGGCCGTCGAGGCTTCGGCGCCGTCAGTCGAGGCGTTCTCGACCGGCAGCAGCCGCACGTTCGACGCCTGGTCGCCCCGGCCCGTCGTGATGACATCGCCGATCTCCACCGCCCGGCCGTTCAGCGCCGACCATTCCCCACGGGTCGCCACCCCGCCGTGCTCGTCGGTTACCTCGGAGCCGAGGACGAAGACGTCGTCCTCGCGCCCCTCGACCGCGATGAACCCGTAGCCCCGCGCCGCCGCCTGTCCGCGAATCGCCAGCACGCCTCTCAACATCGTCCGTCCTCCGGTTCCGCCGTCCGCCCCGCTTTCGGTCCGCGCCGCGATCATATGCAGCGTTTCGCCCATCGCGCTCCAACAGTGACCTCGAGGCGGAGCCCCCGGCCCGCGTCGACGATTCACCCGCGGCAACGAGATCGCCGCCGAGCTCGCCACCACGCCCGACGTCGAACCGCACCTCAGATCCGCCCGCGCTCGACCGACACCCTCCATCGGGCAGGTCTGCCAGCCTTCACGCTCATGGTCTCGGCGGGCGACCAGGCGCGCGCGTCTCCCTCGACGCGGAACGCGGCCCGGCCGAGGTGCTTCTTGAGCTGCTGCAGAAGCTTCGTGCGCGGGAGCGCCTCTGGTTTGCCGACGAGCTCGGCAGCGTCGCCGCCCTGACCTTCGACACGCTGTTCGACGTCGCGCCGGGGTGAGCAGGGTCCGGTCGAGCTTGCTCGAGCTGGCTGATGGCGTCGGGGATGGGGAGAGCAGCCACCGGGGTTCGCGGGCACCGTCGAAGTCCTCAGCGCCAGGGGGCCGCCGGGCCGACGGCGTGGACGGGTTCGCGCGGGCGGCGGCGGCCGGGACGTCGACCCGCCGGCCGACGCGCCTGTGCCCCGCCTGGGCCGGTTGAGCGTCCGGCTTGAGGTTCCGGGCCGGCTGGAGGCCTGCTCCTCGACGCCGGCGGCGCGCGCGGCCGCCGCGGCGGCTTCGACGGTCATGGTGTATAGAGGCCGAGGTTGCAGCCGAGGCCTCCGAGAAGCGCCGGCGGCTCGACGAGTTGACAAGCGTCCCCGGCCGCGGCGACCGCCTGGTCAGCGAGCTCTCGCGGCTCGGCCGGTCGCTGGGTCAGATCGTGACCATCCTCGACGCTGTCGCCAAGGCCGGGGTAGCCTTGGTGGCGCTGAAGGAGAACATCCGGGTCGAGGGCAACCAGAACAAGGTCATGACGACGCTCTTCGCGCTGTTCGCCGAGGTCGAGCGCGACCTGATCTCCGAGCGCACCCGTGCGGGCCTCGTGCGGGCCTCGCCCGGGCCAGGTCCTCGGGCCGGAAGCTCGGGCGCCCGAAGGTGTCGCTGGGCGTCACACGGCTCGACGGCAAGGATTCAACACGAATGGTGTCGGTAACCTGTGAAGAGCGACCGCGATGACTTGCTCGCCGGCGGCGAGCGCAGTCTGAGCTGCTTGAGACGCGGACAACACATCGCCGACGATGGCCATCACCAGCGATGCCGGTGCCCCGGTCACCGACCCCCTTCTCCATCACGGTCACCTTCTCGGAGCCGGTGACCGGCTTCGAGCCTCGTCGTCGTGAACGGCAGCGCGTCGGAGCTGCCGCGGCCTCGGGCCCCGTGGCGGTGGACATCGCGGCCGGGGGCGCAGGACGGCGCCGGCAACCCGAGCGCGGCGGCGGTGCAGTCCTCGATCGTCGCGGACCTGACACCGGTGCCGGCTCTGCCGGTGATCGGCGCGGTTTCGAAGCGGAGCGCCACAGGCTTCCGGCGCCGGCCAGCCGCTCGCCGGGAGCTGACGCGCCCGAGGACGGCGGATCGGAATGCCTTATGGGTAGAATCCCAAGAAGCCGACCCTCGACGCTGGGGTTGACGCCGACCCGCCAAAGACGACGTCCTCCGGTTGGCACAGATGGCTGAGCGGCAGGCGCGGCGAGTTTCTGAACGGGGCGGAACCACCCCGAAGAAAAGGTTCGACATGGCCGATCAACTCGACAACCGCCCAGTATTCACGATCGTGATGGGCTGTAACGGTGCCGGCAAGAGCGCCTGGAAGCGCGAGAACTACGACCGGCTGCCCGAGCACTACTTCGACCAGGACTCGATCGCCGGCGGCATCGGCGACTGGAATTCCGAATCCGCGCGGGCGCGGACACGCGAGTACGTCGACATCCAGATCAACCAGGCGATAGCCGCCCGGCGGGATTTCGGAATCGAGAGCACGTACTCGGGGCGACCCGGACGGGCGATGGTCGAACGCGCGAAGGCCGCCAGCTACCGGGTCGAGGGCGTGTACATCGGCACCGACTCCCCGGAGATCAACGCGGAGCGGGTCGCCCACCGGGTCAAGACGAACACCGGCCACCATGTGGACGCGGAAAGGCTGCCCGAGCGGTACAGGTTCTCGCTCTCGAACCTCCGCAAAACGGCGGAGCTCTTCGACGCCCTCGAGGTGGTCGACAACTCCGACCACGACGAGGAGCGGCGCCCGTTCCCCAAGGACCAAATCTACATGGAGAACGGAGTCGCGGGCTGGAGGGCCGAACCGATGCGGCCTTGGTGCGCGGACTGGCTCGCACGCTTCGAGAAATCGCTCTCCGACCGCCAGCGTCGGGCGGAGAGTTCCGCGCCCCCGCCGAAGGAAGGGCCGGGCCTCCGGCCCCCGAGCCCCGGCTTCCTCGCCGGGGCCGAACTGGACCACTCGAGCGAAACCGCCATCGTCAGGAACAAGGACGCGCCGGCGGGCGGGGCCGGCCAACCGGAGTCGCCAGCCGAATGCGACGCGGCGGAGCCGGACGACGACGAACCACGGGGTTTTCCGTCGCAGGAGGGGTCCTGATGGCGCAGCTCGGGCTGGGCGCCCATGGCGGTGAACGCGGCGGACGTGGAGGCCGAGCGGCGGGGGCTGCCGGCGATTACGCCCGCGAGATCCCGGCGAATCGCCGACGTACGTGCGGGTGTCCGCTGACTTCAAGGGGGCGGGTCGGGGCGGAAGGGGCCGGCAAGGAACCATCAACAGCGAAAACGCCCGGCGTCGACGCGGTCAACATCCACCACGACCTCGCCTCCGGCGTCCGGGACGAGCGGTCGGGCTCGACCCCCTTCTGCTGGCGCGCGGCCCGCCCCGGGACACGCGCCCCCGAGTTGACAGATGCGCCGTTATCGGACCCTGGGGGGGCCGCGGCGTTCAGTCCCGGCCGAACCCTCGCGGCAGCTCGACGGCGGGGCGTCGAGGTCGATGTCGCAGAGCTCCTCGAGGAGCTCGGCGGTGCGGGAGGTCCGCCAGGGAGTCGGGCAGATGATCACCGCGAGCAGCACCGCGGAAGCCAGCGACGTGAACGGGCTGTTGAAGGCGAGCTGGGCCGCCGCCCAGCGGCGCGCCCTCAGCGTCGTGCGCCGCTGCCGGTGGCGGATCTGAAGGAAAGCGCCCTCGCCTGTTCGGTTTCGGCCGCTCAAGCGCCTCTATAGACAGGGGATCGATCATGAACAGCACGAACCCGGCCGAGTTCGAGGCGTATCTGTCTCTGTCCTTCGCCGTGCCCGGTCCGGGCGACGAGCTGATCGGGAGGCGGTCTCGTGTGTCGACGCCCTGGCCGCCGCGCTCGCCGCTCTGCACGATGCCGAGTACCTGCACGGGGACGTCAAGCCGACCAATATCGGGTTCACGGCCGGCAGCTCGCCGAAGCTGCTGGACTTCGGCTTGGCCCGCGAGGGAACGGCGGCGGGATCGCGGGCGGCACTCTGCGCTACGCGTCGCCCGAGGGCGGAACCGGAAGGTGGGGAAGAACCTATGCGCCCTTCGCAACTGAGCGGCGAAAGGCCACGGCGACGGCTGCGCGGTCGGCGGCCGGCCCGGCCGCGGCGCGGAGAGCACGGCCGCCGCGAGGGCGATCACCGCCGATGGCAGTACGGAACGCGGCGGCTGGTTGTTGGCGGCGACACGGCGGCGACGTACGCGCTGGGTCACCTCTTCGGCATCGGCGGCGGCGAAGGGAGCTCACCCGACCATCTCGTAGAGGACCACGGCCAGCGACCAGATGTCGTCGGCCTCCTCGGCCGGATGGCCAGCACCGCGGGCGGCCGTCTGTGCTGTCCGCCCACCCCGGCGCGGGGACACCGACCGCGCTTCGCTCCGCCATCGCGGACGATGCGCAATTTTTTCCGCCCCCACCGTTCGGTTTCCACCGCCCATCCGTCTCTAGATGGTTGGAAGCGAGGGTTCGGTGCGCGGGAGGCAATGCCGGCCACGGCCTGACGCCCGGACCGAGACGGAGATGAACGCCATGAGAGCTCTGAGGTCGTTCGTCGTCGCGGTCGTGGCGGTTGTCGTGCTCGCGGCCCCGGCGGTCGTGCTGGCCGACGGCCGTGTGGCTCTGGTCGTCGGCAACAGCACCTACGCCCACATCGGCCGGCTCCCGAACGCGGAGAACGACGCACAGGACATGTCCGCGGCGCTGCGGCGGCTCGGCTTCGACGTGACGACCGAGCTGGATGCCGACCGCGTGGAGCTGACCGAGGCGCTACGGGCCTTCACGCGCCAGAGCGTGGGGGCAGACGTCGCGCTGGTGTTCTACGCCGGCCACGGTATCGAGATGGACGGCGCCAACTACCTGGTCCCGGTGGACGCGCGTCTCGAGCGCGACCTGGACGTCCGCTACGAGACGGTGACGGTCGACGACATGCTGGCGTCGACGGCGGGCGCGTCCTTGCGGCTGGTGATCCTGGACGCGTGCCGCAACAACCCGCTGGCGCGGTCGATGCAGCGGACCCTGGCCAGCCGGAGCGTGAGCGGGGGCAGCTTCGGGGACCTGAACGAGTCTCTACTGGGCGACGAAACGCTGGTGGCATATGCGGAGGCGGCGGGGACGACGGCGGCGGACGGCCGAGGCCGGAACAGCCCGTACACGGAGGCGCTGCTGGCGCACCTGGAGCAACCGCTGGAGATCGGCCTTCTGTTCCGCCGTGTTCGCGCCCAGGTGCTGGCGTCGACCAACGGCCAGCAGCGCCCGCACGAGTACCAGTCGCTGGTGCGCGAGCACTACCTGAGCGTGCCGCCGACAGCGGAAACGGTGACGGTCGCGGCGGCATTGCCGGCCGCCACGGCCGAGGTCGACGCCCTGCCGTCGGGCTCCGCCGCCGATGTGGACGTTGGCGAACTCGATGTCGGCCGGCTCCGGCAGCTGGCGGAGCACGGCAACGCCGAGGCCCAGACCGAGCTCGGCGAGCGCTACGAGGACGGGCGCGGGGTGGGGCGAGACTACGGCGTCGCGGTGACGTGGTTCCGGCTTGCCGCCGAGCAGGGCTACGGGCCGGCTCAGGCGGCCATCGGCTACCTGTACGCGACCGGCCGCGGGGTGCGGGAGGACGATGCCGTCGCGGCGTCGTGGTTCCGGCTTGCCGCCGAACAGGGACACCCCCGCGGGCAGTACAACCTGGGCGTCGCGTACGCGAACGGCCGCTGCGTGCGGGAGGACGATGCCGTCGCGGCGTCGTGGTACCGCCGGGCCGCGGAGCAGGGTTACGCCAGTGGACAGGTCGCCCTGGGCTTCATGTACGCGAACGGCCGCGGCGTACGCCAGGATGATGGCGAGGCTGTCCGCTGGTACCGACGCGCCGCCGACCAGGGACACGCCCTTGGCCAGGCCAGCCTGGGCTTCATGTACGAGAATGGCCGCAGCGTGCCGCAAGACCAAGAGGAGGCCGTCCGCTGGTACCGACGCGCCGCCGAACAGGGAAACGCCTACGGACAGAACAACCTGGGCGTCATGTACGAGAACGGCCGCGGCGTACGCCGGGATGACGGCCAGGCTGTCCGGTGGTACCGACGCGCCGCCGAACAGGGACACGCCCTTGGGCAGGTCAACCTGGGCTTCACGTACGCGAACGGCCGCGGCGTGCGGCAAGACCAAGAGGAAGCCGTTCGGTGGTTCCGACGCGCCGCCGAACAGGGAAACGCCATCGCCCAGTACGCCCTCGGCCGCCGGTACGAGCAGGGCCGCGGCGTGCGCCGGGACCGCGTGGAACCAGCCAAGTGGTACGGCTTGGCCGCCGACCAGGGGCATGAGGAGGCCCGCGAGAGACTCGACGACCTTCGCTGAAACGGCGGACCCGGGACGCCTGGTTCCGCGGGGCCGCCAGTTAACAGAGGAGCCGTTATTCGACCCAGTGCGCGCGGCGACCGCCTGCGCGAGGGCGGCCCCCCCCGGGGCCTACTAGTAGAGGCCCTCCGTCTCGATGCCGCCGGCGGTCCGACCGCACGGGTACAGCAAGACGGGTAGAATCGAGAGGAAAAGCTAGAAAGGCGTTACCCCAATGTCGACTCCCGATGGTAAGCGCAAAGGAAAGAATATCGTCCTCTGTTCCGACGGTACCGGGAACAGTGCCGGTGTCGTCGCCATCACGAATGTGCGTCGGCTCTACCAGGCGCTCGACCTGTCGAATCCCTCTAAACAAATCGCCTTTTACGACGACGGCGTCGGCTCCGGTGGCAGCAAAACGGTTCGTATACTTGGTGGCATTTTCGGGATTGGTTTGGCGCGTAATGTGCGACAACTGTACCGCTTTCTCTGTGACACATATCAACCGCACGACCGCATCTATCTCTTTGGTTTCAGCCGGGGTGCCTTCACCGTTCGCGTGCTGGCTGCCGTGATCGCGCATTGCGGTATCGTGAACAGACAACGCCTCACTGGTACCGCAACTATGGCTAGTGCCGTCGTCTTGGCGTACCGGTGCTTTCGAGGCAATCATAAAGCCGGTATATTGTCAAAACCATTCCGCTGGCTCCGCAACCACCTCTTCACCCCCCCCAAAATGCCGACGAATGCCCAGACGTTTCGCTTGCGCTTCAGCCATGAGTGCAATGAACACATAGAGGTGCTTGGCCTTTGGGACACAGTGTCCGCCTACGGCATGCCGATCGACGAGTTGGCCCGGTTCGTCAACACATTTGTTTATCGGATTAAATTCCAGTCCCAGAAGATAAGCTGGAAGATTCGCCACGCCTATCATGCCCTGGCTCTCGACGACGACCGGCGTACGTTCACGCCGCTTCTCATTCATAGTGTAGAGAGCGGTCCGAATAATGCGCCTGGCACCCATGTAGAACAAGTGTGGTTTGCGGGTATGCACGCGGATGTCGGCGGTGGCTACGCCAACTGCAACCTCGCGCTAGTCCCTTTGGAGTGGATGATTTGCCGCGCTAAGGCGTCGGGACTGCTCTTTCGAACTGCGGCCGTAGACGCAATTCGGTCCCAGGCGTCCTTCCTCGGAGCGATGCATGATTCACGGTCTGGTCTTGGGCGCATCTATCGTCCCAAGACTCGGGATCTCGCCCAGTTGTGTAAACATGCGGCGAACACCATTGTGAAGAAACCATACATACCAGTTGTGCATAGTAGCGCCGTGGAACGGATCGTGCGAGGAATACAAGGCTACGCGCCGGCCGCAATCCCAAAAACCTACTACGACTACTCCAGGACTTCAGCACCAACCGCACACACGACTTGTGACGTCAAGACCCTGGACGGCTGGCGACGGGTCCTGCATTTTGCGCAACTCGTGGCGCTCGGGGGGCT
>JAJEEA010000198.1 GCA_022821235.1 Vicinamibacteria bacterium
CGCCCCCCCGAGCCCCTCGCCCTCTCCGGACTCCAGCGCCTGGGCGCTGAGTGCGCGCGAGGCGCCGGCCGGAAGCGTGAGCGTCACCGGGCTCTCCCCCGCCTCGCCCGCGCCGTCGGTGCCCGCGATGCTGATGGCGACCGCCGTCTCGCCCGGATTGACGAGCCGCAGCCAGCTCACCTGATGGCGGTTGCTCGCGGGGTTGAAGAACACCACCCGGTGCCCCGCCTCGCCCTCGGGCGCGAGGGCGTGCACGCTCGTCACGAAGCCGTCCTCGGTGCGGATGTAGGACAGCACCTCGAGGTCGAGGCTGCTCTCGAGCTCCAGGCGCCAGCTTCCTTCGCCGGGGCCGGTCCCGTCCTCGAGCCCCTTGCGGGCGTTGCCTCGTTCGAGGTCGTCGGAGTTGAAGTGCGCCGTGTGGTGCGCCTCGATGTCGAGCATCACCGGACCGTACTTCATCCCGGCGTCGTCGATAGCCGTGATGGAGACCGTGCCTCCCTGCGCCGAGTGGTTGACCACCCGCACGAAGCCCTGGCGGTGATGCGGGTCCGAGGCCGAGGGCACCAGCGGCACCCGGTGCGGCCCTGGCGCGGCGCTGGGGGCCTGCTTGCGCGGCGTCGCGGACAGGTTGGTCAGGTGCCCGGTGGGGTTTTCGAGCAGGCTCATTATCCGAATCGGCTGCGGCGCGCTCACGTCGAGGCGCCACTTGCCCGTCCCGTCGCCGAGCGCCCCGTCGAGCCCTGCGCCTCCGGACTCCAGCGCCTGCGCGCTCACCCGGCGCGATTCCCCGGCTGGAAGCGTGAGCGTCACCGGGCTCGCCCCCGCCTCGCCCGCGTCGTCGGTGCCCGCGATGGTGATGTCGACCGGCGCCTCGCCCGGATTGGTCAGCCGCAGCCAGCTCACCTGGTTGCGGTTGCTCGCGGGGTTGAGGAACACCACCCGGTGCTGCCCCGCCTCGCCCTCGGGCGCGAGCGCGTGCATGCTCGTCACGAAGCCGTCCTCGGTGCGGATGTAGGACAGCACCTCGAGGTCGAGCGGGCTCGCAAGCTCCAGGCGCCAGTCGCCCTCGCCTTCACCGACCCCACTCTCGAGCCCCTTGCGGGCATTGCCCTGCTCGAGGTCGTCGGAGTTGAAGGGTGCCGTGTGGTGCGCCTCGATGTCGAGCTCCACCTCGTAGCGATGGCCGGCGTCGTCGATGGCCGTGATGAAGACCTCGCCCGCCTCCCCCGAGTGGTTGACCACCCGCACGAAGCCCTGGGCGAACGCGTGCGACGCCGCGGGCATGAGCGCCACGTGGTGCACCTGCTCCTCGACGAGGGTGATGGTCACCGCGAGGGTGTCGTCGATGGCGGGCGTGGGCTCGACGTTGCCGAGTGCGTCCTCGCCGTCGCTCACCTGCGCGGTGAGCGTGAAGACGTCCTTCGCCTCGTCGGCGAGCGCCGTTGCGGGCGCCACCGCGATGAGGCCGGTGGCGTCGATGGTGAACAGCGCGCTGTCTCCGCCGCTCGCCAAGCTGTAGGTCAGGGTGTCGCCGTCGGCGTCGGTCGCCGCCACGGTGCCGACCGGTGCGCTGTCGGTGTGGTCGCGGGGGAGGGAGAAATCGGCGGTGTCGCCGTCGACGAAGCTCGGCACGGTGTGCAGTGCCGGAGGCGGAGGTGGGGGTGGAGGCGCGGGCGGCGCCCGCAGCGGCTCGTTCGCGAAGTCGCCCACCTCGTTGCCGGCGGGGTCGCGCAGCGGGTTGGTGCCGGGCTTGGTGTAGCCCACCGTCACGCCCGGGGCGGGAGTGACCGCCTGGCTGAGCGTCAACGCGACGCGGGTGTCGTCGGTGGGGTGGATGGCCGCCGCCACGACCTGCGTGGCGGTCTCGGTGCCCGCCACGGTGAAGGCGCTCGCTGCAGGCGGCAGCACGTTCGCGTCCAGGGGCTCGTCGAAGGTGAGGGTGAGCGTCGTCCCCCGCACCACCGCGCCGGCGAGCTTCGGCGGCGTCTCGTCCGGCGTGAGGTTCTCGACCGGCTTGTTGGAGAAGCCCGCCAGCGCGTTGCCGTCCTCGTCCAGCACAGGGCGTTTGCCGGGTGTGTAGCTCACCGTCACCGTATCGCGGGACGTGACGGGCGGACTCAGGTACTCCAACTCCAGGGTCGAGCTTCCGGGGCCGTACTGTCCGTATCCACGGACCGTGCCGTTCACGTACACGCGCAAGTCATCGGATGTGGGTGGCGCGACGAGTTGTCTGCTGATGAAGATGACCAGTTCGTCCGCGTTCACCGTGGCGTTGACGAACACGGGCGACGCGCTCGTGTCGTTGCGCACCGCCTGGCCGGCGAAGGTCGCCACCGCGTTGACGGCGCCGTCGCGCAGCGGATTGTTCGCAGGCCGGGTGTAGCGGACCGTGACCACCGCGGTGTCGGTCACCGGCGATTCCAGGCGCAAGCCCGCCGTCGCTCCGACGAGGGCCACCCCGCGCTGGCCGCCCGTTGCATGGCGGTCCGGGACAAGTTTGCGGGAGACGCCCCCCACGGTGACGGTGAAGGCGCCCGGCACCGGCACCGAGCCCGGGTCCAGCGCCTCGTCGAAGACCAGCGTGAGCGCCGTGCCGTTCACCGACGCGCGCTCGAACCCCGGCGCCGTGGCGTCCACCGTGTGGTTGGCCACCCGGTGGTTGGCGAAGCTCGCCACCGCGTTGCCGGCGCCGTCCGCGAGCGGCTTGCTCGAAGGCCGAGCGTAGCGCACCGTGACCGCCTCGGCGGCGCTCACCGCCGAGGCGAGCGTCAGGGTCACCGTCTCTCCGCCGGGCAGCGCCACGTTGCTCACGCCACGCGCGGCGTTGCCCACGGTGACCGTGAAGGCGCGCGCCGCCGGCACCGAGCCCGCATCCAGCGCCTCGTCGAAGGTCATCGTGAGCGTCGCCCCATCGACCTCGGCGCGCTGGAACTTCGGCGCCACCACGTCGGCCGTGTGGTTGGTCACGTGCATGGGGCCGAAGTCCCCCACCACGTTGCCCGCGAGGTCCTGGAGCGGGTTGCTCGTGGGCTCGGTGTACGTGACCTCGACCGTGTCGGTGTCGCGCACCGCCGAGGCGAGGGTGAGGGTCACCGTCGCCTCGGAGATGGCGACGGTGCTCACGGTCCGGGCGGTGGTGTCCACGGTGACGGTGAAGTCGCCCGGCGCGGGCACCGAGCTCTCGTCCAGCGCCTCGTCGAAGCCCAGGGTGAGCCGGGTCCCGTTCACCGCG
>JAJEEA010000154.1 GCA_022821235.1 Vicinamibacteria bacterium
CGCTTCCCCGCGTGACCCGCGGTCCGGCCGGACCCCGATTGCGCGCCTCCCGTCGCCCGGTCGGGCCGGCGCGCCCCACCCGCCTCGCGGCGCGGCGAGGCCCCGGGGCACGGGATCCCGCGGGGCGCCGCGATATACTGCCGCATGCCCCGAGTCGTCGCCGTCGTCGGCGCATCCCGAGACCGGAGCAAGTTCGGCAACAAGGCCGTCCGCGCGTTCCGCCACGCCGGGTACGAGGTCGTGCCGATAACCACGGCCGCCGACGCCATCGAGGGCCTGCCCGCCTATCCGTCGGTGCTCGACGTGGCGGGCCGCATCGACCTCGCGACGGTCTACCTGGAGCCGGCGGCCGGCGAGGCGGTCATCGACGAGATCGCCCGGAAGGGGATCGAGGAGGTCTGGCTGAACCCCGGCGCCGACGGCCCCGGGGTCGTGGCGCGGGCCCGGGCCCTCGGCCTCGAGCCGGTTCTCGACTGCAGCATCGTCGGCATCGGCGAGAGCCCCGCCAGCTATTGACGCCCGGGGGAACACCGCGAACCGCCCGTCGTCGTGCGGGTTGACACGCCAGTTGGGGCGTGCCTATACTCGCTCTCCGAACCGTCATTCCTCGTCCAAGGGCCTCGTGCGGGATGCCTCGCGTCCGACTCACGCACGGCTCACGAACTTCTACCTCCAGTTGATCTCCCTATGCCGACGAACCAGAAGCGCACACCAGCGCGCCCGTCCACCCATCCCCCCGCCCCGGCCCCGGCCGAGACGGCCACCGCGGAGCCGCCGTCCAAGCCCAACCGCCGCGCCAACGGCCTGAACATCGGCGAGCTCAAGGACATGAGCATCGCCAAGCTGACGCAGGTCGCCAAGGACCTCAGCGTCGCGGGCGCGACCGGCATGCGCAAGCAGGAGCTGATCTTCCAGATCCTGAAAGCGCAGACCGAGCAGAGCGGGTTCATCTTCTCGGAGGGCGTTCTCGAGGTGCTGCCGGACGGGTTCGGCTTCCTCCGGGCCCCGGACTACAACTACCTGCCGGGCCCCGACGACATCTACGTCTCGCCGTCGCAGATCCGCAAGTTCGACCTGCAGACCGGGGACACCGTCTCCGGCCAGATTCGTCCCCCCAAGGAAGGGGAGCGGTACTTCGCGCTGATCAAGGTCGAGGCGGTCAACTTCGAGTCGCCCGACTTCGCCCGGGACAAGCTGTTCTTCGAGAACCTGACGCCCCTCTATCCCGAGGAGCGGGTCACCCTGGAGACCACCGCCGACAACCTGTCGGCCCGGGTCATGGACCTCATGACCCCGATCGGCAAGGGGCAGCGCGGCCTCATCGTGGCCGCCCCGCGCACCGGCAAGACGATGCTCCTGCAGTCGATCGCGCAGTCGATCGCCGCGAACCACTCCGAGGTCTACCTCATCGTGCTCCTCATCGACGAGCGGCCCGAGGAGGTCACCGACATGCAGCGCTCGGTGGACGGCGAGGTCATCTCGTCGACCTTCGACGAGCCGGCCCAGCGCCACGTGCAGGTGGCGGAGATGGTCATCGAGAAGGCCAAGCGCCTCGTCGAGCACAAGAAGGACGTGTTCATCCTGCTCGACTCGGTCACGCGGCTCGCCCGGGCCTACAACACGGTGATCCCCCCGTCCGGCAAGGTGCTCTCGGGCGGCCTCGACTCGAACGCGCTGCAGAAGCCGAAGCGGTTCTTCGGCGCCGCGCGGAACATCGAGGAGGGGGGCTCGCTCACCATCATGGCCACCGCCCTCGTCGACACCGGCTCGCGCATGGACGACGTCATCTTCGAGGAGTTCAAGGGGACCGGCAACATGGAGATCCACCTCGACCGCAAGCTGGTCGACAAGCGGGTCTTCCCGGCCATCGACATCCAGAAGAGCGGCACCCGGAAGGAGGAGCTGCTGCTCGGGCCCGAGGACCTCAACCGGGTGTGGGTGTTGCGGAAAGTGCTGAACCCGCTGTCGGCGGTCGAGGCGATGGAGCTGCTGCTCGACAAGATGGGCAAGACGCGGTCGAACCAGGACTTCCTGGCCTCGATGCAGAAGATGGGGTGACGCGATGGCGGAAATCAAGGTCCGGGAGAACGGCCCGTATCTCGTCATCGGCGAGGACGTGACCCTCGTCGACTGGAACGGCAACGCCTACCCGGTGGAGCGCCGGCCGTTCGCGCTGTGCCGCTGCGGCGCCTCCGAGAACCGGCCGTTCTGCGACGGTTCTCACAAGACCGTCGGGTTCCAGGCGACGGAGGCCGCGCCGGCGGCCGATTCCGCCGAGTAGACGCGGCCGCCCGCCCGTCGTCGCTTCGCCGCGGCCCCGGCCCTTCGCGATCACGCGGCAGCGGGCGCCGCCGCCTCGAACGCCAGCTCGTCCCCGGCCGCGTCCACCCGCATGCGGGCCCCCTCCCGCAGCTCGTGCTCCAGCATGCGCCGCGCCAGCGGGTCGAGCACCATGCGCTGCACGGTGCGCTTCAGCGGCCGAGCCCCGTACACCGGGTCGAAGCCGCGTTCGGCGAGCAGGTCCAGGGCCGCGTCGGACAGCTCGATGGTCATCCGGCGGTCCGCCAGCCGCTCGGTGAGCCGGTCGAGCTGGATGCGCACGATCTCGCGGACGTGCTCGCGGCCCAGCGCGTGGAACAGGATGACGTCGTCGATGCGGTTGATGAACTCCGGCCGGAAGTGCGCCTGCAGGGCCTCGAAGACGCGGCCCCGAACCGCCTCGTCGTCGCCGCCGGCGCGGCCGGCCTGCGCCGCGATGAGCTCGCTGCCGAGGTTCGACGTCATGATCACCACGGCGTTCTTGAAGTCGACGGTGCGGCCCTTGCCGTCGGTGAGCTGCCCGTCGTCGAGGAGCTGCAGCAGCACGTTGAGCACGTCCGGGTGGGCCTTCTCGACCTCGTCGAAGAGCACCACCGCGTAGGGGCGGCGCCGCACCGCCTCGGTCAACTGCCCGGCGTCGTCGTAGCCGACGTAGCCGGGGGGCGCCCCGATCATCCGCGCCACCGTGTGCTTCTCCTGGTACTCGGTCATGTCGATGCGGACCATCGCGCGCTCGTCGTCGAACAGGAACCGGGCGAGGGCGCGGGCGAGCTCGGTCTTGCCGACGCCGGTCGGCCCGAGGAAGACGAAGCTGCCCAGGGGACGCGACGGGTCCTGGAGTCCGGCGCGGGCCCGGCGGATGGCGTTCGACACCGCGGTGACCGCCTCGTCCTGCCCGACCACCCGCTCGTGGAGCCGGCCCTCCATCTTCAGCAGCTTCTCGATCTCGCCCTCGACGAGCCGGCTCACGGGGATGTGGGTCCACCGGCTGACGACCTCGGCGATGTCCGTGTCGTCGACCTGCTCCTTGAGCATGCGGCTCTCGTTCCCGCCCTCCTCGCCGGCCGGCGGCGCCTGCGCCGCGATCTCGCGCTCGAGCTCGGGCAGCCGCCCGTACTGCAGCTCCGACGCGCGGGCGTAGTCGCCCTCGCGCTGGGCCCGCTCGATGGCGAGCCGCACCTGCTCCAGCTCCTCGGTGAGCCCGCGGGTCGCCTGGATGGCCGCCTTCTCCTGCTGCCACTGGGCGTGCAGGCGGGTGCGGGTCTCCTTGAGGTCGGCGAGCTCGCGCTCGAGCCGCTCGAGGCGCTCGGCCGACGCCGCGTCCTTCTCCTTGCGCAGGGCCTCGCGCTCGATCTCGAGCTGCATGATGCGCCGCTCGACCTCGTCGAGCTCGGCCGGCAGCGAGTCGATCTCGGTCCGCAGCTTCGCCGCCGCCTCGTCGACGAGGTCGATGGCCTTGTCGGGCAGGAAGCGGTCGGCGATGTAGCGGTGGGAGAGGGTGGCGGCGGCCACCAGCGCGGCGTCCTTGAACTGCACGCCGTGGTGAATCTCGTAGCGCTCGCGGAGCCCGCGCAGGATGCTGATGGTGTCCTCGACCGTGGGCTCCGAGACCAGCACCGGCTGGAAGCGCCGCTCGAGGGCGGCGTCCTTCTCGATGTGCTTCCGGTACTCGTCGAGGGTGGTGGCCCCGATGGTGTGCAGCTCGCCGCGCGCGAGCATCGGCTTGAGGAGGTTCGAGGCGTCGATGGCGCCCTCGGCCGCGCCAGCTCCTACCACCGTGTGCAGCTCGTCGATGAAGAGGACGATGCGGCCCTCCGAGTCGGCGATCTCCTTCAGGACCGCCTTGAGTCGCTCCTCGAACTCGCCCCGGTACTTCGCGCCCGCCACGAGCGCCCCGAGGTCGAGGCTGATGATGCGCTTGTCCTTCAGCCCCTCGGGCACGTCGCCCCGCGCGATGCGGTGGGCGAGGCCCTCGACGATGGCGGTCTTGCCGACCCCCGGCTCGCCGATGAGCACGGGGTTGTTCTTGGTGCGCCGCGACAGCACCTGCAGGGTGCGCCGGATCTCGTCGTCGCGCCCGATGACGGGGTCGAGCCGGTCCTGCTTCGCCGCCTCCGTGAGATCGCGGCCGTAGCGCTCGAGGGCCTCGTACTTGCCCTCGGGGTGCTGGTCGGTGACCCGCTGGCTGCCGCGGACCGCGGACAGCGCCTCGAGGACCCGCGCCGAAGTGACCCCGTGCGCCGCGAGCAGCCGGGCCGCCACGGCCCGATCGCCCTCCAGGGCGACCGCCAGCAGGAGATGCTCGGTGCTGACGTAGTCGTCGTTCAGCCGCTCGGCCTCGCGTTCCGCCGCCTGCGCCACCGCGCGCAGGCGCGGCGACGGCCCGGCCTCGGCCCCCCCGTGGGTGCGCGGCTGCCGCCCGAGCGATTGCCGGCCTTCCTGGAGAATCCGGGCCGGGTCGACGCCCAGCCGCCGCAGCACCGCCGGCACGACGCCGTCGGGCTGATCGACGAGGGTGACGAGCAGGTGCTCGGGCTCGATCTGCGGGTGGTGGTGCCGTTCCGCGAGCTGCTGCGCGGCCAGCACCGCCTCCTGCGACTTCTCGGTATAGCGCTTGAGGTTCATGCTTCTCCTCCCTCCGTCGTCCGTGGCGTTCCATGGCGCTGACTCTCGGGTTTCCGACGGGTCACCGCCATCCTCGACAGGTCGACGCGTGCGAGGTGCGCGGAGAACTCGTCGGGCGAGAAATCAGAATCTAAGTATGTTAAAAGCATATAGTCTTATATCAACAATAGCATCTTGATTGACGTTCCGCAATGGCCGATAGTTCCCTCGGCATGGCATCACAAGACCGGTTCTCGTCGCGCTGGGGGCTCATCCTCGCCGGGCTGGGAATGGCCGTCGGCACCGGCAACCTCTGGCGTTTCCCCCGGGTCGCGGCCGAGAACGGCGGGGCCGCGTTCCTGATTCCGTGGCTGCTGTTCCTGTTCCTGTGGTCGCTGCCGCTGCTGATCGCCGAGTTCGGGCTCGGCCGGGGCAGCCGGCGCGGGGTCATCGGGGCCTTCGCCGATCTGGTGGGGCGGCGTTGCGCGTGGATGGGCGGGTTCGTCGCCGTCACCAGCGTGATGATCCTGTTCTACTACTCGGTGGTCACCGGCTGGACGCTGAAGTACTTCACGGTGACGCTGGTCGGCAGCCTGCAGGGCGCGGCCGCCGAGGAATACTGGACCACCTTCAGCGCCTCGGTCTGGCAGCCGCTCGCGTTCCAGATCGCGGCGGTGCTGATTGCCGCCGCCGTCATCAGCCGGGGGGTGGTCGCCGGCATCGAACGGGCCAACCGCGTGCTCATCCCCACGCTGTTCTGCCTGCTGGTGGTGGCGGTGGTGCGCTCGGTGACCCTGCCGGGGGCGGGGCGGGGGCTCGGCTTCCTCTTCAACCCCGACCTGTCGCTGCTCGGCAGCTATCGCACGTGGCTGGAGGCGCTGACCCAGTCGGCGTGGTCGACGGGGGCGGGGTGGGGGCTCATCCTCACCTATGCGGTATACGTGAAGCGCGAAGAGGACGTCGTGCTCAACTCCACCGCCATCGGGATCGGCAACAACACGGCGTCGCTCCTCGCGGGCATGGCCATCGTGCCCACGGCGTTCGCGATACTCTCCGAGAACGAGGCGCTCGCGGTGATGGCCAGCGGCAACACCGGCCTGACGTTCATCTGGATTCCGCAGCTCTTCGAGCGCATCCCGGCCGGCGCGGTGTTCCTGCCGCTCTTCTTCCTCGCCCTGTTCTGCGCGGCCCTGTCGTCGCTGATCGCGATGTTCGAGCTGGCCACGCGCATCCTGATGGACACCGGCGTGCCGCGGCCGCGGGCCATCCGCTGGGTCACGGCGGCCGTCATCGTCGGGGGGGCGCCGTCGGCGGCGAGCCTGTCCGTCTTCGAGAACCAGGACTGGGTGTGGGGGCTCGCCCTCATGATCAGCGGCCTGTTCATCGCGATGGGGGTGCGGCGGTTCGGGGTCGGCCGATTCCGGCGCGAGCTGGTCGACCGGTCGGCCGGCCACCTGCAGGCCGGGCGCGCCTGGGAGTGGGTGGTGACGTGGCTGCTGCCGCTGGAGTTCCTGGCGATGTTCACGTGGTGGACGTACCAGGCGGTGGCGGTGTTCGACCCGGCCGGGTGGTGGAACCCGGTCCGGGTCGGCTCACTCGGAACGTGCCTGCTGCAGTGGGGCATCGCGCTGGCCCTGCTGCTCGCGTTCAACCGCCGCATCGCCGCGGCCAGCCTGCGGGGGGAGGCTTGACGGCCGTGTCGGCCGGCCGACACGGGCTCGCACGACGACGGCGCAGCTCGGCGCAGCACGGCGCAGCACATGGCGCATCATGGGCATGGTAGACTGTTTCGGATGCCGAACCGCGATGTCCAGTGGGTCATCGGGACGATGATCGTGCTCGCCGGGCTGCTGGTCTGGCGTATCGACGCGGGATTCGTCGGCGTGAACGCGCGGATTGACGACGTGAACGCGCGGATCGACGATGTGCGGTCCGAGCTGACGACGGGGATCGCTGCCGTGAACGCCCGCGTGGACGGCGTGAACGCGCGGATGGACCGCATCGAGGCGCGGCTGGACGGCATCGACGAGCGGCTGCGTAACGTCGAGATCGCGTTCGGCAAGGTCGATCAGAGGCTCCTCACCATCGAACGCGTGGTCCTGCCGGCGCCGGAGCGGCCGGGCGGGTAGCACCAGGCTCCACCTCTCCGGCGGAACCGGCGAGATCGTCGACAACGGCAGCACCCATTCGGCCGGCGACGCCATCCGGGACCCGGGGGGCTGGCGGCGGCTTATGCTAATCTGGAATCGGGAACCCCCGCGGAAAGGAGCATTCGCTTGTACCCAGAATTCATGATCGCGCCGATGCGCGAGGAGCTGACCCGGTTCGGCGTCCGCGAGCTGCGGACGGCGGCGGACGTCGACGAGGCCCTGACCAGGACGCCGGGAACGACGATGGTCGTCGTCAACTCGGTGTGCGGCTGTGCAGCCGGCAAGGCCCGTCCCGGGGTGGCGCTCTCGCTGCAGCACGCCGTCAAGCCCGACCACGTCACCACGGTGTTCGCGGGCGCCGACATCGAGGCCACCGAGCGGGCCCGCACCTACTTCACCGGCTATCCGCCCTCGTCGCCGTCGATCGGCCTGCTCCGGGACGGCAAGCTCATCTACATGATGGAGCGCCACCAGATCGAGAACCAGGACGCGTACGCCATCGCGGCCCAGTTGACGGCGGCGTTCGACAAGCACTGCGCCGCCGAGCCGGTCGCCGGATAGCGGTTCCCGACGGCTCCGTCGTTATCGAATCAGGTGCCCGGCGGCGCCGCCGCGGGGCAGATCGGCAGGGGCCGGCCGCCCCGGTAGCGCTCGACGGTCGAGCGGACGACGTCGGCCATCATGTCGAGGAAGCGCGGGTCGTCGTTGACGGCGGCCGCGCGGCGCATGATGATGCCGAGCTCGGCGCAGACCGCCGCCGCCTCGATGTCGAGGTCGTAGAGCACCTCGACGTGGTCGGCCACGAACCCCAGCGGGCAGAGGACCGCGGCCCGGAGGCCGTCCGCCGCGGCGGTCCGCAGGTAGTCGCAGACGTCGGGCTCGAGCCAGGGGTCCTGGGGGCGCCCGCTGCGGCTCTGGAAGACCAGCGCCCAGTCGGGGCGTCCCAGGCGCTCGGCGACGAGCCGGGCCGAAGCCTCCAACTGCCCGCGATACGTCTCGGCGCCGGCCATGCCGAGGGGGATGCTGTGCGCCGTGAACACGACCCGCGCCCGGCCCCGCTCTGACGCGGGCAGCGCACCGAGGGCGGCGGCGACGCGCGCCGCCCAGGCCTCGATGAAGCGGTCGTGGGCATGCCAGTCGCCTACGTAGGACACCTCGACGTCGGGATGGCCGGCGGCGCGGAGCTCCCGGCGGGCGGCCTGCACGTTGTCGCGGTACTGCCCGCAGCTCGACCACGAGCGAAACCCGGCGAGGATGAGCCCCACGGCCCGCCGGATCCCCGCCCCGGACATCTCCTTCAGGGTGTCGGCGAGGAACGGGTGCCAGTTGCGCATGCCGACGTAGACGGGCAGCGGGGGGCCGTCGCGTTCGAGCCGCTCCTGCAGGCCCGCCGCCTGCCGCCGGGTCAGCCGCGTGATGGGCGAGACGCCGCCGAAGCGTTCGTAGTGCCGCGCCACCTCCTCGACCCGGGCGGCAGGCACGCGGCGCCCGCGCAGCACGTTCGCGAGAAAGGGCCGGATGTCGTCGAGCCCCTGGGGGCCGCCGAAGCTGACGAGGAGCACCGCGTCGAACGGCGCGGAGGTCGTGGGTCGGGTCGTCACCTGTTCATGATAGCGCCCGCTCTGCGACGCCGCCCCCGCGCCCCCCGGACGTACCCCTATAATGAACGCCCATCCGGCGGCCACGACATGCCGGGGCCGGACCACGAGACACCATGCCGAAGCTCGCCGCCAACTTCTCGATGATGTTCCGCGAGGTCGACATGCTCGACCGGTTCGGGCTGGCCGCGCGGGCCGGGTTCGCCGGCGCCGAGATCCAGAACCCGTACGAGCACACCGCCGAGGAGATCGCGGCGGCGTACCGGGACAGCGGCCTCGACGCGGTGCTCTTCAACCTGCCGTCCATGGTGGGCGCCGTTCCCGGGCGCGAGGCGGAGTTCGACGAGGGGGTCGCGCGCGCCCTCGACTACTGCCGCGCCACCGGCTGCCGGCAGGTCCACTGCCTGGCGGGAGTCACCGACGACGCGCGGGCGGAGGCCACCTTCGTGGCGAACCTGCGCCGGGCGTCGGCGGCGGCCCGGCCGGCGGGGGTGCGGCTGCTGCTCGAGCCGCTCAACACGCACGACATGCCCGGCTACTTCCTCACCCATACCGCCGATGCCCGCCGCATCATCGACCGGGTCGGGGAGTACAACGTCTTTCTGCAGTACGACGTCTACCACATGCAGATCATGGAGGGGTTCCTCGCCGAGACCATCAAGGCCAACCTCGACGTCATCAGCCACGTCCAGATTGCCGGCGTGCCCGGCCGGCACGAGCCGGACGGCTCGCAGGAAGTACACTATCCGTACCTGCTCGACGTGCTCGACGAGCTGGGCTACGAGCGCTGGGTGGCCTGCGAGTACCGTCCCGCCGGCGACACCCTCGCTGGGCTCGACTGGGCGCGTCCCCACGGCATCGATCCGGCGCGCGCGCGGCAGGGGCGGTGACGGAAATCACCTTGCCACGCGCCAAGCGCAGAAACACTCGGAAGACGGGCCGAGCCCGAGTGACTCGGCACGGTTGAAACGGTCGCTGTCCCGGGTCGCCCCCGGCGCGTCCCGCGGTTCCGCGAACGCCCGCCCTTGCTGACATGCGACAGATTCTCGTCACCAACGACGACGGCATCGAGGCCGAGGGGGTGCGGGCGCTGGCCGACGCCCTCGCCGCCCTCGGCCGGGTGACGGTGGTCGCGCCCGCGGAGCAGAGCAGCGCCGTCGGTCACGGCCTCACCCTGAGGCGGCCGCTCGATCTGCGGGAGGCGGCGCCGCGGTGGCACTCGGTAGACGGCACGCCGGCCGACTGCGTCAACATCGCGGTGTCCGAGGTGCTCGGCGGCGTCCCGGACCTGGTGGTGTCGGGCATCAACGACGGGCTGAACATCGGTGACGACGTGACCTACTCCGGCACCGTGGCCGGGGCCCTGGAAGGGGCGCTGCTCGGGGTTCCGGCCATCGCCGTCTCGCTGCAGCGCAGCCAGCGGATGGACTACGCCGGGGGCGGCTACATCGCCCGGCAGCTCGCGGAGGCCGTGCTGTTCGAGGGGCTGCCGCGCCGCACGCTGCTGAACGTCAACATCCCGCGCACGATTCCGCGCGGCATCCGCATCACGGTGCAGGCGAGCCGGCGCCAGACGTTCGGCACGACCGGCGCTGCCGGGGCGGGGCGAACGTCGGTCCGCATAGACTCCGCGCAGCTCGACTGGGAGCCGAACGAGCGGTCCGACTACGAGGCGATTCGGGGGGGCTGGGTCTCCGTCACTCCGCTGCATCCCGACTGGACCAACCACGCCGCCCTCGGCGCCGTCGAATTTCTCGCCGAATCGGATGAGGTTGAGGTAAGATAGTTGATCGTGTCGGGGCGTGGCTCAGCCTGGTAGAGCACTCGGTTCGGGACCGAGGGGTCGGAGGTTCAAATCCTCTCGCCCCGACCATCCTTCCCTCGTCGTCGGTTTCTCTCCCTTGCGAATCCCTCGCGAAGCTCCGGGCGGCCTGGGTCGGATATAATCGCGCGCTGCCGAGTGGGCCGACGCAGGGTCGCCCCCCGCGTGGCGCCGATTCGTCGAGCGGACCGGCGGGGACGTGGGCGACGGTCGCCCCCCCGGAAGCGTGGCGACCGATCGGTGGGAGGACCGTCGATGGCGACGCCGGGGTCGGCCCCCCGGAAGCGTGGCGCCGATCCGTAGCGCGACCCGCGGCTCGAGGTCGGGTCGGTCCCCGGACGCGCGTGGCGCCGACAGGTGCCGCCTCGGCGCGGGCCGTGGGTGTCCGGACGGGACATGCTCGGGGGCGACGGCATACACGGGGGCGGAGTGATCGTTGCGAGGCGGTTCGTGGTTTCCGGGCGGGTGCAGGGGGTCGGGTACCGGTTCCATGCGCGCGACGCCGCCGCCCGGGAAGGGCTCCGCGGCTTCGTGCGGAACCTCGCCGACGGGCGGGTCGAGGTCGAGGCCGAGGGCGACGCGGAGGCGATGGAACGATTCGAACGGACGCTCCGGCAGGGGCCGCCGACCGGGCGTGTCGATACCGTGGAGGTGACGGAGACGACGCCCGGCGCCGCGGCGCCGGTGTTCCGCATCGAGCTCGGGTAGGAGTCTGCGCCGTGGAACAACGCGGACTCCTGGCGGGTCGGTTGGGCGCCCGGCGGAGCCGAAGGCGACGATGGGCGGGCGAGGAGTCTGCGC
>JAJEEA010000543.1 GCA_022821235.1 Vicinamibacteria bacterium
ACACACATACCCAACACGAAAATCAACATTACAAACGAGGCCGCCCCGACCTCGTCGAGACCCGCCGTCGAACGTGTGCTCATCGGTCCCGAAGAATAGTGGCCCGGGCCGCCGACCGCAACCGCCACGCCCCGGCGTCTGTATGATCGAGGCATGGAACCCGAGCGGCTTCGTTCACTCCTGGAACAGGTCCGCACCGGGGCGCTCGGCGTCGCCGAGGCGCAGGCGGAGGTGACCGCCTCGATGCGGCGCGCGCCGTTCGAGGACCTCGGCTTCGCCCGCGTCGACCACCACCGGGCAATCCGCCAGGGCTTTCCGGAGGTCGTCTTCGGCGCCGGCAAGACGCCCGGCCAGGTGGCGGAGATCGCGGCCCGAATCGTCGGGGCGGACCAGACCCTGCTGGTGACCCGGACCGACGACGACGCGTTCGACGCGGTGCGCGAGCGCGTGCCCGACGCGGTCTTCCACGCCGAGGCGGGGATCATCAGCCGCGTCCGGGACGGGGAGGCGGCCGCCCGCGGCGCCGTCCTCGTGGTCTCCGGGGGCACCGCCGACCAGCGGGTCGCCGAGGAGGCGGCGGTCACCGCCGCGGTGATGGGGAACCGTGTCGACCGGCTCTACGACGTCGGGGTCGCCGGCCTCCACCGGCTGCTCTCGGAACGGGCGCGCCTCGAGCGGGCCCGGGTCATCGTGGTGGTCGCGGGCATGGAGGGGGCCCTGGCGAGCGTGGTGGGGGGGCTGGTGGCGGCGCCCGTCATCGCCGTGCCGACGAGCGTGGGCTACGGGGCCGGGGCCGGGGGCGTCGCGGCCCTGCTCACGATGCTGAACAGTTGCGCGTCGGGGGTCGCGGTGGTCAACATCGACAACGGCTTCGGGGCCGCGGCGATGGCCAGCCTGATCAACCGGATCGGGCCGGGGGCCGACGGTTGAGCGGGTCGTGACGCCGTGATATTCTCTCTTGTTGCGAAGCCTGCGCTTCCAACCCCTCGAGCCTCGTGATCGCGGCCGCTCGGAGCCCAAGCCGAGCGTCCCGCACGACCCGGACCGGGCCAGCGTCCGTACAGCACCGGCGCCGTTACCGCGATGCAGGCAGGAACCCAGACGACCCTCGAGTTCGACCGCGTGGTCGAGGTGGTCGCCAGCCATGCCCTGACGCCGCTGGGGGCCGATGCGCTCGTGCAGATGCGGCCCCTCACCGACCGGCGCGCCGTCCAGGCCGCCCTCGCCCACACCACCGAAGGCGTGCGCTTTCTCGCCGCCAACGAAGCCGGCCTTCCCCTCGAGGCCCCGCGCGACCTCGCCGCGATCCTGTCGCGGCTCGCGATCGAGGGGCAGCCCCTCGCCGCCCTCGACCTGCGGAAGCTGGCCGACTTCCTGCGGTCGCTCGAGCGGTCGTGCCGAGCCGTCCGCACCGCCGGCGGCGGGCCCTATCCGGCCCTGACCGAGATCGCGAACGGGAGCGCCGCCTGGACGCGGGAGTGCGAGGACGTCGCCCGGAAGATCGACGACGCCGGCGAGGTCAACGACGACGCGAGCCCCGAGCTGAAGACGATCCGCGGCCGCCTGCGGAAGCAGCGCAACCGGCTGCGGGGCAACCTCGAGTCGTTCCTGCGGGGCCGCGAGACGGTCAAGTACCTGCAGGAACGGGTCGTCACCGAGCGCAACGGACGGTTCGTGCTGGTCGTCCGCTCCGAGCACCGCACCGCCATCCCGGGCATCGTGCACGGCAGCTCGACGAGCGGGGCCAGCCTGTTCCTCGAGCCCCTCAGCACCGTGGACCTCAACAACGAGATCGTGGCCCTCGAGCAGCACGAGGAGGACGAGGTGCGGCGGGTGCTGACGGGGCTGTCCTCGGCGTTCCGGCGGCGGGCCGCGGACCTGCGGCGGACCCTGACGGCGGCGACGGATCTCGACGCGGTGCAGGCGCGAGCGGCTTTCGCGACCGCCATCGGCGCGGTGGCGCCGGCGCTGGCGGCCGACGAGACGCTGGAGCTGCGGGCGGCCCGGCATCCGCTGCTGATGAGCGTGGTGACGAGCCGGCTCGAGAGCCCCCCGCGCGCGGACGCGCCGGAGGAGCCGGTTCCCGTCGACATCGTGATGCGGCCGCCCGACCGCGCGCTGATCGTCACCGGGCCCAACACCGGCGGCAAGACCGTCGCCCTCAAGACGGCGGGGCTGCTCGTCCTCATGGCCCAGGCCGGCCTGCACGTCCCCGCCGCCGAGGGCTCCGTGCTCCCGGTCTTCCGGTCGGTGTTCGCGGACATCGGGGACGAGCAGTCGATCGCCGCCAACCTGAGCACGTTCTCGGGGCACCTCGGCAACATCGTGGCGATGGACCGCCGGCTCGCTCTCCCGGGCCTGATCCTGCTCGACGAGGTCGGCGCCGGCACCGATCCGGTGGAGGGCGGGGCCCTCGGGTGCGCCGTGGTCGAGCACTTCCGCGCGCGCGGCGCCCACGTCATCGCGACGACCCACGACGACGTGCTCAAGTCCTACGGGGCCACGACGGCGGGGGCGGCGATCGCCGCGTTCGGCTTCGACCCCGAGACGTTCGCGCCGACCTACCGGCTGCTCTACGGGTCGGCCGGCCGCAGCCTGGCCCTGGAGATCGCGGGGCGGCTGGGCCTCGCCCCCGATATCATCGCCGCCGCCGCCGACCGGCGCAGCGCCCGCGAGGCGCAGCTCGCGGAGCATCTCGCCCGCATCGACACCGACCGCCGCCGCCTCGACGAGCTCCGCGAGGAGCTCGCGGAGCGGGACCGGTCGCTGGCCGCGCGGGACGCCGAGGCGGCGCGCCGCGAGCGCGAGCTCGAGGAGCGCGAGGCGGCGGGCCGTAAGCGGCTCGAGCAGTCGCTCGGCGAGCGGCTCCGGAGCGCCCGCGGCGAGATCGACGCCATCGTGACCGGCCTGCGCGAGCGGGTCGCGGCGCTGGAGCAGGAGGCCGCGGGCCGGATCGACAGCCGCGAACGCGCCCTGTCGACGGGAGACAGCGGGGCCCTGCGGGCAGAGGCGCAGGCGGCGCTGGAGGCGGTCGCGCGGAAGATGGAGGTCCCGGCCGAGGAGGCGCCCCCCGCCCGCGCCGCGCCGGCGCTCGACGTCGAGGTCGGGGCCTGGGTGACGGTGTCGACGCTCGGCGTCGACGGCACGGTGCGGTCGCTGCAGGGCGCCGACGCCGACGTGGAGGTGAACGGCAAGCGCCTGCGCGTACCCCTGGCCGCGCTGCGGGCCGCGAGCGGACGCCCCAAGCGGCCGCGGCGGCCGGACAGCCGGGTCGCCATCCACGTCGAGGAGCCCTCGGGCCCGCTCGAGGAGCTCAACGTCATCGGCTGCCGGGTCGAGGAGGCCCTGTCCCGGGTCGAGAAGCACCTCGACCACGCGCTGATGAGCGAGACCCGCACCGTGCGGTTCGTCCACGGTCACGGCACCGGCCAGTTGCGGCGCTCGATCACCCGGTTTCTCGACACGCACCCCTGCGTCCGGCGGGTGTCGGCGGCGCCCCCGGAGGACGGCGGCGGCGCCGTCACCATCGCCGAGCTGAAGGAATGATCCGCTGACATGGGCCTGTTCCCCCAGTCGTTCATCGACGACCTGAAGTCGCAGGCGGACATCGTGCAGGTGGTGCAGGCGTACGTCCCCCTCCGGCGGGCGGGGGCCGCCTGGGTGGGCCTGTGCCCGTTTCACGCCGAGAAGACCCCCTCGTTCAACGTGCATCCGGACAAGGGCTTCTTCCACTGCTTCGGGTGCGGCGTGGGCGGCGACGTGCTCAAGTTCGTCGAGCTCCAGGAGGGGCTGGGGTTCCAGGACGCGGTGCGCCACCTCGCCGAGCGCGTCGGCGTCCGGGCGCCCGAGCCCGCCACCGATCGCGACGCGGCGGCGGAGGCCGAGCGCGAGACCCTCGTCGGCATCCATGAGGCCGCGGCGGAGTTCTTCGCGGCGCGCCTGGCGGAAGCGGGAGGCGGGACGGCCAGGGACCACCTCACGGCCCGCGGCATCACCCCCGACACCGCGGAGCGGCTGGGGCTGGGATTCGCCCCGCCGGCCCGAGACCGCCTGACCGCGCACCTGCGCGAACGGGGCTACGCGGACGACCTCCTCGTGCGGAGCGGGCTGGCCGCCTCGCGCGAGGGGGGGCCGCTCGTGGACCGCTTCCGGAACCGGCTCGTCATTCCCATCGCCCGCGACAGCGGGACGGTCGTCGCGTTCGGGGCGCGGGCCCTCCACCCCGACCAGCAGCCGAAGTACCTGAACTCGCCCGAGACCGCCATCTATTCGAAGGGGCGGACCCTCTACGGCCTCCACCTGTCGAAGCGCGCCGTCCGCGAGGCGGGGTACGCGGTCCTCGTCGAGGGGTACTTCGATCTCGCCCAGGCGGTCCAGGCGGGCGTCCACCCCGTCGTCGCCTGCTGCGGCACCGCCCTCGGCGAGGGGCAGGTCCGGCTGCTCAAGCGGTTCGCGCCGAAGGTGATCGTGAGCTTCGACCCCGACCCGGCGGGGGCGGGGGCGGCGGCCCGGTCCGGCGAGCTGCTGGTCGCGCAGGGGCTGCAGGTCAACGTGGCGGTGCTCGCCGACGGCGAGGACCCCGACACGTGCATCCGGAAGCACGGCGTCGACCGGTACCGCGAAACGCTGCGCGCCTCGCGACCGTATCTGGAGTACGTGCTCGACCGCGAGGCGGCGGCGCGGGACCTTCGCCGCGGCGACCACCGGCGCGAGTTCCTGACCCGCATGCTGGCGGTGGCGGCGCGCATCCCGGACGCGGCCGAGCGCGACCGGTTCGCCGACACCCTCGCGCACCGGGCGGGGATTCTCGAGGAGGTCGCGCGGCGGGAGATCCGCCGGGCCGCGGTGGCGAGGCGGACGACCGTCGACGAGCGCCGGGTGGCGACGGGGCGCCGCGTGACGCCGGCCGAGAAGGGGCTGATCTGGGCCTTGGCGCGGGACACCGCGGCGGCGATGGAGGCCATCGGGGGACTGGACGACGACGACATCGCGGGTCTGGCCACGGAGCCGATTCTCGCCACCGCGCGGTCGCTGGCCGACTGGCCCGGCGCCGTGGTTCACGACGCCCTGCGGGAACGCCTGAGCGCGGAGGAGGCCGACTGGATGGCCCGGGTCGGGGCCGGCGACCGGCCGCCGGCGGCGGCCGCGGACTGCGGGCACGAGCTCCGGCGCCGCGCCTGCGAGCGCCAGCGCGCCGCGGTCCAGGACGAGATCGACCGCTGCCAGCGGATCGGCACGCCGTCGGCCCTCGCCGAGATCGACGTGCTGTGGCGGAAGAAGCTCGACCTCTCGGCCCGGCTGGAGTCTCTGAGGTGACGGATACCCGGCGCACTGCCCAGGAGGAACGCCTTTGTCGCTAGAAGAAAAGTACGACGAGGTCAGGCAGCTCATCCAGATCGGCAAGGAGCGAGAAACCGACTTCCGGAAGGGATACCTGCTCTACGAAGAGGTGAACGAGCTGCTGCCGCCGGACATCACGACGTCGGACGAGATCGACGAGCTCTACACGACGTTCGACAACGCCGGCATCGAGGTCGTCGACTCGGAGCAGAAGCGGGACAAGCTGCTCGACCGGCGCAGCGAAGGCTCGGACATCGAGCTGGACCTGACGCCGAGCGCGATCGACAAGACCAACGACCCGGTCCGGATGTACCTGCGCGAGATGGGCACGGTGCCCCTGCTGACCCGCGAAGGGGAAGTCGAGATTGCCAAGCGCATCGAGCGCGGCAAGCTGTCCATCATGAAGGCGGTCTCGCGAATGCCGGTCGTCGTCCAGCAGATCATCGACATGGGCGACAAGCTGAAGGCCGGTGAACGCACCATTCGCGAGCTCGTCGTCTTCCAGGACGACGAGATGACCGAAGAGAAGCTGCGCGGCCTGTCCCGCACGGTGCTGGATCGGATCGAGCGGATATGCCAGGCCCGCGAGGAGGCCCGGCGGCGCGAGGCCCTGCTCGGAGAGATCTCGAAGCGCGAGAAGAAGAAGTACCGGCGCGGCTACCGGAGCGTGCTGCGGGCCCGGGTCGCGCTGTCCCGGCTCGTCCGCGGGTTCGAGTTCACGGAGGGCGTCAAGCGGCGGCTGACCGAGGGCGCGAAGGAGGCGGTGGAGGGCGTGCAGGCGATCCAGGGCGAGCTCGCGCACGTCGATCGGCAGTTGAAGTCCAAGACGCCCCGCCGGGACGAGGACCGGAAGCGGCTGACGCGGCGGCAGCGCGAGCTGCGCGCGCGGCTCCGCGCCCGGGCGGAGGAGCTCCGCCAGCCGGTGCCGGAGATCGAGCAGACCCACCGCGCCATCTTCCGGGGGGAGATGCTCGCGGAGATGGCCAAGAAGGAGCTCGTCGAGGCCAACCTGCGGCTGGTGGTGTCCATCGCCAAGAAGTACACGAACCGCGGCCTCCAGTTCCTCGACCTCATCCAGGAGGGCAACATCGGCCTGATGAAGGCCGTCGACAAGTTCGAGTACCGCCGCGGGTACAAGTTCGCGACCTACGCGACGTGGTGGATCCGCAAGGCCATCACCCGCGCCATCGCCGATCAGGCGCGGACGATCCGGATCCCCGTGCACATGATCGAGACGATCAACAAGCTGATCCGCACCTCGCGGGCGCTGGTGCAGGAGCTGGGGCGGGAGCCGACCTCGGAGGAGATCGCCGAGCGGATGGACATCCCCGTCGGCAAGGTCCGGAAGGTGCTGAAGATCGCCCAGGAGCCCATCTCGCTCGAGACGCCGATCGGCGAGGAGGAGGACAGCCACCTGGGAGACTTCATCGAGGACCGGCAGGAGGTTTCTCCCGCCGACGCGGTGATCAACCTCAACCTCAAGGAGCAGACGGAGAGCGTGCTGCGGACCCTGACCCCGCGCGAGGAACGGGTCGTCAAGATGCGCTTCGGCGTGGGCGACGGCAGCGAGCACACGCTGGAGGAGGTCGGCCAGAACTTCGCGGTGACCCGCGAGCGCATACGCCAGATAGAGGCCAAGGCGCTGCGCAAGCTGCGGCATCCGTCACGCAGCCGGAGGCTGCGCGCGTTCCTCGAAGGTACGTAGGCGGGGCGGATGGTCCGCCGTTCCCGACCGGGCCCATAGCTCAGCGGTAGAGCCGCCGGCTCATAACCGGTCTGTCCCAGGTTCGAATCCTGGTGGGCCCACCACCTGAAGGAGACGCCGCAATGCCTGTCCGCGAGTCGCGCGTGTCGCCGGCACGCTCGACGAGCGCGCGAGCGGCGTGCCCGCCCCGCCTTCCCGGCGGGGTTTTTTTTGCCTCGGACCGCGACGCACCCTGGAGGCCCGACTCCCGATGCTGCCCGACCTCGAACGGTTGATCCGCCTGCAACGCCTCGACGACGCCACCGTCGAGACCCGGCGCGCGGTCGCCGCCATTCCCGCACGGATGACCGCGCTCGAGGCGCGCCTGCAAGCCAGCCGCACTCGGGCCGAGGACGCGCGGCGGCGGCAGGAGGAGGCGCGGAAGAGCCGGCGGGAGGTCGAGAAGCGCCTCGGCGAGATCCAGGGCCGGCTGACGCGGTTCAAGGACCAGCTCATGGCCGTCAAGACCAACAAGGAGTACACGGCCATGCAGCACGAGATCGCCACGGCCGAGGGGGAGGTGGCCCGGCTGGAGGACACGATTCTCGAGCACATGCTGGAGGCCGACGAGCTCGATGCCGCCGCCGACGCGGCCGAGCGCGCCGACCGGGAGGAGTCGGCGGCCGTCGAGCGCGAGCGCGCCGAGCTCGACGAGGAGCGCGCCGCGATGGAGCGGCGGCTGGAGGGCGCCTCGGACGAGCGGGCGAAGCTCACCGGGAGCATCGGCGCCGCGAGCCTGCGGCTCTTCGAGTCGATAGCCGTCCAGCGCCGGGGCCTGGCCGTGGTCGAGGCCAGGAACGGGCACTGCACGGTGTGCAACGTCCGGCTCCGCCCGCAGGTCTTCAATCAGATCCTGCTCAACACCGAGCTCATTCGTTGCGAGAGCTGCCTGCGCCTGCTCTACCACGACCCCGACCGACCCGCCGACCCGCCGGCGGAGGCGCCGGCGGCGAACGGCCGGGCGGGGTGACCCGGCCGCCCCGGCGGGAGCGTCCCTTCCGGGACCCGGAAGTCTCGCCCGGCGGGCGGCGACCGCGGCGCCCATCGCCGCCCGACCGACCCGCCGGGAGTCCCCGCCGTCCCGGGCGCGAGCTCCTACTCCGCGCGCTGCCGCAGGAAGAGCGGCACTTCGATCTCGGACCCCGCGTCCCCGCCGGTCCCGGTCGGCGGCAGCGGCAGCGTGATGACCGGCGTGCGCCGCAACGGCGACTCGCCGGCCGCGGCCGCGGCGGCGGCCGCATCGTCCTTCCAGTCCGCGTACTGCTGGAGGTCGACGGGGGTCTCGGCCGCGGCGTCCGTCCGCCCGATCCCGGTCGCGATCACCGTCAGCTTGACCTCGTCCTCCAGGTCGTGGTCGATGACCACCCCGAAGATGATGTTCGCGTCCTCGTGGGCCGACTCGTGGATGATCGAGGTCGCCTCGTGGACCTCCGCCAGCGACAGGTCGTCGCCGCCGGTGACGTTGATGATGACGCCGCGGGACCCCTCGACGCTCGCATCCTCGAGCAGGGGGCTGGAGATGGCCTGCTTCGCCGCGTCGACCGACTTGCTCTCGCCGTGGCCGATGCCGGTGCCCATGACCGCCATCCCCGCCCCGGACATGATGGCCTTGACGTCGGCGAAGTCGAGGTTGATGAGGCCGGGCTTCAGGATGAGATCGGAGATGCCCTGGATGGCCTGCCGCAGCACGTCGTCGGCGGTGGCGAACGCCTCGGGCAGCGTCGTCGAGCGATCGGTGGTGGCCAGCAGCCGCTCGTTCGGGATCGTGATCATGGTGTCGACGCACTCGCGCAGCTCCGCGAGGCCGCGCTCCGCCTGCAGGTGCCGCCGCCGCCCCTCGAACTTGAACGGCTTGGTGACGACGGCCACCGTCAGCGCGCCCAGCTCGCTCGCGAGGCTGGCGATGACCGGCGCCGCCCCGGTGCCGGTGCCGCCCCCGAGGCCGGTGGTAACGAACACCATGTCGGCCCCGTCGAGGGCCGAGATGAGCTGGTCGGTGTCTTCGAGCGCCGCCTGCCGCCCGACGCTCGGCGACGCCCCCGCGCCCAGCCCCTTCGTCAGCTTGGCCCCGATCTGGATGCACAGCGGCGCCTCGCTGTGGCTCAGCGCCTGGGCGTCGGTGTTGGCCACGACGAACTCCACGGCGGTGACGCCGGAGCGGACCATGCGGTTGACGGCGTTGCTGCCCCCGCCGCCCACCCCGATGACCTTGATGCGCGCCCCCAGTGCGTCGACCGGGTCGTGTATCGTCAGGCGTGGACCCTTGTGATCGGATGCGGGCTCCCGGCGAGCGGCCTCGTCACCCCGTGCATCCCTGTGCTCAGTAGCGGATTCCATCTACTCCCCCTTGTCCTTCCACCAACGTGCCGCCGCCGCGGCGCGCGTGCCGGCCGAGGGCCGGCGGCGACGGCCGGCGCCACCCGAAGCCCGTCAGGCCCAACTGCGGCCCCGAACCCGCCCCAGGAACCGGAACAACCCTCTCAGGCGGCCGGTGAGGCGCCGGTCGACGCTCCACCACCCCTCGTGCGCCTGCTCCTGCACGTGGTGGCGGTGGGCCTGCTTCACCAGCCCCACCGCTGTCGCGAACGCCGGGCTGCTGACGTGGTCGGTGAGCCCGCCCACGCCGGCCGGGCAACCCCGGCGGATCGGCAGATCGAAGATCTGCTCGGCGATCTCCGACATCCCCTCGAGCAGCGCCCCGCCGCCGCAGAGCACGATGCCCGAGTGCAGGGAGTCCTCGTGGCCGGCGCGCCGTATCTCGTCCCACAGCTTGTGGAACAGCTCCTCGGCGCGCGGCTGCAGGACCCGCGACAGGACCCGCCGGGACATCTCCCGCGGCGGCCGGCCGCCGACGCTCGCCACCTCGATGCGCTCGTCCTCGCCCACCATCGCGTCGAGCGCGCACCCCTGCAGGCGCTTGATCCGCTCGGCGTCGGGAATCGGCATCCGCAGGTCGACGGCGACGTCGTTCGTGAAGTGGCCGCCGCCCAGGGTCACGACCGCGGTGTGCCACAGGCTGCCGTGCTCGAAGATGGCGAGGCCGGTGGTGCCGCCGCCGATGTCGGCCAGGGCGACCCCGAGGTCGCGTTCGGCGTTCGTCAGCACCGACTCGCTCGCCGCGAGCTGCTCGATGAACATGTCGGCGACCTCCACCCCCGCCTGGTTCACGCAGGCGATGATGTTCTGGGTCGAGGAGATGCTGCCGGTGACCACGTGCACGTGGACCTCGAGGCGCGAGCCGCTCATGCCGACGGGGGCGCTGATGCCGTCCTGGCCGTCGACGACGAAGCTCTGGGCGAGGAGATGCACGATCTCGCGGCCCTTCGGGAGGCTCACCGCCTTCGCGGCGTCGATGGCGCGCCGCACGTCCCCGCTGGTGATCTCGCGATGCCGGTCCGCCACCGCCACCACCCCGCGGCTGTTGAACGCGCGCAGATGGGCCCCGGAGAGGCCGAGGGCGACCGAGTCGATCTCGACACCGGCGGTGAGCTCGGCCTCCTCGATGGCCCGCTCGATCGACCCGACCGCGGCCTCGACGTTGACGACGACCCCGCCCCGGATGCCGTGGGCCTCGACGACCCCGACCCCGATGACGTCGAGGCCGCCGTCGTCGAGGGGCTCGGCCACGATGGCCGCCACCTTGGACGTGCCGACGTCGAGGCCGACGAGATGGTTTTCCCTTCGTGCCATGGCCCCCCCGTTCAGGCCTCAGCGCTGCAACGCAAAGGCAGCACCCGGCCGGCCGGTCGCGGCCGCATCGGCGACCCCCGCGACCGGCCGGCTCCGGACCGGATCCTCCCCGCCGGCCGGGCCCCGGCCCCGGACGTACACCCGCGGGTCGAAGCGCAGGTCGACCTCGTCGATGTCCCGGACCGCCTCGCGCAGCAGGGGCGCGAGCTCGGCGTAGAGCCGCAGCCGCGGGAGGAAGCGCTCCGCGCCGAGCTGCAGCAGCACCACGTCGTCGTCGAGCAGCACGACTGCGTTCCCCGGATCGGCGACGTCGATCTGGGAGACCGCGGCGAGCACGTCGGGCTGGCCGGCCAGCTCCGCGAGCAGCCGTGCCGCCAGCGCCATGCGCTCGGGATCGACGACGGACGCCCGCCCCCCCCCTCCCTTCTCCAGACCGTCGACGATCGGGAAATCGAGGTGCGCGAAGCGCGGCCCGTAACCGTCGACGACGACCCCGGACGCATCCAGCAGGAAGAGGCGGCCGCCGAACCGCGCGAGGGCGACGGGCCGGCGCTCGGTCACGAACACCTCGATCGTCGACGGCAGGCGGCGGCGCAGGGTGCCGCCGGTGAGCCACGGCGACGCCGACAGCCGCCGCCGGCGGTCATCCAGGTCGGCGGAGAGGATGGAGGCCCCGCGCAGGCCCGGCATCAGGGCCAGCACCTCCCCCGCCGACAGGTGCTCGTTGCCGTGGACCACGATGTCGTCGATGGCCAGGAACGGGGCGCCGGGCAGCTCCGCCGCCGCCATCCATCCACCCAGGGACAGGCCGCCGGCCACGACCACGCCGCGCACGATCCGCGCCCGGTGCCGCCTGACCCCGGCCGCAAGCCGCCGAAGGCGCGGCTCGGGCTCGGGGGCGGGCGGCCGGGTGGACGCCTGGTCGAGGAGCGCCATGCTCATGCCTCCCCCCTCCCGCCGGCCGCCGCCTCGATCGCCTCGAGGAGACGGCCGCCGATCCCGCCGATGGGCCCCGCCCCCAGCGTGAGCACCAGATCGCCCGGCCGCGCCAGCTCCGCCACGAGCGGCGCGACCTCGTCGAGGCCGCCCGCGTGGAGCACGGGCCGGTCCGTCTCGCGGCGCAGGGCGCGGGCGAGCCGATCGCTCGTGATGCCGGGCAGAGGCGCCTCCCCCGCCGCGAAGACGTCGACGAGCACCACGACGTCGGCGGCCGCCAGCACCGCCGCGAACCGGTCGAGGAACCGGGCCGTCCGCGAGTACCGATGGGGCTGGAAGACCACCACCAGCCGGTCGTGCGGCTGCCGCCGCGCCGTCGACAGCACCGCCGCGATCTCGGTCGGATGGTGGCCGTAGTCGTCGACGACCCGCACCCCGGCCGCGCTGCCGCGATGCTCGAACCGCCGGCCGATCCCGGTGAACCGCCGGAGGCCGGCCCCGACGGCGTCCGGCTCGAGCCCCAGCTCGAGACCGGTCGCGAAGGCCGCGAGGCCGTTCAGCAGGTTGTGCCTGCCCGGCACCGCGATCTCCAGCCCCGCCGTCTCGGGGCGCCCGCGCCGGCTGAACCGCACCCGGCACCGTGAGCCGCCGGGGCCGCAGACCGCTTCCGCGCCGACGACGTCGGCCGACCCGTCCTCCATCGCGTAGGTGACGACCCGCCGCTCGATGCGGTCCCGGAGGCCCGCGACCCCGGCGTCGTCGCCGCACGCCACCACCGCGCCCGACTCGAGGGTCCGGTTGGCGAAGCGGACCATGGTGTCGCGCAGGCGGTCGAAGGTCCCGTAGTGGTCGAGATGCTCGGGCTCGAGGTTCGTGAGGACCGCGACGCGGGGCCGAAGGGCCAGCAGCGACGGCTCGCTCTCGTCCGCCTCGACCACGAAGTGGGGCCCGTTCCCGAGCCTCGCGTTGCTCCCGAAGGCATCGACGCGGGCCCCCACCAGGACCGCCGGATCGAGCCCGCACTCGGCCAGCATCACCGCCACCATCGACGACGTGGTGCTCTTGCCGTGCGTGCCGGTCACCGCCACCGTCGATCGCGAAGCCGCGAGCCCCGCCAGCATGACGCCGCGCGGCACCACCGGCAGGCCGCGGCGCCGCGCCTCGGCGACCTCGGGGTCGTGGTCGGGCACCGCGGCCGAGACGACCACCGCGTCGGCCCCGGCGACCCGGCCGGGATCGTGGCCGACACCGACCTCGACCCCGCGCGCCCGCAGCCTCTCGGTAGCCGCCGACGCCGTCAGGTCCGAGCCGCTGACCTCGTAGCCGAGACCGCTCATCATTTCCGCCACACCGCTCATGCCGACGCCGCCCACGCCCACGAAATGCACCCGGCGGGTGTTCGCGGGGAGGCCATGGGCGGCCGCCGCCGGCCCCCCTTCCCGCCGCCGCTCCCCGGATGAGTGCTCCGCCACCTCACGCGCTGCCCGCCTCTCCGATCAGGCCCTCGGCCCGGTCGACGATGACTGAAACCGCGCGCGGCCTCGCCAGGGTGCGGGCCGCCGCCGCCATCCGCCGGCGCCGCTCGTCGTCCCCCGCGAGCGCGAGCACGCGGGCCGCCAGCCGCTCGCCGCTGAGGCCGGCTTCCGGCAGCACCTCGGCCGCCCCCCGCGCCGCCAGCACCTCGGCGTTCGCCTGCTGGTGCCCGTCGGCGGCGCCGGGCAGGGGCACCAGCAGCGACGGGCGGCCGGACGCGGCGAGCTCGGCGAGGGTGGTCGCGCCGGCGCGGCTGACCACGAGGTCGGCCCGGCGCATGAGGTCGGCCATCTCCTGGAAGAACGGGGCGACCCGCGCCGACACCCCCGCCCGGATGTACGCCTCCTGCACCAGGTGCTGATCGCGCCGGCCGGTCTGGTGCGTGACCGCGAGGGCGACGCCGGAGCCGGCGAGGACCGGCGCCGCCGCCGTCATCGCCACGTTGATGGCGTGGGCCCCCTGCGATCCGCCGAGCACCAGCAGGTTCAGCGGGCGCGGCATCGCCGGCGGCGGCGCGGGCGCCGCGGGGTCGAAGAACTCCGTCCGCACCGGGTTCCCCGCCACGAACCCCTTGCCGCGAAACTGCGGCAGCGTCGCCTCGTGGGACACGGCGGCGGCGCTGACCACCGGCGCCAGCAGCCGGTTGGTGATGCCCGGCTTCACGTTCTGCTCGAGCACCATCGTCGGAATCCGCCGCAGCGCCGCGAGCAGGACGACCGCGCCGGCCGAGTACCCGCCGAGCCCGATGACGAGATCCGGGCCGACCCGGCCGAGCACCCGCCAGGCGTCCCAGGCGCTCACCGGCAGCAGGGAGAACCCCCGGACCCGGGCCGGCCAGGACGTGCCCTTCAACCCGGCGCTGCGAATCAGCACGTGCTCGAACCCCTGATCGTCGACGGTCCGGGCCTCGGCGCCGCGGCCGGTGCCCGCGAAGACGATGCGCGCCCCCGGCCGGCGGCGCCGGAGCTCCCGCGCCACCGCGATGCCGGGATAGAGGTGCCCGCCGGTCCCGCCCCCGCTCATCAGCACGCAAGGTCCGGACATCGCCCGCTCCGCCCCCCGCGCCTCGCGCTCCCCAGCCCGCCAATCGTCGCCTGACGGCTCCGCCTGGCGCCCAACCGACCCTCCAGGAGTCGGCACCGTTCCACGGCGCGGACTCCTGCCCCGCCAATCGTCGCCCGACGGCTCCGCCTGGCGCCCGGCCGACCCTCCGGGAGTCAGCACCGTTGCCGGGCGCGCACTCCCGCCCCGCCGATCGTCGCCTGACGGCTCGGTCCGGCGCCCGACCCATCCTCCGGGAGTCCGCACCGTTCCACGGCGCGCACCCCCGACGGAGGGCCGGGCGCGGGCCCGTCGTGCCGCCGTCACCGCACTCATCCGGACCGCACCATCGGCATCCCCCGCGCCCCGGACGTGTGCTGGGAGACGTTCAGCAGAATGCCCATCGCCAGCAGGTTGATGAGCAGCGAGGAGCCGCCCGCGCTGACGAACGGCAGCGGAATCCCCTTGGTCGGCAGCAGCCCCAGCACGACGCTGATGTTGAAGAACGCCTGGAACGCCACCATCATCGTGATGCCGACGGCCAGCAACGCCCCGAACCGGTCCGGCGCCGACGCCGCGATGTCGAGGCCGCGCCACAGGATGACGCCGAAGCAGAGCAGCACGACCAGGGCCCCCAGCAACCCCGTCTCCTCGGCGATCACGGCGTAGATGAAGTCGGTGTGGGGGTGCGGCAGATAGAACAGCTTCTGCACGCCGGCCATCAGCCCCTGCCCGAGCAGCCCGCCCGTACCCACCGCGATCTGCGACTGGATGACCTGGTAGCCGGTGTCCCGCGGATCGGCCCAGGGGTCGAGGAACGCGACCAGCCGCTCGACGCGGTAGCGGGCGCTGACGAGGACCGCGAACAGCAGCGGCGCCATGACCAGCGTCAGCCCCGCGAGCTTGCGGTACGGCAACCCCGCCGCGAACACCATCACCCCGACGATCATGAGCAGGGTGAACGCGGTCCCGTAGTCGGGCTCGAGCACGATCAGGCCGCAGACGAGGCCGGTGACGAGGGCCACCGGCGCCAGCGCATGCGCGACCCGGTCCATCTTGTCCATGCGCCGTTCGAGAACGGCGGCGGTGAACAGGATGACCGCCACCTTGGCGAGCTCGGACGGCTGGATGCCGACCCCGCCGATCGAGAGCCACCGGCGCGTGCCGTTGATCGCGGGGCCGAAAAAGACGACGATGAGGGCCGCGACGGAGACGGCCAGGGCGCCCCGGATCACCATCGGGCGCCGCAGCAGACGATAGTCGACCCGCATGGCGGCGGCGAGCAGCCCGATGCCGAGGACGGCCCAGACCACCTGCTTGAACAGGAAGAACCAGTGCGGCTGCTGGAAGCGACCCATGGCGAGGACGGCCGAAGCGCTGTAGACCATCACCACGCTGGCGCACACCAGCAGCAGGGTGGCGAGGAACAGCACCTTGTCGGACTTCAGCTTTCGCGCCATGGTCCTGGTCGCCGCTCGCGGCGGCGGAACGCCGAGGCGCCCCTAAAGTCCGGGGCGCCTCGACCCGACAATCCGAAGCGTGAGCGGTCAGCAGTCATCAGCCGCGCGCGAGGAGAAGACACCGACCTCGCAGACCGAGGCAGCCTGCGTTCCCAGCGGTCGACTCTCCTCCGCCGCGACACGACTGATGACTGCTCACTGCTCACGCTTCCCTTCGACCTCCCTCCGCAACCGGCCCACCGCCTCGACGAACACGCGGCCCCGTTCCGCGTAGTCCCTGAACATGTCGAGGCTGGCGCACGCCGGCGCCAGCAGCACCGTCCCCCCGGGCGCGGCCAGCCCGTAGGCGGCGCGGACCGCTTCCTCCAGCGAAGCGGCCTCGACGACCCGCACCGCCGCCTCGAACGTCTCGCGGATTCGACCGCGGATCTCGCCGATGGCGACCACCGCGTCCGCCCGGCGCTCCAGCAACGGGACGAGCGACGCGAGGTCGCCCCCCTTGAAGCGCCCCCCCATGATGACGACGAGGCGGTCGCCGCAGCTCTCGATGGCGCAGCGCGCCGCCGCCACGTTGGTCGCCTTGGAGTCGTCGACGAAGCGCACCCCGCCCACCGCGCCGGCCGGGGCGAGGGCGTGGTCGAGCCCGGTGAACCCGTCGACGGCCCGGGTCATCCCGCCGGCGGACACCCCGACGAGGCTCGCCACCGCGCTCGCGGCGAGGACGTCGCTCAGCAGGTGGCGGCCCACGAGGCGCACCGCGGACAACGGCACCAGGGGGTCGTCGCCGGCCGCGGTCCGGCGGACGATGGCCCCGCCGGCGACCGCGATGCCCGCGTCGATGGGCGCCGACAGGCCGTAGGGCACCCGCCGGGCGCGGCTTCCGCGCGCCATCCGCAGGACCTCGGGATCGTCGGCGTTCACCACGAGCGTGTCGGACCCGGTCTGGTTGGCGAAGATGCGGGCCTTGGCCGCCGCGTAGGCGGCGTGGCCCCCGTGCCGGTCGAGATGGTCGCGATGCAGGTTGAGGAGCACCGCGATCGAGGGCCGGAACGTCTCGGTCAGCTCGAGCTGGAAGCTCGACGCCTCGACCACGTGGACCGTCTCGGGCGTGGACTCGTCCACCTGGGTGCTGAGGGCGGTCCCCACGTTCCCCCCGACCAGCACGTCCCGGCCCCCGGCCTCCAGCATGCGGCCCGCCAGCACCACCGTCGTCGACTTGCCCTTCGTCCCCGTCACCGCAACCAGCCGGCCCCGCAACCAGCGGCTCGCCAGCTCGAGCTCGCTGATGAGGGGGACGCCCCGCCGCCGGACGCCGTCGAAGACCGCCAGCGCGGGGGACACCCCCGGGCTCAGCACCACGAGGTCGGCCCGCGCCAGCGTGCCCGGCCGATGGCCGCCCAGCTCCAGCTCGACGCCGTCGTCCTCGAGGCGCCGCACCGCCTCGTCGACCTCGGGGCGCCGCTCGCTCAGGACCACCCGGGCGCCGCGGCCGGCGAGAAGCCTCGCCGCCGCCGCGCCGCTGCGCGCCGCCCCCACCACCACGACCGTCGACCCCCGCACGGAGAACGCGTTCATCGCAGCTTCAGGGTCGCGAGGCTGAAACAGGCGAAGACCACCGCGGCGATCAGGAACCGGCTGATCACCTTCGGCTCGCTCCACCCGATCAGCTCGCAGTGATGGTGGAGCGGGGCCATGCGGAACACCCGCTGGCCCGTGAGCTTGAACGACCCGACCTGGATGACGACCTAGAGGAGCTCGATGACGAACACCGCGCCCACGATGGGCAGCAGGAGCTCCTGCTTGATGAGGATGGCGACGGTGCCGAGGGCGCCCCCGAGCGCGAGGGACCCGACGTCGCCCATGAATATCTCGGCGGGGTGCGAGTTGTACCAGAGGAACCCGAGCCCGGCGCCGACGAGGGCGCCGCAGAACACGGTGAGCTCGGCCGCCGGCGCCACGTGGGTCAGCAGCAGGTACTCGGCGAAGGTCGCGTGCCCGGTGACGTAGGCCAGCGCCGTCATCGCCGCCGCGGCGACGATGAAGAGGCTGATGGCGAGGCCGTCGAGCCCGTCCGTCAGGTTGACGGCGTTCGAGAAGAACACCATCACCAGCATCCCGAACGGGACGTACAGCCAGCCGAGGTCGGGGGTGAGCTGCTTGAAGAACGGCAGGACGAGCTCGGTGCCGTAGATCTCGCGCCCGCTCATCCACAGCAGGGCGAGACCGACGGCGAGGGCCACCACCGCCTGACCGAGGAGCTTGTACCGGGGGCGCAGCCCGTTGTGGTCGCGGCGGACGATCTTCAGGTAGTCGTCGAGGAAGCCGACGAGCCCGAACGCGATCATCGACAGGATCGCGATCCACACGTAGGGGTTCGTGAGGTCGCCCCAGGCGAGGGTCGGCACCGTCGCCGCGGTCAGGATGAGCAGCCCCCCCATGGTGGGGGTGCCGGCCTTGGAACGGTGCCCGGCGAGGTCGTCCCGCACGACCTGGCCGATCTGGAACCCGCGGAGGGTCCGGATGAGCCAGGGCCCCACGACGAGGCTGATCAGGAACGCGGTGATGCCGGCGGCGGCGGTCCGCACGGTGATGTACTGGACGACGTTCAGGGGCGGATAGAGCAGGTGGTACAGCATCAGGCCCGCTCCGATCCCGCCGCCCGGTCGGCGCAGAGCCGCGTCACCACCTGATCGATACGAACCCCCCGCGACCCCTTGACGAGGACGACGTCGCCGTCGCGGACCGACGCCGCCGCGCGCGACGCCGCCTCCTCGGCGGCCTCGCAATGAACGACGCCGGCGCCGGCCACGCCGGCCTCGACGGC
>JAJEEA010000164.1 GCA_022821235.1 Vicinamibacteria bacterium
GCGAGCGGCGGCGGGGCCGCGAGCGGCGGCGGGGCCGCGAGCACCGCAGACGAGCGCTCGTCCCTCGCGCGGTCGCCGTGGGCCATCGCCTTCGGGTTCGGCCTGCTGCACGGGTTCGGCCTCGCGGGGGCGCTGGCCGACATCGGACTGCCCGAGGAGGCCCGCGCGATGGCCCTGCTGCTCTTCAACGTCGGAGTCGAGCTCGGGCAGCTCTTGATCGTTGGCGTCCTGCTGGCCCTGCTCTACGGGCTGCGCGTCGGACGGGTGCCGGTGCCTGCCGCCGCCGTGCAGGCGCCGATAGTCGTCATGGGCACCGTCTCCGCCTACTGGTTCCTGGAGCGCGTGCTGTCGATGGTGCCGCCGATCCGTTAGGACAGTGACAGAAACACCTGGCCAGGTCTCATCGCAGGAGCCGCCAACACCGTCTGCATTCGGGGTGCAGTCGACAACTCTGTATCGCTCACTGTCCTTGGCCGGCGGAAGGAGCATTCCGCCTCGGACGCGGACCGTCCGACGGCCAGGGAGCAACGTGTCGCGAGAGCGGGGCGAGGGAGCTTCTCGGCGGTGGGTGGGCGATGGATGTATCGTGGAGCAACGCTGCCGCGCGGACCAACCACTCCGGCCGGATGCGACTCCGTCAAATCCAGTAGAGGTTCGCCGCCGCGCTCCCGCGAACGACGCGCACTGCTGTAGGATTGGTCCGGTGGACGCCGGAGCCGCGAGGCGATGGCGCCCGGCCAGGGAGGTGTCATGCCACGTCATACGCAGCGCCCCGGAGACTCCGCGTCCAGTTGGCGCGCGGCCACCGTAGTCGGAGCCGCCGCTCTGCTCGGCCTGACCGCCGCGGGCTGCGCCGGCGACGGCGGCACGACGGTGGAGGCGTCACAGGACGCCGGGGCGGCTCAAGAAGCCGGCACGGCGACAGCCGAGCCGAACCCCCTGCGCAACGCCTACTTCGGCGACCTCCACACCCACACCAACTTCTCCTACGACGCGTTCCTCAACGGCACCCGCGCCACCCCCGACGACGCCTACCGCTACGCGAAGGGCGGAACGCTGACCCACCCCGCCGGGTTCGAGGTCCAGCTCGACGCCCCGCTCGACTTCTACGCGGTCACCGACCACGCCAGCTTCCTCGGCATGCTGCCCGCGGTCATGGACCCCGACCAGGACGTGTCGCACCCGGTGGCCGAGCTGGTGTCCGACTTCGTCTCCGGCGCCCTGACCGGCGACGCCCGCACCACGGCGCGGCGCGACATCCGCGCCTACACCCTCGGCCAGAGCCAGCCGCCCCACGACACTGAAGTGGTGCGCTCGGCGTGGCGCGAGACGGTCGAAGCGGCGGAACGCCACTACGAGCCGGGGCGCTTCACGACCTTCGTCGGCTACGAGTTCACGGGCAGCCCCGAGAACCAGAACCTGCACCGGAACGTGATCTTCCGCGGCAGCGCGGTGCCCGAGCTGCCGTTCAGCCGCCTCGACTCGTTCAACCCCGAGGAGCTGTGGGCGTGGATGGACCGCAACCGCGAGGCGGGCATCGAGGCCCTCGCCATCCCCCACAACTCGAACGGCTCGAACGGCCTGATGTTCCGGCTCGCGACCTACGCCGGCGACCCCCTCGACGCCGCCTACGCGGAGACCCGCAACCGCAACGAGCCGCTGGTCGAGATCACCCAGACCAAGGGCACCTCCGACACCCATCCCGCCCTCTCGCCCAACGACGAGTGGGCCGACTTCGAGATCTGGTCCTACCGCATCGGCGGCGGCACCACCCCGAGCCGGCCCGACGGCAGCTACGTGCGCCAGGCCTACCTGAACGGCCTGCGCCTCGAGGAGGAGAACGGCTTCAACCCCTTCCGCTTCGGCCTCGTCGGGGCCACCGACAACCACGCCGGCGCCGGCCCGGGCAGCGAGTCGGACTTCTTCACGGCCGGCGGCGCCCCCCAGGTCGGCTCGTCGATACCGTTCGACCCGCCGCGGGAGGACGGCCGCCTCTACAGCGAATCGCCGCTGGGAGCCCTCCGCGGCGCGTCGGGGCTGACCGGGGTGTGGGCGGAGGAGAACACCCGCGACGCCATCTTCGACGCGTTCCGCCGCAAGGAGACCTTCGCCACCACCGGGCCGCGCATGCGGGTGCGGTTCTTCGCCGGCTACGACTACCCGGACGACCTCGCGGACGACCCCGACCTCGTGGCCCGGGCCTATGACGGCGGCGTCGCCATGGGCGGCGAGCTCGCGGCCCCGGGCGACCGCGTGCCCCGCTTCCTGGTGTGGGCGAGCCGAGACGCGTCGAGCGCGCCGCTCCAGCGGCTGCAGGTCGTCAAGGGCCGGGTCGACGGCGACGAGGCCCGCGAGCAGGTCTACGACGTCGCCTGCTCGGACGGCCTCGCGGTGGACGAGACGACGCACCGCTGCCCCGACAACGGCGCCGGCGTGGACCTCGCCGACTGCAGCTTCAGCGAGGACGCGGGGGCGGCCGAGCTGCGCACCCTGTGGACGGACCCCGACTTCGACCCCGCGCAGCGCGCCGTCTACTACGTGCGGGTGCTCGAGAACCCGTCGTGCCGCTGGTCGACGTGGGACGCGATTCGCGCCGGCGTCGAGCCGCGGCCGGACCTGCCGGCCACCATCCAGGAGCGCGCCTGGTCGTCGCCCATCTGGATCGCGCCCTGACGAGCCGCCGGGGCCACCCGCACGGCCCGCCGCACCGTACACTGTCTGGATGCGCCGGAACGGCGGTGGGGCTACGGACCCGCCGGCGCCATCGGCAACCGTGGTCACCGCCGTCCACACCGCCGTGAGGGCCGCGGCAGGCCGCGACGGAGGACGAGTCCATGCCGGTGCGGCAGGTGATCGACCGGGGCGGAGTGCCGGTCAGGATCTTCACCGACGACGTCGACCGCCAGTCCGTCGACCAGCTCGCGGCGGTGTCGCGGCTGCCGGTCGTGGTGGGGCACGTGGCCGCGATGCCCGACGTGCACGTGGGCATCGGGGCGACCATCGGGTCGGTCATCCCCACCCGGCGGGCGCTGATCCCGGCCGCGGTGGGCGTGGACATCGGCTGCGGGATGGCCGCGGCCCGGCTGTCGCTGGACGCGGCGCGGCTGCCGGACTCGCTGCGCGGGGTGCGCGAGGCCATCGAGGACGCGGTGCCGGTGGGCTTCGCCGCCCACGGCGAGCCGGTGGCGGACCCCGGCGTGCTGAAGGCGCTGCGGCCGGGGCTCGAGCGCATCGTCGAGCGCCACCCGAAGGTCGGCTCGCTGGTGCGGGACGTGCGCGCCAAGTGGCCGCGGCAGCTCGGGACCCTCGGCGGCGGCAACCACTTCATCGAGGTGTGCCTGGACGAGGCCGACCGGGTGTGGGTGATGCTGCACTCGGGCAGCCGGGGCACGGGCAACGCGCTGGGCCGCTACTTCATCGGGCTCGCGAAGCGCGACATGGAGCGGCACCTCGCCCGACTGCCCGCGAAGGACCTGGCGTACCTGGAGGAGGGGTCGGCCCACTTCGACGACTACGCCGGCGCGGTGCGGTGGGCGCAGCGCTACGCGCTGGAGAACCGGCGCCTGATGATGGCGCGCATCGTCGACGCCCTCCGGACGAAGCTGCCGCCCTTCCGGGTGGACGGGACCGCGGTCGAGTGCCACCACAACTACGTGGCCGAGGAGGATCACTTCGGCGAGGCCGTCTACGTGACCCGCAAGGGCGCGATACGCGCGGGGCGCGGCGAGCTGGGCATCATCCCGGGCAGCATGGGAGCGCGGTCGTACATCGTGCGGGGGCGGGGGTCGAAGGAAGCGCTCGACTCGTGCGCCCACGGGGCGGGGCGGCGGATGAGCCGGTCGCAGGCGAAGGCCGCCTACACGGTGGCCGACCTCGAGCGCCAGACGGCGGGCGTCGAGTGCCGGAAGGACCGCGGCGTCATCGACGAGATACCCGGCGCCTACAAGGACATCGACACCGTCATCGCCGACTCGTCGGACCTCGTGGACGTGGTGCACACGCTGAAGCAGGTGGTGTGCGTGAAGGGGTGAGAACGGCTGCGTTGCGGTCGGCCGACCCGGTGCCGAGAGGTTACGGAGGATCGCCGTCGGCCGGTTTCCGGCCCATGACGGCCGCCACCACGGCCTGCAGGGTCCCTTCGAGCGCGTCGACCCGCCCCGTCAGCCGATCGACCCGCCCCGTCAGGTTGTCGATCCGCCCCGTCAACCGGTCGACCTTGCCGTTGACGACCAGCACGCCGACCGCGCTCACGAGCGAGAGCAGCGCCGTCAGGACCTCCAGCACCGAGGCATCCATGTCTGCCATCGCAGCCGATTCCGGCCGACTCCGCCAATTGTTCCGGAACGCGCGCGATTTGCGCCAGCGGGGCCCGGGAGGGACTGTCGTCGCGTTGCGAGCCGCAGCCTTGGTGTCAGGACGTTACGAAGGATCGCCGGAGGCTGGTTTACGGCCCATGACGACGGACACCACCATGTGCAGCGTCCCCTCGAGCGCGTCGACCCGGCCCGTCAGCCGGTCCACCTTACTGTTGACGACCAGCACGCCGACCGCGCTCACGAGCGAGAGCAGCGCCGTCAGGACCTCCAGCACCGAGGCGTCCACGTCTTCATCGTAGCCGATTCCGGCCGACGTCCCCATGGTTCCGGCGCGCGGTTGCGCCCGTGGCGGCCATGGGCGATGATCCGCAGCATGCCGACGAGCCGCGCCGGCCGCCCGAACGCGGCGGAGGCCGGCGGCGGAAAGAAGGAGACAGGGCGATGCGAATGTGTTGTGGCTGGCGATGCGCGCTGGCGTGCGTGGCCGGCGCGAGCCTGCTGCTGGCGGGGCTCGCGTTCGGGCAGCCGGCAGAGCGTGAGTGGGAGCCGATCACCGAGGAGCGGCTGCTGAACCCCGAGGACGGCGACTGGCTGAGCTACCGGCGCACCTACGACGTGACCGGGTTCAGCCCGCTGGACCAGATAAACCGCGACAACGTCGGCGACCTGCGCCTCGTGTGGGCGTGGTCGATGCGCGACAACAGCCGCTGGGTGCCGACGCCCATCGTGGCCAACGGGCTGATGTACGTGTCGGAGGGCAGCGGCCGGGTGACCGCCTTCGACGTCGTGTCGGGCGACGTGGCGTGGGTGCACACCCGCAGCTACCCCGAGGACATCGAGCAGTCGCAGGCCCTGGGCCGGCACCGCGGGGTGTCGGTGCTCGGCGACACCGTCTACTGGGGCACGGCCGACGCGGCCCTCGTCGCCCTCGACGCGCGGACCGGCGAGCAGCGCTGGGAGGTGAGCACCGGCGACTACTCGACCGGCCTCGGGCACAGCCATCCCGCCCTCATCGCCGACGGCAAGGTGGTGCTGGGCTTCGCGGGCGGCGACCGGAGCGGCCGCGGCCAGGTGGTGGCGCACGACGCCGAGACCGGCGAGCACCTCTGGACCACCTACACGGTGCCGCGGCCGGGCGAGCCCGGCTACGAGACGTGGACGGAGCGCGAGGTGCCGCCCCTGGGCGGCCTGACCTGGAACACCATCAGCTACGACCCCGAGCTGGGGCTCGCGTACCTCGGCACGGGACAGCCGACCCCGTGGGCCTCGACCCTGCGCGGCCCCGGCGACGCCCTCTACACCAACTCGATCCTCGCGCTGGACATCGACACCGGCGAGATCGAGTGGTACTTCCAGGTGGTGCCGGCCGACAACTGGGACCTCGACGCGACGCACGAGAGCATGCTCGTCGACCTCGTGATCAACGGCGTCGAGCGCAAGGCGCTGATCGAGACGAGCAAGATCGGCTGGGGGGTGGTGCTCGACCGCGAGACCGGCCGCTTCATCAACGCGTTCCGCACCGGCTACGACAACATCATCGAGGGGTGGACGGACAGCGGCAGCCCCATCTACAACCCCGCCCAGATACCGACCCTGGACGACGTCGACTCGGACAAGATCTTCGAGGTGTGCCCCCACTTCCACGGCACCCGGAACCTGAACTCGCCGAGCTTCAGCCCCGAGACGGGCTTGTACTACAGCGGCATCAACAACAGTTGCATGGACGTGACGTTCGTCTCCGAGGAGTACGTGCCGGGCCGCGTCTACCGGGGCATGGGCAGCCGCACGAAGATGGTGCCGGGCTACGACTACATCGGCGAGTTCGTGGCGTTCAATCCCGTCACCGGCGAGCGGGCCTGGGAGTACCGTACGGAGAACGGCGCGGCGATGACCGCCTCGGCCCTGGCCACCGCCGGCGGCGTCGTCTTCGGGGGCACCGCCGACCGCCGCCTCTTCGCGCTCGACGCCGAGACCGGCGAGCGGCTGTGGGAGACCCGGCTGAACGGCGACATCTCGGGGGCCCCGGTGACCTTCACCGTCGACGGGCGCCAGTACCTCGCGGTGGGGGCGGGCGGCCGCATCGGCCAGACCACCTCGTACGCACGCTTCTCGGGCATCACCCTGCCCCAGGGCAGCGGCGTGATGTGGGTGTTCGCGCTGCCGGAGTAGAGGGGACAGCGAATGGCGGAGGGAGCGGGATTCGAACCCGCGCAGCGCGAACGCTGACCACCGAATATCAGCGGGGTGCCCTTGTCTGAGTCGGGTGCCTTGCCAACTCGGCCATCCCTCCACAGGGCCGGGGGCCTTGTCGCCCCCGGCCCACTCGATTTTATCCATCCCGCCCAGCCCATACAATCGTGGGAACAGCAAACGTCTCTGCCAATCCCCGGCCCTTGTCACATCATCCGTCGACGATCCCCGCGGTGACGACGGGTCGTACCGTCGCCGTGCTCACCCTCGCGGAACAGGTGTCCGAGGCGGGCAGGCGACTGACCGGGGCCGGGATCGACGCGCGGGACGCGGCGTTCGACGCCGAGGTGCTGGCGCGTTGGGCGCTCGGCTGGAACCGAGCAACGTACCTGGCGCGGTGGCGGGCGCCGGCCCCGCCCGGCTTCGGGGACCGGTTCGAGCCCATGGTCGCGCGCCGCTGCCGCCGCGAGCCGGTGGCCCGCATCACCGGCCGGCGCGAGTTCTGGGGGCTCGACTTCGAGATCACCCCGGCCGTGCTCGTCCCCCGGCCCGAGTCGGAGCTGCTCGTCGAGACGGCCGTCGCACGGCTGGACGATCGCGCCGCGCGATGGGCGGTCGCCGACGTGGGCACGGGGTCGGGCTGCCTGGCGATTGCCGTGGCCCGCGAGTTGCCCCGCGCCCGGGTGGACGCGACCGATGTCTGCCCGGACGCGCTGGCGGTGGCGCGGCGAAACGCGGCGCGGCACGGGGCGGCGGACCGGGTGACGTTCCACCACACGGACCTGCTCGACGGCCTTCCGGGTCCGTTCGACCTCATCGTTTCGAACCCGCCCTACGTACCCGACGGGGTCATCGACGCCCTGGCCCCCGAGGTCCGACGCCACGAGCCGGCGGCGGCGCTGCGGGGTGGCTCGGACGGCCTCGACACGGTACGGCGGCTGGTGACCGTGGCGGCGGACCGCCTGCGGCCGGGGGGGTGGCTGGTCATGGAGGTCGGGTCCGGCCAGAGCGGGAACGCAGCGGCCATCGCACAACGGGCGGGGCTGCAGGTGGTCGACGTTCGCCCAGACCTGCAGGGCATTCCCCGCGCGGTGGTGATGCAGCCCGAGGGAGAAGCGGCGCGACGGGCGGATGATGGCGGCGGGGGCGTCGCCACGACCCCGCGGCCCGACCGCCTCACCGCGCACGGGGCGCGTGGCGACGGCGGGGCGACTCGGCCCCGGGATCGAGCCGACCCCGCGTGACGCCCTGTCGGCCCGTACAATGGAAGGCCCGGTCGCCACGGGCGGCCGGCCCCGACCGGCATCACCGGGAGCCGACGACATGGCCGACGACTGCCTGTTCTGCAAGATCGTGCGCGGGGAGATTCCCGCCAAGGTCCTCTACCGGGACGACGAGGTGCTGGCGTTCGAGGACATCAACCCTCAGGCGCCGTTCCACGTGCTGGTCATCCCCTGCCGGCACATCTCGACCCTGAACGACACCGAGGCCGGCGACGAGGGCCTGCTCGGACGCCTCGTCCTCTGCGCGGCGCGCCTTGCCCGCGAGCGCGGGCACGCCGCCGACGGCTACCGCACGGTGTTCAACTGCAACCGCGGGGCCGGTCAGACGGTGTTCCACATCCACCTGCACCTGCTCGCGGGCCGCAGCATGGACTGGCCGCCGGGGTAGAGCGAGGACAGGCGCCGACCGCGGCGCGGCGGGCCGCGTGCCGAGGCAACGTCAGTCGGCGGGACCGGGGGCGGGAAGAAGAACCCGCTCAAGAGCCTGCAGGCGTCGAACGATCTGACTCAGGAAGATCTCGACGGCCCGGATCCGATCTTCGACGATGCGGACGCGCTCATCGAGGCCGCGGAACCGCTCTTCGAGGCTGCCGACACGGGCTTCGAGGCGGTCGAGACGCTCTTCGACGACGCTGAGACGCTCTTCGACGGCGCGGAGGCGATCGTCGAGGCGCCGCACGTCGGTCCGGAGCTCGGCGATATCGGCGCGAAGCCCGGCGTTCTGGTTGATGATCAAGCCGCCGATCACCAACAGCAGTCCGCCGAGGGTGCCGATGATCCACTTCGCGTCCGTGCCGGGCACCTTTCGAGTGTGGCATGCCCCCCCGCGGGAACGCAAGCAGCCAGACGGCCGAGACCTGTGTGTCCCGCACCGCCGTATCGAGTCACACCGGCCGCGCCGGCCGCCGCCCGTCGCATGCACTACAATGGCCGGATTACCGATGGCTGACTGGAAGCACACCCTGAACCTGCCTCGGACCGACTTTCCGATGCGCGCCAACCTCCAGAAGACGGAGCCGGCGGTGATCGCGCGCTGGAACGAGATGGGGCTGTACGAGCGCATCCGCGAGCGCCGGGCGGGGGCGCCGCGGTTCGTGCTGCACGACGGCCCCCCCTACGCCAACGGGAAGATCCACATCGGCCACGTGCTGAACAAGGTGCTGAAGGACGTCGTCGTGCGGTCGCGGACCATGGCCGGGTTCGACGCACCGTACGTGCCGGGGTGGGACTGCCACGGGCTGCCCATCGAGCTGAAGGTGGACCAGGAGCTGGGCGGGAAGAAGCGGCACATGAGCGTGGCCGACTTCCGCCGCGCCTGCCGCCGCTACGCCCAGAAGTTCGTCGAGCGGCAGTCGGCCGACTTCCAGCGCCTGGGGGTGTCGGGCGACTGGCCGCGGCCGTACCGGACGATGACCCCGGACTACCAGGCGGCCATCGTGCGCGCCCTCGGCCGCTTCGTCGAGCAGGGGGTGGTGTACAAGGGCAAGAAGCCGGTCCACTGGTGCATGCACTGCCGCACCGCCCTCGCCGAGGCGGAGGTGGAGTACGAGCCCCACCGGTCGCCGTCGATCTACGTCGAGTTCCCGATGCGGGCGACGTCGGCGGCCGCGCTGGCCGAGAAGATCCCGGCCCTGGCCGGCCGGCCGGTATCCGTGCTCATCTGGACTACCACGCCCTGGACCATCCCGTCGAACCTCGCGGTGGCGTTCCACCCCGGCCTCGATTACGGGGTCTACGCGGTCGGCGACGGCTGCGGAGCCGCAGCCGGCGGCGGAGCCGCAGCCGGGGCCGACGGCGGAGCCGCAGCCGGAGCCGACGGCGG
>JAJEEA010000009.1 GCA_022821235.1 Vicinamibacteria bacterium
CGAGGCGCCGATCTTCGTGCGGGCCGGCCCCCACCGGGTGTCGGCGGTGTTCGTCCGCCAGTTCGAGGGGCCGGTCGAGGACGTCCTGGCGCCGCACGAGTGGTCGATCGTCGACACCGAGATCGGCGACCTCGGCTACGGCATCACCGCCCTGCCGCACATGCGGGACCTCATCATCGACGGTCCCTACGACGTCACCGGGGTGTCGGAGACCCCCAGCCGCCGGAGGGTCTTCAGTTGCCGTCCGACCTCGCCCGACACCGAGCGCGCGTGCGCCGAGGAGATCGTCGGGCGGCTCGGGGCTCAGGCGTACCGCCGGCCCCTGACCGACGCCGATCTCGCGGACCTCATGGGGTTCTACGAGGCGGGCCGCGAGGAGGGCGACTGGGAGACGGGCATCCGTACGGCGCTCCAGGCGACCCTGGCCAGCCCCGACTTCCTGTTCCGCATCGAGCGGCCGGCCGAGCCCGTGGCGCCGGGCGAGAACTACCGGGTCTCGGACGTGGCCCTGGCCTCGCGCCTGGCCTTCTTCATCTGGGGCGGTCCCCCCGACGAGGTCTTGCTGGCGCGGGCGGCGGCGGGCGAGCTGTCCGACCCCGCGGTGCTCGAGGCCGAGACCCGGCGCATGCTCGCCGACACGCGGGCCGAGTCGCTGGCCACCCGGTTCGCGGCGCTGTGGCTGCGGCTCCAGGACATGGACCAGGTGCAGCCCGACGCGTTCTGGTTCCCCAACTTCGACCGCCAGCTCGCCGACGCGATGCGCCGCGAGACCGAGCTGCTGTTCGACAGCCTCGTGCGGGAGGACCGCAGCTTCTTCGACCTGTTCACCGCGGACTACACTTTCGTCAACGAGCGGCTGGCCAGGCACTACGGCATCCCGAACGTCGCGGGGCCGGACTTCCGCCGCGTCGAGTACCGCGGCGACCAGCGGCGGGGCCTGTTCGGCCACGGCTCGGTGCTGATGCTGACGTCGATGGCCAACCGGACCTCGCCGGTGCTGCGGGGCAAGTGGGTGCTTGAGGTGGTGCTGGGCACGCCCCCGCCGCCCCCGCCGCCGAACATCCCCGACCTCGACGAGACGGCGACGGTCATCGACGGCCGGGCCCTCACGACGCGCGAGCGGATGGAGGTCCACCGGACGAACCCCACGTGCAACGCGTGCCACCGGTTCATGGACCCGCTGGGGCTCGCCCTCGACAACTTCGACGTCATCGGGAAGTGGCGCATCCGCGAGAACGGCATGCCCCTCGACACCCGGGGCGAGATGTGGGACGGGACCCCGGTGTCGACCCCGCAGGAGCTGCGGGGGGCGCTGATGAAGCTCGAGGCGCCGTTGGCCCGCACGTTCACCGAGAACCTCATGGCCTATGCCCTGGGGCGGCGGGTCGAGCACTACGACATGCCCACGGTCCGGCGCATCGCCCGGGCCGCCCGGGACAACGACTACCGCATGTCGTCGTTCATCCTGGGGGTCGTTCGGAGCCCCGCGTTCACGATGCAGCGGGCGGAACCGGCCGGCGCCGGCGAGGCGGGCGCGACCGTGCAGTAGGGAAGCCGGCGGAACTGGCCTTGCCGTGGGGCCGGGCTCGGGGATTGCCGTAGCCGGCTGCTCGAGTGCAGTCGGCAACTACAGGTCGGTCGCCGCCCTCGGCGTCATGCGCCGCGGATGGCGCGGAAGCCGGGGCGGTGCTCGGGCGGCGCCGCCGCAGGGCGGCGGGGGAGCCGCAGGCGGCGATGGACGGGCGTAGTCGCGGCGATTGACGCGCGGAACATTCAGGAGACGAGACAGGCAGGCTGGGAGACAACTCATGTTCATCACTGGAAAACACCTTCCTCGCCGGACGTTCCTCCGTGACGTGGGGACCGCGACCCTGGCCCTGCCGTTCCTGGACGCGATGCGTCCCGCGGGACGGGTCTCGGCGGCCACCGCCGCCGCCCTCGACCCGACCCGTCTCATCACCATCGAGATGGTGCACGGCGCGGCCGGCTCCAACGCGTGGGGAGGCACCCAGCACCTGTGGGCCCCGGCCAAGGCCGGGCGCGACTTCGACCTGAGCGCCGGCGCCCTGAGCTCGCTCGAGCCGTACCGCGAGCATCTGACCATCGTCAGCGACACCGACGTGGGCATGGCCGAGGCGTTCTCGCCCCCCGAGATCGGCGGCGACCACTTCCGGACCAGCTCCGTCTTCCTGACCCAGTCGCACCCGAAGCAGACCCAGGGCTCGGACGTCTTCGCGGGGACCTCCCTCGACCAGTTGCACGCCCAGCAGTTCGGTCAGGAGACGCCGATCCCGTCCATGCAGCTCTGCATCGAGAACGTGGACCAGGCCGGCGGCTGCGCCTACGGCTACACCTGCGTCTACACCGACTCGATCAGTTGGGCGTCGCCGACCGAGCCGCTGCCGGTGACCCGGTCGCCGCGGGTCGCCTTCGAGCAGCTCTTCGGGGTCGGGGGCACGGCCGAGGAGCGCGCCGCCCGGCGGAAGACCGACGCGAGCATCCTCGACTGGATGACCTCGCGGGTTTCCGAGCTCACGCGGGAGCTCGGGGCGACGGACCGGCGGCGCATGGAGCGCTATCTCGACAACATCCGCGAGATCGAGCGGCGCATCCAGCGGGTCGAGGAGCGCAATATGAGCGGCGAGCCGCGCGAGCTGCCGGCGGCGCCGGCCGGCGTGCCCGACTCGTTCGACGAGCACGTCAAGCTGATGTTCGACGTGCAGGCCCTCGCCTTCGAGAGCGACGTCACCCGCGTGTTCTCGTTCAAGATGGGCCGCGACGCCTCTGGCCGCGTCTACCCGCTGAGCGGCACCGACCGGCCGTTCCACTCGGCGTCGCACCACGGCGGCCGCGAGGACGCGATCGTCGAGTTCAACAAGATCAACCGCTACCACGTCAGCCTGCTGCCGTACCTGATGGACAAGCTGAAGGACGTGCAGGAGGGCGACGGCGACCTGCTCGAGAAGAGCGTCATCCTCTACGGGTCGGGGATGGGCGACCCGAACCTGCACAACCACAAGCGCTGCCCGCTGCTCCTGCTCGGCCACGCCAACGGCCGGCTCCCGGGCGGGTGCCACCTGCGGGCGCCCGAGGGGACGCCGATGGCCAACGCCATGCTCAGCCTGCTGCACGCGCTCGGGCACGAGCGGGCGAGCTTCGGCGACAGCACCGGCGAGTTCGCGCTGAGCGTCTAGCGTTCTGCGGTGGGGCGTGGCGCTGCCGTGCCCGGCTGACGAGGCGTGACCAGGGAGCATGTCGGCGAATGCGACCGGACAACGATGTCAGCCGGGACGCCGCGCCCGTCGAATGCGGCAGCGCTGTGGCTGCGGGTTCTGAAGGAAGAATGCGGCCGGGCTGTGGCCGCCGGCTCTGAAGCCGTGTCCGTGCCCGACAACGCGGGATGGCGCATGGCGGGCGGATGCGCGCGTTGAGCGATATTTGCGCGTTGAACGACGACGCAGGCGGACGGGATGCACAGCCGTAGAGCGGGGGAGAGCGTCATGAGACTGTCACTGCGCGCGGGCGCGGTTGTGGCGATGCTGGCGGCGTTGTGCGCGGCGCCGTCGCTGTGGTCGGTGGCCGTCGCGGCGGCCGATTCCCCGGTGGCGGACGCCGCCGTCCGGGGCGACGTCGAGGCCGTCCGGGCCCTGCTCGAGCGGGGCGCCGACGTGCAGACGGCCCGGCCCGACGGCATGACCGCGTTGCACTGGGCGGCGATGCGGAGCGATCTCGAGATGGCCGGGATGCTCCTGTACGCCGGGGCCAACCTCGAGGCGACGACCCGCATCGGGCAGCATACGCCCCTGCACGTGGCTGGGCGGAGCGGGCAGGCCGAGGTGGTGCAGGCGTTGCTCGCGGCCGGGGCCGACCCGCACGCCGAGTCCTCGAGCGGGGCGACGCCGCTCCATCTCGCCGCGCAGGCGGGGAACGCGGCGGCCGTCGCCGCCCTGCTCGATCACGGGGCCGACGTCAACGCCCGCGAGCGCACCTGGGGACAGACGCCGCTGATGTTCGCGGCCGCGTCCAACCGCCTCGGACCGGTGAACGTGCTGATGGAGCGCGGCGCGGAGCTCGAGGTCGCCACGAGGGTCGTCGATCTGCCCGCGCTCGACGCGATGGACCGGGCGGCGGCGGCCCGGCGGAAGCAGGTGCTCGACGGCTTCCGGGCGGCGGCCCCGCCCGACGAGCGGCAGGGGTGGCGGCCCACCGCCAGCGAGGTCCAGGCCGCGGTCCGGGCGGCGCGGGAAGTGCAGTTGCTCGACGATGTTCCGAACTTTGGCGACGGCGCGCAGCTCGAGCGCGGCACGCCGCGCGCCTACACCGAGCGGGTCGGCGTGCAGGGCGGACTGACGGCCCTGCTGCACGCGGCCCGTCAGGGGCACGCCGAGGTGGCCATGGCCCTGCTCTACGCCGGGGCGGACGTCAACCGGGCGAGCGGCGACGGCACGACCCCGCTGCAGATCGCGACCATGAACGGCCACTTCGACCTCGCGTTGCGGCTCGTCGAGCGCGGCGCCGATCCGAACGTCGCCACCGCCGCCGGGGCCACGCCGCTCTTCGCGGCCCTCAACCTGCAGTGGGCGCCGCGGGCGCGCTACCCGCAGCCCCGCGCCCACGACCAGCAGGAGGCCACCTACCTCGACGTCATGGAGGCGTTGCTCGAGGCGGGGGCCGACCCGAACGTGCGGCTCGCCAAGCACCTCTGGTACATGTCCTACAACCACTGCTGCTCGGAGAGCGTCGACGGGGCGACCCCGTTCTGGCGCGCCGCCTACGCGACCGACGTCGAGGCGATGAAGCTGCTGCGGGCCTACGGCGCCGACCCCCACGTGCCCACCCGCGCGCCCG
>JAJEEA010000371.1 GCA_022821235.1 Vicinamibacteria bacterium
TCCGCGGGGCGAGGCGCCGGCCGCCGCGGCCGAGCTCGACGCGGACGCCCGATCGGGCCCGCTGCTGGTCGCGCTGGGCGACAGCCTGACGGCGGGGCTCGGGCTCGACGTCGACGAGGCGTATCCCGCCCGCCTGGAGCGGGCGCTGCGCGACGACGGCTACGCGGTGACGGTGGTGAACGCGGGGGTGTCCGGCGACACCACCGCGGCGGGGCTGAGCCGGGCCGAGTGGGCGCTCGAGGGCGACGTGCGCATCCTCGTCCTCGCCCTGGGCGGGAACGACGGGCTTCGCGGCCTCCCCGTCGACCAGATGCGGCGCAACCTCTCGCGGATACTGGCGCTCGCGGCGGAGCGCGGCATCCGGGTGCTGCTCGCGGGCATGGAGGCGCCTCCCAACTTCGGGGCGGCCTATACGGGGGAGTTCCGGGCGGCGTTCGCCGATCTCGCCCGCGAGCACGACGTGGCGTTCATGCCGTTCCTGCTCGACGGGGTCGCCGCCGATCCGGCCCTCAACCAGGCCGACGGCATTCACCCGAACGCGGACGGGGCGGCGATCGTGGCGGTGCGGGTCCGGGACGCCCTCGAGCCGTTGCTGCCCGCGCTGAACCCATGAGGTCCCTGGCCGCGGGCGGCGCAAGAGCCGATGGTGCGCGGCGGCGCGACTCCCCCGCGGGCGGGTCGAGGGCGGCCTCGCCCAAGTCGGCGTGGGGCGCCGCAGGCGACGCCGGCCCGCGTCGGGCCGTTCGAGGCCGGCGGATGGGGCTGGCCGCGAACGGAATCGGCGAGCTGCGGCGCTCTCGAACGCGCGGCCGCCCGCAACGTCGTCCCGTGGCGAGACGGCGGGTCGACTCACTGCCGTGGGCGGCCTTCTCGACCGCGCGGCTCCGAGCAACGCCGCCTCCCGAGTGAACGCATGATCGAGCTTCGCAACGTCTCCAAGACCGTCCTCAGCGGGAACGCGCCGCTGACCATCGTTCAACCCCTCGACCTGACGGTGTCCTCCGGGCAGTACGTCTCGATCGTCGGGCCGTCGGGCAGCGGGAAGTCGACCCTGCTGGGCCTCATCGCGGGGCTCGACGCGCCGACCACCGGCGAGATCGTCATCGACGGCGTGGAGATCTCCGGCCTCGAGGAGGATGCGCTGGCCCGGCTCCGGGGCCGGAAGATCGGCATCGTGTTCCAGTTCTTCCATCTCGTGCCGTCGCTGACCGCGTTCGAGAACGTGCTCGTGCCGCTGGAAATCGCCGGCGCCCCGCACGCGTCCGACCGGGCGGCGGCGCTGCTGTCCGAGGTGGGGCTCGACGACCGGGCCGGACACTATCCCGCGCAGCTCTCGGGCGGCGAGCAGCAGCGGATCGCGATCGCCCGCGCCCTCGCCAACGAGCCTCCCATCCTGCTAGCCGACGAGCCCACGGGGAACCTGGACAGCGCCAACGGGCGGCACATCGTCGAGCTCCTCCACCGGGTCAACCGGTCGCGGGGCACGACCATCGTGCTGGTGACCCACGACAGCGAGCTGGCGTCGGGGACCGACGTCACCCTGCGGATGCGCGACGGCCGCACCGAGCGGCTGGCCCCGGCGCCGCTCCGGGAGGTGCTCGCATGACGTTCGTGCTCCGCATGGTCGGCCGCGAGCTGCGAGCGTCGTGGCGGCGGCTCGCCTTCTTCTTCGTCTGCGTGGCGGTCGGGGTGAGCGCCATCGTGGCGCTGCGGTCGGTCATCCAGCAGGTGGGGGTGGCGATGGCGGGCGAGACGCGGGCCCTGCTCGCCGCCGACGTGCAGATCGAATCGGAGCAGCCGTGGTCGGAGGCGGCCCTGGCCATCGTCGACGGCATCCTGGGCGCCGAGCCGGAGCTGAGCCGGACCCTGTCCATCGAGACGCCGACGATGGCCCGGCCCGCCGACGAGTCGAAGGTCGTGGCCCGGGTGGTCGAGCTGCGGGGCGTCCAGGCCGCGTTCCCGTTCTACGGGAGCTTCGTGCTCGAGGACGGCCGGGCCTACGACCACGGCCTGCTCGCCGGCGGGGGCGCGCTGGTGCGGCCGGAGCTGCTGACCCAGCTCGACGTCGCGGTCGGCGACGACATCCTCATCGGCGACCGCGGCTTCGAGATCCGCGGCGTCGTCCTGCGGGAGCCGGGCGGGGGCATCGGCGCGTTCAGCTTCGGCCCGCGGGTCCTGATCGACTACGACGACCTGCTGGAGACGGGGCTGTTGACCCTCGGCACCCGGGCCGAGCGGCAGATCCTGGTCAGGGTCCCCGAGCCCCGCGTCGACCCGCTGGTGGCCTCGCTGCGCGAGCCGCTGCGCGACGAGTTCGTGCGCGTGCGCTCCTACCGCAACACCGAGGACCGGATTGCCCGCAACCTCTCGCGGGCCGAGGACTACCTGAGCCTCATCGGGTTCGTGGTGGTCGTGCTGGGGGGCATCGGGGTGTGGAGCGTCACCCGGGTCTTCGTGCAGCAGCGGGTGCGCAGCGTCGCGGTGCTCAAGTGCCTGGGGGCGACGAGCCGGCAGGTGCTGGCCGTCTACGTCGCCCAGGTCGCGATTCTGGGGCTGGGGGGCGCCCTCCTCGGGGTCGCGCTGGCCGCCGGGGGGCTGGCGTCGCTCCCGTCCTCCCTCACCGCGCAGGCCGCGGCCGTCGCCGGCGTCGAGGACCTCTCCTACGGCGTGACCGGCTCGGCCGTCGTCCAGGGCCTGGGGGTGGGCGTCCTCGTCTCGCTCCTCTTCGCGCTGGGGCCGCTCCTGGAGATGCGCAGCATCAAGCCCCTCGCCCTGATCCGATGGAACCTGATCACGGTCGCGGCGCGTGACTGGGTGCAGTGGACGGTGGTGGGGGCGCTGGCGGCGGGGCTGGTGGCGCTGGCGAGCTGGCAGGCGGCCTCGTGGGAGGCCGGCCTCTGGGTGTGCGGGGGGTTCGCGGCGGTCGCCGCGGTGCTCCACGCCGTCGGGCGGACGCTGGTCCGGCTGGTTCAGCCCCTGGGCGCGGGCGCCCGGTTCGCGGTGCGTCACGCCGTCCTCAACATGGGGCGGCCCGGCAACCAGACCCGCGTCATCCTCCTCGCGGTGGGGCTGGGGAGCTTCTTCGTCATCGGCATCCACGCGGTGCAGGCCAACCTGCTGGGCGCTTTCGCCCTGGAGATCCGCGAGGACAGCCCCGACATGTTCCTGATCGACGTTCAGCAGGACCAGCAGGCCGGCGTCCGCGAGCTGATCGAGGAACGCACGGGCGACGCCCCCAGCCTGATCCCGGTGCTGCGGGCCCGCGTGACCGGGGTCGACGGGCGGCGGACGCAGCTCGATTCCGCCCGCGCCGTGCGCCGGCGGGGCGCGGGGCGCGAGTTCACGGTGACCTATCGCGATCGCCTCGAGGCCAACGAACGGGTGGTCGAGGGCGCCTTCTGGGGGCCGGCCGGGCCCGCCCGGCCCGAGGTCTCGGTGGAGGAGAGCATCCGCGACCGGCTGGACCTGGCGATGGGCGACGTGCTTCGGTTCCGCGTGCTGGGGCGCGACATCCGGGCGACGGTGTCGAGCGTGCGCGCCGTCGACTGGGACGACTCGCGCAGCGGCGGCTTCATGTTCCTCTTCAGCCCCGGGGTCTTCGACCGGGCCCCCCACAGCTTCATCTCGTTCCTGCGCGGCCCCCCGGAGACGACGGCGCGCGCCCGCCTCCAGCGCGACCTCGTCGCCGGCTTCCCGAACGTGTCGGTCATCGACGGACTCGAGGTGATCGCCACCGTGAGGCGCATTCTCGACTACGTCACCCTCGCGATCACCATGGTCGGGGGCATCGCCATCGTCAGCGGGGTCCTGATTCTCGTCGGGTCGGTGGCGATGACGAAGTACCAGCGGCGCTACGAGACCGCCATCTTCCAGACCCTCGGGGCCACCCGGCGCAGCCTCGTGACGATGCTCGTCGTCGAGTACGGCACGCTGGGGGTCCTCGCCGGGGCGGTGGGCTCGATCGGGGCCCTCGGACTGACCTGGGGCCTCAGCCGCCACCTCCTCGACATCGAGTGGAACGCCGCGCCGCTGGTCAACCTCGGCGGCATGCTGCTGACGGCGCTGGTGGTGGGAAGCGTGGGCGTGGCGGCGAGCCTCGACGTGCTGCGGCGCAAGCCGCTGGGCACGCTTAGGGCCGAGTAGCAGCGGTGACGGAAACCGCCTCTGCCCGCGCGCGCCGGGCGCAGGGAATCGCAGAGAACGGGCGACGTCGGGAAGCCGTCGGGCAACCGCCCGTCGATCGCGTCCCGGGCGCCGGGCGTGCGCCCGGAGGCGCTCTCGGGGGCCGGGTCGACGGGGGCGTCGATGCGGCCGGCCCGGGCGGCCGCGGCGGCGTGGCGGGCGATGCTCATCTGCTATGATCTTCAGTTGCACGCGCATCCCGGACGCGGCCTGTCGGGATGCGCGCCGGCGAGGGCGGTGACGGCGCAGGCGTGACGGCAGAGACGGCCTGCTCGACAGCTTCGCCGACCGGCGGCCCGCGGCCTCGCGGACGGCGTGGCGGCACCGGAGAGTCCCATGGACATGGCACGTTACAGGGACGCGTTGTTGCGCAAGCGCTCGGAGATCCTGACGGTCGGCGCGGGCGCCAAGCCGATTCAGGCGGGCGAGGGGACGAGCAGCCGCCAGGGAGACCTCGCCGACCAGGCGACGGGCAACAACGAGGTCCACATCCAGCTCAAGCTGAAGCAGACCGACGCGAAGATCCTGCAGGCCATCGAGGAGGCGCTCTGGCGTCTCGAGCAGGGCACCTACGGGGTCTGCCGCGACTGCGGCGAACCGGTGGCCGAGGCGCGGCTGAACGCCATTCCCTGGACCCGCGTGTGCATCACCTGCAAGGAGAAGCAGAGCGCGCGGTGACCCTCCCGCCGCCGGGCCGCTGATGCCGGTGACCGGGCTCCCGACCCCGCCCGCGGTTCCCGAGGGCGTGGCGAGGCCGCCGATGGCACTACCGGAGCGACGCGCGGCCGTGGCTCTCGGTAGCAACGTCGGTGATCGCGCGTCCCATCTGACCTTCGCGGTGAACCGGCTGCGGCTGACTCTCTCCGATGTCGTGGTCTCCCGCTTCATCGAGACCCGCCCGGAGCACGCGGTCGACGAGCCCCTCTTTCTCAATGCCGCCCTCGTGGGGGGGACCCGCGAGACGCCGGCCCGGCTGCTGGCCCGGCTGCTGTCGATAGAAGGGGAGCGGGGGCGGGTCCGGTCGTATCCGGGCGCGCCGCGCACGCTCGACCTCGATCTGGTGCTGGTAGGCGACCTGACCGTCGACTCGCCCTCCCTCACGCTGCCCCATCCGCGTTTCCGCTCGCGGGCCTTCGTCCTCGAGCCGCTGGCCGAGATTGCGCCCGAGCTCGTCGATCCGGTGACCGGCAAGACCGTGTCTCGACTGCTGGGGATGCTGCGCGCGGACGGGGCGTGAGCCTCGACGCCTTCGGCCCGTGCCGGATTTCCGCGGCATGACGAGCCGGCCCGGATCGGGGCACGCCGGGAGGATCGGTGCTCGATGCGGTCCGCCGGCGCGGCGGTCCCGACCCTGTGACCGCTCTCGTCTTCCGCCGAGTCCCGTCCCGGGTCACCGCAGACGAGCCCCCGTCCGCCGCTCCGGATCGGGTGGTCGGACCCCCCGCAGGGGGCCCCGGGCGTCGGGGCGGGATCGCTCGCTCTCCCCCTGCTGCCTACTCGAACCGCAGCGACTCGATGGGGTCGAGTTGCGCGCCCTTCCACGCCGGGTAGAAGCCGAACACGACGCCGATCACCGCCGCGAAGCCGACCGAGAGCACCACCGCGTCGGGCGGCACCCGGGCCGGCCACTGGAGGAACTCGGTGAGCCCCCCGGAGACCGCAAAGCCGAAGCCGACGCCGATCATGCCGCCGACGAGGCTGAGGGCGATCGCCTCGACCAGGAACTGCCACAGGACGTCCTTGCCCTTGGCCCCGACGGCCATGCGCAGCCCGATCTCGCGGGTGCGCTCGGTGACCGACACGAGCATGATGTTCATGATGCCGATGCCGCCGACGATCAGCGAGACGACGGCGATGGCCAGCGTGAACATCGTCATCGTCTGGGTCATGCCGGTGCGCATGCTGGTGATGTCGTCCTGGGTGCGCACCATGAAGTCGTTGTCCTCGCCGGGGATCAGCTCGTGCTCGACCCGCAGCACCGCCTCGATCTCGTCCGAGACCTCCTGAATCTCGTCGGCGGAGCGGGCCGAGATGGTGATGCCGGAGATGTTGGTGCCGTCCCGCCCCCGCAGCTTGCGCTGGACCGTCGTGTAGGGCGCGAAGATCGAGTCGTCCTGGTCCTCGCCGAACGATCCGGAGCCCTTGGCCTCCATGATCCCGATCACCCGGAACGACTGGTTGCGGATGCGGATCAACTGGCCGACGGCGTCGACGCCCTCCCCGAACAGGTTGTCGCGGACCACCGAGCCGAGCACTGCGACCTTGGCTGCGCTCGCGACGTCGGTCGGCGTGAAGAAGTCGCCGTCGTCGATCTCCCAGAACCGGATGAGCGGAAACTCCACGTCGACGCCCTCGATGCGGGTGTACCAGTTCTGGCCGCCGGCGATCACCTGGTCGCGGGTGTTGACGGTGGCGCTGAGGTACTGGGCCCCGGGGACCTGCTCGCGGATCGCCGCGACGTCCTTGACCTTGAGCCGCGGGGACGAGCCCATGCCGCCGCTGACGCCGCCGCGGCTCCAGTTGCCGGCGCGCACCATGATCAGGTTGGTCCCGGCGGACCGGATCTGGGTCTCGATCTCCTCCTGCGCCCCGGTGCCGAGCGCCACCATGGTGATGACCGCGGCCACCCCGATGATCATGCCGAGCATGGTCAGGGCGGTGCGCATCTTGTTGCGTCCGAGGGCCTTGAGCGCGGTGCGGAAGATCAGCAGCAGAGTCATGCGGGGCTACTCCTTCGGAGGCGGGCCGCCGGTGGCCGGGCGCGGCTCGCCGCTCTCTCGCGTGTCCGGCCCCTCCGCCGGCGGCGCCGGCGGAGGGGTCAGGGGCGGATCGGGTGCTTCCGCGGCCGCATCGGCGGCGTCGGCCTCCTGCTCGGCGAGCTCCACCTGAGCCCGGCGCAGGATGTTGAGGGCGGGCCCGACCGCGTCGTCGTCGTCGGGCAGGGCGGCGAGCTCGTCGGCGGCCATGCGCCGCACGGGGTTCGGCTCGTCGCTCACGATGCGGCCGTCGCGGAAGGCGATGATGCGCGTGCCGTACTCCGCGATGTCCTGCTCGTGGGTGATGAGGAGGACGGTGATGCCGCGCTCGGTGTTCAGGCGCTGGAAGATGTCCATCACCTCGATGCTGGTGCGGCTGTCGAGGTTGCCGGTCGGCTCGTCCGCGAGCAGGATGGCGGGCTCGTTGATGAGGGCGCGGGCGATGGCCACGCGCTGCTGCTGCCCGCCCGAGAGCTGGCTGGGATGGTGGTGGGCGCGGTCGGTCAGGCCCACCGCGGCCAGGGCCTCGCGGGCCCGCCGATGCCGGTCGCGGGCGCGCAGGCCGTTGCCGTTGTACAGCAGCGGCAGCTCGACGTTGTCGAGGGCGTTGGTGCGCGGCAGCAGGTTGAAGCCCTGGAAGACGAAGCCGACCTTCTTGCTGCGGACGGTGGCCAGGGTGTTCTTCGACAGGGTGGAGACGTCCTGTCCGTCGAGGATGTACCGTCCCTCCGTGGGACGGTCCAGGCATCCGAGGATGTGCATGAACGTCGACTTCCCGGAGCCCGACGGCCCGATGACGGCCACGAACTCGCCGGTCCGGATCTCCGTCGTCACGCCGCGGAGGGCGCGGACCTTGACCTCGCCGAGGTCGTAGACCTTGGTGAGATCGTGAACGGCGATGGTCGTCGTCATGACCGTCTCGCAGGGGTCGGCTCGTCGAATCGGCGCCACCGGTCCGGCTCGTCACCCGACTCCGTGCCGGTTCCGGGGCGCGGCATGCCTAACGCCGTCCGCGCCGCCCGAACTGCGGGATGAGCGGCGACGAAGACCGGGCCGCGGGACCCGAACCCGCCTCGGGCGTGCTCACGTCGGTGACGAGCTGGGCGCCCTCCTGCAGAACCGGGGCGAGCACGGGGGCCGCGGCGGGGGCGTCGGGCGGGGAGGCTTCGAGCCGGGCAATCATCTGCTCGAGGCCCCGTCGCGCCGCGGGGTCGTCGATCAGCTCGATCTGCTGTCGAAGCTCGACGATCTGGGGGTCTTCCGCGGGCCTCGCCGGCGGGCGCGGACCCGCGGCGCCGACCAGCTCCGTCGCCGTGCCGTCGGTCACGCCGAGGCGCACCTCCACCGGGCTCAGCTCGTCGCCGTCCATCACCCAGATGCGGCCCGTCGTCTCTTCCACTTCGATCGGCGAGAACAGCGCGTCTATGGTCCGGGCGCCGCGCTCCACGGCGGGGACCGCGGGCCCCGCGTCCCGGTTGGCGGGGCGTCTGGCCCCTCCGGGGCCGCCTCGCCGGCCGGGTCCGCCGAAGCCGCCCGGTCCGCCGCCCTCGGCCCGGCGCGCGGCGAAGAACTCGGCCCGCTGCTCGGGCGTCATCGACTGGATGCGCTCGCGCATGGCCTGGCGTTCCGCATCGGACATGCCGGCGAATCCGCCGCCCCCGCCGCCGGGTCCGCCGAAGCCGCCAGGTCCGCC
>JAJEEA010000191.1 GCA_022821235.1 Vicinamibacteria bacterium
CCCGCGGGCGCCGTCCAGGTCAGCGCCAGCCCACCGACGCCCTGCACGGCGGCGGACAGCGCGCCCGGCACGCCCGGAGCCGGCACCGCGCCCACCCGCGAGCCGTTGACGCGGAGCAGGTAACTCCCGGTTTCGCTGCCCCAGGTCCCGGATGGCGGGCGCGAGTTAACGACATGCCGACTGTTCGCGACGCTCCAGCCCGTGTCGCCTCCGGCATCCTCGGCGGTCGATTGCGTAACCTTTGCCTTGTCTAATCGATCATCCGCCCTGTACAGGACCAAGTGATACGAGGTGTTCGCCGCTAGCCTGATGTCCCCCGGCGCCGTGAAGGCGACGATGACGTTGTTGCCTGCCGAGGCGCTCGCCGGGGGGCTCAGGCTTGCGAGTTTCGAGTCCGGCGCGCCGCTGTTGTCCGAGGACCACAGTTGCGCCCGGTAGTTTGCGACGGTTCGAGCGCTCGCGCTGCCCGCGAACTCTATCCGCACCTCGAAGCTGGAGAGGACGTAGCCTGCGGAGAAGCTTCCGGTGGTGAACCGCTGGGCGTGCGAATACGGCGAGCCAAAAAAGAAGTTTCCAGTAACCGCACTCAGCGTCTGCCCGATGTTGCTCACCAGCACTTCGGCGGCGGCGGGTGCTGGAGCGGCGAACGGCGAGAGCGCGCCGAGCAGCAGCGCGAGCGCGGGAAGGAGACGGGAGAAGCGGGCGCGGCGGCGCCCGGGGCGCGGGTCAGGCCGCGATGAGCCTGCCGGGGTGGAGGGAGCCGGCTCGAGCGCGCCGGCCAAGCGCCGGGCGCACGTCATGCCGCTGGCCGCTGGCCGCTGGCCGCTGGCAAATTATACACGCCCGAAGCCGGGGCCGGCGTCAAGCGCCGAGTCCCGAGCGCAGCGCCCGAGACCGCAGCCGCCTCGCAAGGCACCGTCGGTGTCCCGTGCGCCGCGCCCGACGCGGTGAATCCCGACGCTCGCAACATGGTGGACTCTCCTCCGATTGCGGGCACGCGCCCGACCTCTCGCCTCGCCCGCGGCACGGCCGCGCTTGAGCGCCCGTCCCGGGGACCCGTTCGTCGTCGCAGGATGCCACACGGCGCCGCCGCGCGCATCCCCTCGGGTCAATGTATCGTGCAATCGTCGGAATTGTCCATCGTATTCACATCAAATATTGAATCATCACGTCAAGCGACAGCGGCGACGGCCCGCCCACCCGCCGGGCGGCGAACGTCTCCCCGGCGCCGGTGCGGGCGCGTGCGAGGGGGCGTTCGCCCTTCGGGCCGGGGCCGTGGAGCGCGCCGGCGCTCGGGCACGCGTGCGACGGGAGCGGCAAGGCGGGATGTTGAGGGGAGATCGAGCCCTGGCGGGTGGGGGTGCATTCGTCACGCGTGAGCGCCGCCCACGCCGGCTTCGTGGCCGCAATCCGCGCGGGCCGCGCGCCACGGGCAGGCGTGGAACCTCGCGAACGACAGCCCGGCCCTCGCTCCCGAGCCGTGGCCGGCGGACCCGGAGACGCTCGGCGAGGGCGTGTGGGTGGCGCGCACGCCGATCGAGCCGCGGCGCGGGTGGCGCCGGGAGCGGACCTCGCGCCGGGCGCGCGCAGGACCACCGGGACGCGAGCCTGCGGGCACGGCACACGCCATCGAGAAGCCCCGCACAATCGGCCCGGAACGACGGTGTCGTCCCGCGTGCTGTCCCGACGCGCATGCACGAGGGCACCCCGTGCGGGGACGGGGCGCCGAACGTCCCCGCCGAGCGGGCGCCCGAGCGCCGGCGCCCGTTGCCCGGGGGCGCGGCCGGCGCCGCCGGCTCAGCGTTCGCCGGGTCTCGGCATGCGGTAGCCGACGCCGCGCAGGTTGAAGATCCAGGCCGGGTCCTCGGCGTCGTCGCCGAGCTTGGCGCGAAGGGTCCGCACGAAGTTGCGCACGAGGTTCGCATCCGCGCCGTCGCTCCCGTCCCAGAGCCGGCGCAGGATCGTGTCGAAGTGCACCACCCTTCCGGCGTTGACCGAGAGCAGGCGCAGCAGCGCGTACTCCGTCGCGGTGAGCTCCACCTCGGCGCCACCCACCGTGACCGTGCGGCGGTCGTACTCGATCGCGAGCGCGCCGAGCACGAAGGTCTCGGGCTCGCGGTGCCGGCGCAGCGCCGCGCGCGTGCGCGCCACGAGCTCGGTCGGCGAGAACGGCTTGACGATGTAGTCGTCGGCGCCGAGCTCGAACGCGCGCGCCACCGTCTCGTCGCGGCCGTAGCCGGAGATGAGGATCACCGGCAGGTCGGAGAGCTCGGGCACGGCCTCGAGCAGCTCGATGCCGCCGCGCCCGGGCAGCATCAGGTCGAGCAGCACGAGCGCGGGCCGCTCGGCGCGGATGAGGCCCGCCAAGTCGTCCGACGCGCCGGTGACGAGCGGGGCGTAGCCCGCGGTCGTCAGCGTGTCGCGCACGAAGCGCAGCATGCGCGGGTCGTCGTCGATGACCAGGATGCGCGGGCGCTCCTCCGGCTCCGCGCCCGACCGCCGGCCGGGGGCGGCGCCCTCCGCGTCGGCGGGCGCCGCCGCGGCCGGGATGGTGAAGGTGATCGTCGTCCCCTCGCCCGGGCCGTCGCTCGCGGCGCGGATCCGCCCCCCGTGCGCCTCGACGAGCCCCTTGCAGATCGCGAGCCCGAGACCCTGGCCCGCGGTGCCCCCGGCGCCCCCGACGTGCTTGTTGAACAGGTGCGGCAGCAGCCCGGGCGCGACGCCCTCCCCGTCGTCGGCCACCGAGATCGCGACCTCCCCGGCCTCGCGCACGGCCGCCACGCGGACGACGGCGGACGCCGGCGTGTGCCGGGCGGCGTTCGCAAGCAGGTTGTGCAGCACCTGCACGATGCGCCGCCGGTCCGCCATCACCGGCGGCAGGTCCACGGCGAGATCAACGACGATGCGATGCCCGCCGTCGGCGGCGAGGAAGGCGTTTCTCGCCCCTTCCACGAGATCCGCCACCGCCGAGGGCTCGGGCGAGACCGAGAGCGTGCCCGAGTCGATGCGCCCGGTGTCGAGGAGGTCCGCGACGAGGCTCCGCATCCGGTCCGCCTCCTCGACGATGACGCGGTGGAACTCGCGCATCTCGGCCGGGTGGAGCCCGACCGGCTCCTCCAGCAGCGTGACCCCCGCTCCCTTGATCGCCGAGAGCGGCGCGCGCAGCTCGTGGCTCACCAGCCCCAGGAACTCCGTGCGCAGCCGCTCGACCTCGTCGAGCGGCGCGAGATCCTGCATGGTGACCACCACCGAGCCCGGCACCGGCCCCTCGGCCTCGATGGGCGTTGCGTTGATGAGCGTGCGCACGCTCGGCCCGTCGGACACCGAGAGCACGACCTCCTCGGCGCGCACGGTCTCGGCGCTCGCGAGCTGCTGCGCCAGCGGGAGCTCCGCGAGCGACACCTCGCGCCCGTCGGCGCGGCGGCACACGACGGTCCCGAGCAGCTCCTCCAGCGGGCGCCCCGGCATGCGCAGGCTCTCGACGATCCGCCGCGCCTCGCGGTTGCATGACACCATCCGCCCGCTGGCGCGGTCGAACACGACGACGCCGACCGGCGCGGTGTCGATCAGGGTCTCGAGATCGCGCCGCGCGCGCCGCGCGCCGCGGTGCGCGCGCGCGTTCGCGATGGCGGCGGCGGCCTGCGCGGCGAAGAGCACGAGCACCGCCTCGTCGGCGTCGGTGAACGCCGCGCCGCCCGCCTTCGCGCCGAGGAAGAAGTAGCCGACGCTCGTCCCCTGGTGGCGCATCGGCGTGCCCTGGAACGCCCCGGGGAAGCTCGCAAGCGGCGTGAGGCCGAGCGCCCGGGCGTAGCCCGCAAAGTCCGCCTCGCGCAGCGGCCCCGGCAGCTCGCGGAAGTGCTCGAACAGCTCCAGCGCGTGCGGCCACGTGAGGAGCTCGCGCTCCTCTTCGGGCGTGTACCCCGAGAAGAAGTGCTCCCCCGGCGCCCCCGACTCGTCGATGGTGGCGATGATGCCGAGGCGCGCGCCGGTCAGGCGGCGGGCCTCCTCCACCACCCTGCGCACCACGGTGTCGGGGTCGAGGCTCGCGCTGATCTCGAGGATCGCCTCGGCGAGCGCCGACGCGCGGTCGCGCGGTCTGCCGTCCCGCGGTGTCTCGCGCGTGTCGGCATCGCGGTGCGGCACGGCTCGATTCCTCCCTTCCTCCGGTCGGGCGCCGGCGGCGTCAGGCCGTGACGCCGGTAACCGGTCCTTATTGTAATAACACGAAGCCGGAGACTCGCATATGACTTGCTGACACACCGGTGTCGCATGCGCCGCCGTCGGGACCGCCTGTTTCGGTCGGGCGCGTGCGTGCGGGGCGCACCACGCAACGCGTGGGTCCGATGCACCGCCGCGCCGCTCGCCCGGCGGCCCGGGCAAAGTGACGAGGGGCCGGACAACGGCCCTCTGCGTGTGGGGAGGGCGTGTGCGCAGGCTTCGACCGGGCCCGGTCTCCTTCGGGGTCCGCACACCGATGCCGGTCCCGATCCCGTCGGCGACGCCCCGATCGAACCGCACCCGAGACCGACGTGTCGCGCGGGGGCATCCGTCGGGGTGCGGCCGGGGAGCTTCCCGCCCGTCGATGCGCTCGCGCCGAGCGCCGGCGCCCTGCCGGCACGCGGCGGCGCGTGAGGCGGCGATGTGCGCCGCGGACCCGCGCCCGGACGGGTGGAGGTGCGAGCCCGGGTCGGGAACGATGATCGAGCGAAGTCGCCTTGCGCGTCGAGCCCGCGTAGGCTGATCGCGTGAGCGAAACGGGCGCGCGCGCCTCTCGTGCACGGCGGGCACGAGCGCCGCATCGCGCCCGGTCGCCCGATCATCGCGCCGACCGAACGCACGAGCCGACCATGAGCCCCGAGACGCGCAGGCCCGCGCTTCGCACCGCGGAGTTCATCCCGCTCGTTGCGCTGCTGATCGCGCTCGACGCGCTCTCGGCCGATGCGATGCTGCCTGCGCTGTCGGCGATCGCACGCGAGCTCGGAGCCGCGCGGGCGAACGACGCCCAGTTCGTCATCACCTCGCTCTTCCTCGGGCTCGGGATCGGTCAGATGCTCTTCGGCCCGCTCTCCGATCGGGTCGGGCGAAAGCCCGCGATCTACGGCGGGCTCGCGCTGTTCATGACCGGGTGCCTCGTGTCGCTCCTTGCGTCGACCTTCGAAGCGATGATTGCGGGGCGGCTCCTGCAGGGGATCGGGGTCGCCGCTCCGCACGTGGTGTCCATGGCGATGGTGCGCGACCAGTACGAGGGGCGGCTGATGGCGCGGCTCATGTCGCTCGCGCTCGCGGTGTTCATCGTCGTTCCGATGATCGCGCCCGCGCTCGGGCAGCTCATCATGTGGCTCGCGGGCTGGCGCGCCATCTTCGCCACCTTCCTCGCGATCGCCTCCGTCGCGCTCATCTGGCTCGCGCTGCGCCAGCCCGAGACGCTGCCCGCCGAGCGCCGGCGCCCCTTCTCGCCCCGTTCGATTGCACGCGCGGTAGCCGAGATCGTGAAGATCCGCGCCGCTCTCGGCTACACCCTCGCCTCCGGGCTCATCTTCGCGCCCTTCGTCGCGTACCTGAGCTCCGCGCAGCAGATCTTCCAGCACGCCTACGACACCGGCGCGCTCTTTCCGGCGTACTTCGCCTCCCTCGCACTTGCGGTCGGCGCCGCGCTGGTCGTGAACCGGCGCCTGGTGATGCGCCATGGAATGCGCATGCCGTGCAAGGCCGCCTCGACGCTCGTCGCCGCGGTCTCGCTCGCCATGTGGGCGGGCGCCGCCGCCTTCGACGGCCTCCCCCCGCTGTGGCTCTTCATGGCCTGGCTCGCGGGCGTGTTCATGTGCGTCGGGGTGCTGTTCGGCAACCTCACCGCGCTCGCGATGGCCCCGCTCGGGCACATCGCAGGCGTGGGGGCGGCGGTCGTCGCATCGCTCGGCACGCTCGTCTCGGTGCCGCTCGGCACGCTCATCGGGCAGCGGTTCGACGGAACGATGTACGCGCTCATCGGCGGATTTGCGATCTTCGGCGCGGCGACGCACGCCGCCCTGCGCTTCGCCGAGAGCGCACCGGGCGCACCGGGCGTCCGGCAACGCCCATGACATGACGGCAGGCGATATCGCTCAAGTGGCGTCGGCGCCGGGCAGGGCGAGCGTCGCGCGCAATCCGCCGCCGGGGCGGTTCGCGAGGACAATGTCGCCACCGTGGCCCCGCACGATGCCGCGCGCGATGGCGAGTCCGAGGCCGCTGCCCCCGGTGTCGCGGCTGCGCGAGGCTTCGAGCCGCACGAAGGGCTCGAACACCCGCTCGAGCTCCGCCTCCGGGATCCCCGGGCCCCCGTCCTCGACCACGATGCGGACTTCGGCATCGTCGCGCTCGATCCGTGCCGTCGCCCATCCGCCGTAGGCGACCGCGTTCTCCAGCAGGTTGCGCAGCGCCCGGCGCAACGCCGCCGGCCGGCACGCGACCACAATCCGGCCCGAGTCCTCGACCGCGATGTCGTGCCCGAGCTCCGCGAAATCGGCGGCGACGCTGTCGAGGAGCGCATGCAGGTCGACGGTGCGCGTCTCCTCGCGTTGCACGTCCTCGCGGATGAAGGCGAGCGCATCCCCGGTCATGCGCTGCATCTCGTCGAGCGCGGCGAGGATCTTCGCCCGCGTCTGCGCGTCCTCGACGAACTCGGCATGCAGGCGAAGGCTCGTGATCGGGGTCCGGAGATCGTGCGAGACCGCGGCCAGCATCGCCGTGCGGTCGCGGACGTAGCGGTCGAGCCGCGCGCGCATGCGGTTGAACGCGCGCACCGTCGCGCGGATCTCCGCCGGGCCGGCCTCGGACAGGTCGTCGACCGCCTCGCCCCGGCCGAGACGCCCGGCGGCGTGCGCGAGCCCGCGCATCGGCCTCGCGATGCGCCGTCCCGTCAGCACCGCCACCGCGGCGATGCCGAGCGCCGAGAGCAGGAACGTCAGCACGAACGCCGCGCCCCAGGCAGGCGCCCCGGGCGGCGGGCCCACCGCCACGTTCAGCCAGCGTCCGTCCGGGAGGGCGACGGAGGCCGTGAACCAGTCGAGCTCCCAGTGCTCGTGGTCGTGGTCGTGATCGTCGTCCCCGTCGTCCCCGTCATCGTCATCGTCGTGATCGTGGTGGTCGTCCCAGTCATTGTCGTCGTCGAAGTGCCGGGTCCAGAGCGGCGCCACCCGGACCCGCTCCGGCGCGATGCCGAGCGCGGCGGCGAGGTCGCGGGCGATGGCGGCGGCCCCCTCGCCGGTCCCGGTCTCGCCGACCAGCGGCTCCGGCGCCAGCGAGAAGCGCGTGATGCCGGTGCTCGCCGCGGCGATGACCGCGTCGTGCAGCACGGGCGGCGTATCCCGAAGCAGCCGCACGACCGTCGTCGCGCGCGCGACGGCGTTCTCCCGGTGCGCATCGCGCAGCGCCTCGATGCGCTCCCAGGCGAAGAGCGCGACGGCCGCTCCTTGCGCGAGCGCGAGGGCGAGCAGCAGCAGCAGCGTGAGCTGGCCCGCGAGGCTCTTCGGCGCGAGCCTCATCCGCGCTCCACGTCGCCGGTGAACCGGTAGCCGCCGCCCCACACGGTGACGATCAGCGCCGGGTGCTTCGGGTCGCGCTCGATCTTGCGCCGCAGCCGGCTCACCTGGTTGTCCACCGCGCGGTCGAAGGGCGCCGCGCCCCGGCCCCGGGTGAGATCGAGCAACTGGTCGCGCGAGAGCACCATCCCGGGGCGTTCCAGCAGCGCCACCAGCAGCCGGAGCTCGCCCGAGGAGAGCGGCGTCACGACACCGGTCTCGTCCACGAGATCTCTCCTCCCGGTATCGAGCGACCAGCGGTCAAAGCGGTACGTCCCGGCAGGCAGCGGCTCCCGGTCGGGCGGGAGGCTCTGCGCGCGCCGCAGCACCGCCCGGATGCGCGCGAGCAGCTCGCGGGGGTTGAACGGCTTGGCGACGTAATCGTCGGCCCCGACCTCCAGGCCCACGATGCGGTCGGTCTCCTCGCCCATGGCGGTCAGCAGGATGACCGGGATGCGCGTCGTCTCGCGCAAGCTGCGGCAGAGCGCGAGGCCGTCCTCGCCCGGCATCATGACGTCGAGGACGACGAGGTCGACCGCCGCGGCCTTGAGCGCGCGGCGCGCGGCGGCCGCGCTCTCGGCCACGGTCGCGCGCAGCCCGTGGCGCTCCAGGTAGCGCGCCAGCGGCTCGCGGATCTCGCGGTGGTCGTCGACCACCAGCACGTGCGGAGAGGCGTCCATGGGCGGGAGCTTACGCGCGTTCCCGCGGCCCGCACGAGAAGTTTGTATCAAGGTGTGTCAGGCCGCCGCTCGGACACGGCCCGCGACACTTCCGCCCCTTCCCCGGCAAGGTTCTGCGACACGCAGCGCCCATCCTCCCCTCACCCATCGACACCCGATGGACGGACCAATACTGGAGCAGACCGATGAAAACGAAGACGAAGACACTGACCGCGCTTGCCGTCGCCGCCGCCCTCGGCGGCACCGCGCTCGCCGGCGCGAGCTACGCCGGCCACCGCGGCAGCGGCCACGGCATGGGCTTTCTCGACAAGGGGCAGCTCGCGGTCTCCGCGACGGAGATGTTCGACGCCGTCGACGCCAACGGCGACGGGAAGCTCACCCAGGCCGAGATCGACAGGCTGCGCAACGACCGCCACGCCGCGCACGACGCCGACGGCGACGGGAACCTGAGCCTCGATGAGTTCGCGGGGCTGTGGCACGAGACCACGCGCCCGCTCACCGTGCGCGCCTTCCAGATGCTCGACACCGACGGCGACGCGGTGGTCACCCGCGCCGAGTACGACCGCCCGCTTGCCGGCATCGTCGAACGGCTCGACCGCGACGGCGACGGCGGCCTGTCGCTGCGCGACCACCGGCACGACGACGACGATGACCGTGGCGGCTGGTGGGACGACGACTGATCCCGTCCCGGCGGGGTCCCGGCGAAGGTCCGCTCCCCGCGGGCCCCAGCCGGGATGTCCCCGCGCTTCACGCGCCGCCCGGCGAGACGCGAACCACCAGCGGGCGGCGCATCGGGAACAGAACGGAATTCGCGAGTTCGAACATCCTGATCGATGCGGGCGGCCCGGGCCCCGGCCCCGCGGCCCGAGCGGAGGAGCACGACGATGACCGATGACAGGTACCACCTCACCGTACGGCTGATGCACTGGATCATGGCCGCGGGCTTCGTCTTCATGTGGGGGTGCGGCTACGCCATGACGACGCTGGTCGAGGACGACTCGCCGCTCGAGGAGCTGCTGTTCGACCTGCACATCTCGGTCGGGGTGACGCTGCTTGCGCTGCTCGCCGCGCGCATCGCGATCCGCCTGGTTCACCGGCCGCCGCCGCTGCCGGCGGCCATTCGGGGCATTGAGCGCACCGCCGCGCATCTCGGCCACGCGGCGCTCTACGCGCTGCCCGCGCTGGTGATCGCGGTGGGCTGGGCCGAGACCAACTTCGGCGGCCATGGCGTGCAGTGGTTCGGCGTCGAGATGCCGCAGGTCTTCCCCGAGACCGGGGAGGACCTCCAGGACCTCGCCGAGGACGTGCACAAGTGGCTCGCCTACACGATGCTCGCGGTCGCCGCCGGCCACGTCGCGGCGGCGTTCAAGCACCGCTGGCTCGACGGCCACGACGTCATCCGCCGCATGACCTTCGGCGCCAGGTAGGGGAATCGCCATTCCGGCGCCGGGGGCGGGGAGGGTCCGTGCCGCCCCCGGCGAGCGCCCGGGACGGGCCCGGTCACGAAGAACGGGAGAACGACATCATGATCGACAAGGACACGGAGAACGGACACCCGGCGGCCCGCCGCGCCCTCGGCCGGCGCGCGTTCCTGGGTCGCGCCGCCGGCCTCG
>JAJEEA010000142.1 GCA_022821235.1 Vicinamibacteria bacterium
GGCGGCGGCGCGCCGGCGGAGGAGACGGCAGAGGCCCGACCGTCGTGGCTTTCGGATGCGGTTCGCGGGTAAAACAGCGGCGAATGCTGCCGGGGTGAACCGAACCTCGGCACGCGGGGGTCGGCGCCAGCTCTTGACAGCCTCGGTTCGAGTAGGAAAATTGAAACTGTCGCTTTCAATTTTCACGAATGGCTGACCTGAACAGACCCGCCTTCCTGCAGCGCATCGCCACGTTGTTTCGCAGCCACCCGAGGTGGGCATCCTCGGTCCGCGCCAGTGCGGCAAGACGACCCTGGCGCGCGACTTCCTCGCCGCGCGGCCCGAGCCGCGGGTGCACTACTTCGACATGGAGGACCCCGACCACCTGAACCGGCTGGCCGACCCCAAGCTCGCTCTCGAGCCGCTCGAGGGCCTGGTGGTCATCGACGAGGTACAGCGCATCCCCGAGCTGTTCCCGCTGCTGCGGGTGCTGGTGGACCGGCGGCCGCGCCGCCAACGCTACCTGATTCTCGGCAGCGCGTCGCGCGAGCTCATACGGCAGTCGTCGGAGTCGCTCGCGGGCCGCATCGCGTACCTCGAGCTGCCGCCGTTCACCGCGTTCGAAACCCGATGACATGATGCTATGATGCGGCCATGCGGACCACCTTGACCCTCGACGACGACGTGCTGGCGGTCGCGCGGGCGCTGGCCGCGCGGCGCGGCGTCAGCCTGGGGAGCGCGGTGTCGGATCTGGCCCGGCGGGGCTTCAGGGGGACCGGGGCCGGCGACCGGGCCGACGACGGCATCCCGGTGTTCCCCGTCCCCGCGGATGCGGCGCCGATCACCAGCGAGGACGTGCGGAAGGCGCTGAGCGAGTGGCCGTGACGCGGCTGCTCGACGTCAACGTGCTCATCGCCCTCACGTGGCCCAACCACGTGCACCACGGCGCGGCGAAGTCCTGGTTCGGCGGCGTGCGCCGGAACGGCTGGGCGACCTGTCCCCTGACGGAGGCCGGATTCGTGCGCGTGTCCTGCAACCCGGCCGCGGTCCGGCAGTCGCCGACCGCCACCGACGCGCTTGCATTGCTGGGCCGTCTGCGGCGGCTGGAAACGCATGCCTTCTGGGCCATGGAGCACTCCATCACCGCGCTCGCGCCGGGCATCCTCTCGCGCATCCAGGGCTATCGCCAGATCACCGACGCGGTGTTGCTGGACCTCGCCGCGCGACACGGCGGGCGGCTCGCCACGTTCGACGCGGGGATGGCGAACCTCCTTGCGGAGGCGGAACGTCACCGGGTGGAGACGATTCCCGTCTGACCCTGTACCGCGCCCTACGGCTCCTGCCCCGCGTTGAACTCGGCCTCGAGCTCGGCCTCCCAGCGCACGCGCTCGGCCATCTGGTCGCCGCGGGTCTGCAGGCAGTCGAAGCAGAGGGTGCCGGGGATGACGTGGCCCTCGCCGTCGGCGGGGATGCCGCGGGCCTCCATGAGGCCGCGCAGCAGGGCCGCGGTGTGCTTCTGCGCCTTGTAGAAGTCGGAGTAGCTGAAGCCGTCGGCGATGGCGAGGGGCGAGTAGCCGAGGTCGGTGCGGGCGTCGAGGTCGGCCCCCTGCTCGACGAGGTACTCGGCGACGTTGTTGGCGCCGCGGAACGCGGCCCCGTGCAGGGCGGTCATGCCCCGGTAGTTGGCGGCGTTGACGGGGTTGCCGAGCTCGACGCACATCCGCACCGCCTCGAGCACCTCGTCCTCCTGCCCGGGCAGCGAGCCGCCGTCCTCGCCGGGGTTCCAGATGGCGACGCCGGCCGCCACCATGAGCGGGGTGGTGCCGTCGGCGCTGGGGACGGTGGCGTCGGCCCCCGCCTCGACGAGCACCCGCATGGCCTCGACGTCGGTGACCTTGGCGGCGAGGAAGAAGGGGGTGGCCCCGAGCCGGTTCAGCCGGTTGCGCTGGCCGTCCTTCATGCCGTTGGTGGTCATGCGGGCGTCGACGTCGCCGCCGAGCGCGATCATCTTGCGCAGCACGTCGATGCTGTCGACGGCGCCGGCGGGGATGGGCCCGGGAAACCCGAACCCGGTGTTCATGCGCCGCGTGCGCACGAGCTGGTGCAGGGCGTTCCAGCCGGCGCCGGCGAGGTTGGGGTCGGCCCCGCGGTCGAGCATGTAGTCGGCGAGGGCCCAGTTGGCGTTGGCGACGGCCACCACCAGGGCGTTCTGGCCGTCGGACAGGGTGTCGTTGACGTCGGCGCCGGCCTCGAGCAGCACCCGCAGGGCGTCGAGGTGGCCGCCGCGGGCCGCGAACGTCAGGGCGGTGAACCCGGTGGGCGGCGGCGCGTAGAAGAGCCGGTTGCCACCGGCCGGCCGCGCGCCCGTCTCGGTGCGGGCGTGCACGTCGGCCCCCAGCTCGGCGAGGGCGTGCACCGCGGCCGCGTTGTTGCGGGCCGCCGCCCACATGAGGGCGGTCTGGCCGCGGAAGTCGTCGCGGGCGTTGGGGTCGGCCCCGCGCGCGAGGAGCGCCCGCACGGTGGCCGCGTCGCCGGTGCGGGCCGCGGTCATGAGCGC
>JAJEEA010000352.1 GCA_022821235.1 Vicinamibacteria bacterium
TTCAACGCAATCTACTTTGTCGTCGGCCCGGGAAACAAGCGCGTCGCCCGGCCCGCGCCACCGCCCGGGAGAGGGCGTCGGGCTCGTCAGCCCACTTCATGGTCGTGTTGGCCCCTCCGCTCCCGGGGAGCCGAGGGGTGCCCGCCATTCTGTTCCCATATCGTGACCAAATCAACCCGGTGCTCGACATTCCCGAGACGATATCGCGCCCCGATTGGCGCATGAGCACTGTTTCCGTGACGATCGGCACATTTAATGCGACTTCACTGTGACTATTTCTGCCCCGCCGCCCAGCGGCGACGGCGGCGGCTCTTGCCGTCGGCGTGTCGTCCTGGCGTGGCGAGGAGTGCGGCCTGGAAGGCGGCGGAGAGAATCTGCGGGATGGCGGGGATTTCGCTTGCTCTCACTGGTCGGGCCCGATTGCCGACCTCGAACGGGACGTCGCCGTACCTCTCGTCGCCCGGCTCGCCGGGGGCCGGGATGGGCCGCCGACGGCGGCGCTGATCGCCGGGCGCGGCGTCGCGGGCGACGAAGACGCAGGCCTCTGGCCGCCGCGCGGCGTGCAACTCCGCCCGCGACGGCCTTGCCGCATCACCGGCGACGAGTGCGCGGATGCGCGTGTCGCCTCGCCGCCCCGCGCCCGCCGACTGACCGCGGCCGGGCGCGCGCCCGCCGCGGCCGAGTGCTCAGTACCCCTCCAGCACCGGGAAGCGCTCGTCGTCGGGCAGCGGCTGGACGCCGAAGGCGTTCAGGGTCATCGACACCTTGCGGTAGCGAGCCGCGGTGGCGGCGATGCTCACCAACTGGTGCTCGTCGTAGTGCTCGGACAGCCCCGCCCACGTCTCGTCCGAGATCATGGTGTCGGTGTACATCTCGTCGGCGGCGTCGATGAGCAGGCGCTCGCGCGCGTTCCAGCCGGGGGCGTCCTGCCCCTGCGCGATCCACAGCGGCTCGAGGCCGTGGTCGCGGGCCCGGCCCACGCTGCCCACGTGCTTGGCCCACTCGTAGACGGCCTGCGCGTTCCAGCCGGTGCGCAGGATGACGAGCTCGCGGTCGTGGGGGGTCAGGCGCGACTGCTCCTCGTCGAGCACGTAGCGGGGGTTCGAGTACCACACGTCGGCCATCGCGGGGTGCCGGCGCAGGGTGCGGCCGACCCGCAGGCCGTCGCCGGGGACGGGGTCGACGCGGGGGGCGGTCAGGGGCGGCTCGCGGTCGGGCGCGTCGATGCGGTAGGCCACGTCGTCGGTGGGGATGAGGTGCCCGGCCCCCGCGTCGGGCTGGATGCCGAGCGAGTTGAAGAGGACCGACGCCGCGGTGATCTCGTTGACGGTCACCACCGCGTCGGCCAGGTTCTCGAGCGAGTACATCCGCGTCAGCTCGGCCCAGGTGCGGTCGGTGACCGAGGCGTTCCGGAACAGCTCGTCGGCGAGGTCGATGAGGGTCCGCTCGAAGCTGGTCCAGCCCTCGTCGGACCCCTCGGCGATGCGAAGCACCTCGTCGGCGGTCAGCCCGTGGTCGCTCCGGCCGGCGTGCGACGACCACAGGTAGCCGTTCTGCGCGAGCCACGCCGTCCGCAGGACGAGCAGGGCGCGGTGCCGCGGCGAGAGCGTCGAGTCGCTGGTGACCCAGGTCAGGAACGGCATGACCCGGTCGGCGAGGACCGGCAGCCGCGCGAGGGTGCGCAGCGCGTTCCCCGCGCCGCCGTCGGGCGCGTAGCGCTCGACGACGGCGCGCTGGTCGGCCGTCCACTCGGACTCGGGCAGGGGCGGCATCCGCGGCTCGTCGGCCCGCTCGACGAAGATGGCGCTGCCCGGCGGGTCGACGACGGCGCGGGCCGGCTCGATGCGGAAGAGCACCGCGTCGTCCTCGTCGGTCAGCACGTAGAGGTAGCCGTCGGGGCCCTGCCGCACGTCGCGCACGCGCTGGCGGAGCTCGGTGAGGATCGACTCGCGGCGGATCTCCTCGCCCCGCCGGTTGAACACGACGCGGTCGACGTGGCCGGTGCGCGGCATCCGGCCCTCCATCATCGAGCCGACCATGAGGTTGCCCTGCCATTCGGGGAAGTGGGGGCCGGTGTAGAAGGTCAGCCCCGACGGCCCGATCGACGGCCACCAGACGACGGCGGGGTCCTCGAACTCCGCCCGCCACGGGGTCTCGCTGACCCGCACCCCGGAGTACTCGCGGCTGTAGGAGGCGAGCGGCCACCCGTAGTTGGCGCCGGCCCGGATGACGTTGGCCTCGTCGCCGCCCTGCGGGCCGTTCTCGGTCGCCCACAGCTCGCCGGTCTCGGGATGCCACGCCAGCCCGAGCTGGTTGCGGTGGCCCATGGAGTAGATCTCGGGCAGGTAGTCGGGGTCGCCCGCGAACGGGTTGTCGGGCGGCGCGGCGCCATCCTCGGTCAGCCGCATCAGCTTGCCGAAGTGGTTCCGCGGGTCCTGCGCGTAGCTGCCGGTGTCGGCGAAGACGTAGGACCCGCCGACGGTCATGTAGAGCGAGCCGTCGGGGCCCCAACTGATGCGCGACGCGGCGATGCCGCGGTCGAGCCCCTCGGCCACGAAGATGTCCCGCACTTCGGTCAGCGCCCCGGTGTCGAGGCGGCCGCGGGCGAGGGCCACCGTCACGCCCTCCTCGCCGTCGCTGACGATCGGCTTGCTGTAGGTCAGGTAGACGAGCCGGTCGTCGTCGGGATGCACCGCGACGTCCATCAGCCCCGCGCGGGCGGACTCGGCGAAGACCTCGGGCACGCCGGGGACGTCGCGGTCGAGGAGCTGCCCGTCGCGGACCACCCGCAACGCCCCCCGGTCGCGCTCGGTGATGAGGATGTCGCCGTTGCCGCGGAACGCCATGCCCCACGGGTGCGAGAGCCCGGTGGCCACCGGCACCACCCGGATGCGCGGCACCTCGGCGGTGTGCAGCACGCGCGCCGCGGTCGGCGCGGGCACCGCCGGCACCCCGTCCCGGCGCTGGGCGGACACGGTCGCGGCGGCGAGGACGATGGCTAGGCAGAGGCAGAGTGCGGGCAGGGTACGGCGATGGCGCATGGTTCCTCCTTGGATCCCGTCAATCCATCCCATCCGGTCCGACGCACGGATCGCGGCGAGGTCGTCCGCGAACCCGGGATCGGCGGCCGCCCCGCTCAGCCGGACGTCGAGCGCCTCGCCCACGCTGGCGGCGGACGCCGTCGAGGAGAGCGGCGTCGAACGCGCCACCCGGACGCCGTTCCGCTCTACGACGAAGGAGTCGTTCCCATGCCGGACCCTCGCCCGGACGTCGCTCGGGTCCTGGTCGAGATCCGTGCGCGAATCGTGTGTTCCACTATTGCGGATTCTACACAATGCCGCTGACGGGCCCTATGGGCCGTACCACTGCTCGACGACCGTGCCGGTCGCCCAGACGTAGAAGGCGACGATGGGCAGCTTGCCGAGGGCGACGGCGGCGGCGAACCGCGCGACGGGCATGCGCAGGGTGCCGGCCACGTAGCAGATGACGTCGGTCGGCGTGAACGGGAACGCCGACCAGCCCGCCACCAGCCAGAACCCGCCCCGGCGGGCCATCTGCGCCTCGAGCCGGCGCACCCGCGCGGCGTGGCGCCGCTCGAAGAGGTCGCCGAGGCCGAGGAAGTCGAAGAAGTGATAGATGAGGAGGGCCGAGGCGACGGCGCCGCCGAGCGCGCTGCCCGTCACGAACCACGGGCGGTCGGGAAAGAGCAGCGTGCCGGCGATGACGAGCACGGTCGCGGGCACGAGGGTGAACGCCCGCACGACGTTGACGACGACGTAGCCGAGCAGGACCGGCTGGCCCGAGCCGCGCAGGGCGGCCGCGACCCGCTCGGGCTCGAGCAGCTCGGGCCGCAGGACGTACAGCACCGACAGCGCGACCGCGCTCGCCGCCCAGACGACCAGCGCGATGAGGCGGACTCTGGGCATGCGCTCCCCGGCCGCGCCGCCATCCGAAATCAGGGGACCCGCACGCCGTGCAAGGTGACGTCGAACACCAGGGTGGCGTTGGGAGGAATCCGGGGCCTCGCCCCCGTCTCCCTGTAGGCCATCTCCGGCGGGATGATCAGCCTCCGCTCGCCGTTCTCGCGCATGCCCGCCAGCCCCTGCTCCCAACCCTCGAGCACCTGCCCGAGGCCGAGGCTGAAGCTGAACCCGTCGTTGTTCACCTCGAACTGCCGGCCCTTGCCGTCCGGGCGGCTCGCGTCATAGAGCCAGCCCGCGTAGACGACGGTCAGCACGTAGCCGTTGAGGGCCGTCTCGCCGTCGCCCTCCCGGAGATCGATGACCTGGAACGGCGCGCTGTCGGTGACGTACAGCCGCACCGCGAGCAGCTCCATCTCGATGACCAGCGTCGAGTTCGGGGGGATGTTGCCCTGCCCCTCGCCGCCGAGGGCGTACTCGGGCGGCACCTGCATGCGCCGCAGGCCGCCGACGCGCATGCTGGCGAGGCCCTCCTCGAAGGCGGACAGGACCGGGTCGACGCCCAGCACGAACTCGCGCTCCCCGGAATCGACCTGCTGGCCCTTGCGGTCGGTGCCGTCCTCGTCCCACAGCCATGCCACGTAGCGGATGGTCACCCAGTCGCCGGGGACGGCCAGCTCGCCGGTGCCGATGACGACGTCGTCGATGGTGAAGAACACCCGTTCGGACGGCGACAGCGTGGCCTCGCACCCGGCCAGCCCGGCCAGCGCCAGCGCCAGCGCCCCCGCGGTCCCCGTCCGTCTGCGCATGCTCGACCCCATGTCCTCGTCCTCTCCTCGGGGCTGGGGTCCGTCCGGGCCCGGCCCGTGTTCCGTCCCGGCGACGGCCGACGCATGACCGGGCCGGCGTCCCGCTTCGCGGCCAGCCGCGAGGATCGCCGCCCGTAGCGCCGGCTCGTGCTCCGCCCGCTGGCGCGGGAGTCGGCGCCGCGACGGGGCGCCGACTCCTGGCCCGCCCGTGGTCGCGTTCGGCTCCGCGGGGCGCCCGACCGACCCTCCACGAGTCCGCGCCGTCCCGCGGCGCAGACTCCTAGTATAGAGAAAACGGTGAGGCGGCTCGCCCCGATCGAGGAGTCTTCGACGCGGATCGAGGTCCGGGCGGATGTCTGCCGGGGCACCCTCGGCCGACGGGCGCAGAGGGCTGCCGGGCCGGGGCAGGAAGGAGCCGGGGCGGCGGGCGACTCGCCGGCTCCCGCCGCCGGATCGAGGATCAGTCCACGCAGCCGCCGTCGGAACGGCGCACCAGCCGGCCGTCGGCATTGCGGCATACCAGGTCGGAGGGCGACGCCCCGTTGTTGTTCCTCCAGTACAGCTCCCCACCGTATTCGACCAGGAGCTCGGCGACCGCCGGGTAGCCCAGCCTCGTCGCGTGGTGCAGCGCGGTGTTGCCGTCGGGATCGGTCGCGTGCACGTCGTTGCCGAGCTCGAGGGCGAGCCGGACGCCCTCCCGCGTCCGGGGCTCGCCGGCCGAGACCAGCAGCCGGGCCGCGTCGACCCCGATGCCCATGCCGCGGCGGTTGCTCGACCGGGTCGTCCACCCCGCGCCCGCGACGGCCATCAGCGGCGTGACGCCGTTGTCGGGCGACATCAGGGGATCGGCGCCGCACTCGGCGAGCAGCCGCATGATATCGACCTCGGCGTACTTGGCGGCGAGCCAGAACGGCGTCGCCCCCGCCAGGGTCGCGGACAGGGAGTAGTAGTTGAGGTTGCGCTGCAGCCGGCTCCCGCCGGTGAGGCGGGCGTTCGGGTCGGCGCCGTGCGCGCACAGGGCCCTGACCAGCTCCGGATCGCCGCGCAGCACCGCGGTGTGCAGGGGCGTGTAGCCGGTGGTGGCGTCGCGGGCGTCGGCGCCGCGCTCGAGGAGGAGCTCGGCGACCTCGCCCTGGTCGCTGAAGCTGGCGAGCACCAACGCGGACTGGCCGTTCGGCGCCCGCTCGTTGACGTCGGCGCCGGCGTCGAGCAGGAGCCGCGCGTTCTCGACGTGGCCGTTCCGAGCCGCGAGGAGCAGCGGCGTCGACCCCCGCTGGGGCTCGAGCACGGACTGCTCGAAGGCGTTGCCCACGCCGCGGTTCACGGGCAGGAGATGGCTGTCGGAACGCGCGCCGACGTCGGCGCCGCCGGCCAGCAGCACCCGCACCGCCGCGGGGTCGTCCTGGGCCGCCGCCCACATCAGCGCCGTCTGCCCGTGCGATTTCTCGCGCGCGTCCACGTCGGCGCCGTGGTCGAGGAGGGCGGCCAGCGCCGCGGCGCTGCCGGTCCCCGCGCACGTCATCAGCGGCGTCTCGCCCATCGCGGTCGCCAGGTTCGGGTCGGCGCCCGCGTCGAGGAGCCGGCCGACCACCTCGGCGTTCCGGTTGGTGCAGGCGAGGTTCAGGGCCGTCACCCCGTAGTCGTTGGCGGCGTCCGCGTCGGCCCCGGCGCCCAGCAAGGCATCGACGACCTCGACGTCGTCGCGCACGACCGCCCAGTGCAGCGCCGTCGCCCCGTCGCCCTCGCGGGCGTCGACGTCGACCTTCTGATCGAGCAGCGCGCGCACCGCCTCGTGGTCCTGGGCCCGCGCCGCCTCGATCAGCCGGAGGTCGGCGTCCTGCGCCGAGACGCCGGCCATCCCGAGCCACGCAACCGCCGCCGCAGCCACCCACTTGCCGTTCAGCCGCATGCCGATCCTCCCTCCGCCCATGGTCTCATTCCCGACACCCAGCCGGGAGAGCGTCGCCTGCGGCTCCGCCCAACCAACCCTGCCAAGCGTCTGCCGTTCCGCGACGCAGACTCCAGCCTGACAAATGCCATGCGATTGGCCGTCCGTCTCGCCGGCGGAGCTGGGTAGCCAAAGCGATTCTCGGCCCATTCCTGCCAATCGGAACAAGAATCCGAGGGGCTCTTGAGACGGGCACCATGTTGGATGAACCCAATCGTCAGGCGTGACACCGGCCGCGGGAGCGCGCGCCGCCGCCTTCGAGCGCGACGCGGATCCGCCGCGGCTATCCGTGGCGTCGCCCGGCTCACCGAGGTGCAACGGTCGGGGTCGCCTTCCGGATGCCGCCCCCGGCCGCAAAGCGACAGACGAGAACGACGCCGGGCGGCAATCGTTGCCCGCGGGCCCGATTGCCGCCCGGCCGAAGCGCCTACGAGAGCTCCGAGAGCTCGTGGATCAGGCCCCTGGTCCCGCTGAAGCCGTCCACCGGGACGCCCAGCTTCGCCAGCATCGTGTACTGGAGATCGGTGAGCGGGGTGCCCTCGGGGCAGACCACGTGGCGGCCGCCCTTGATCTCCCCGCCGCCGCCGCCCGCGACCAGGATCGGCAGGTTCTGGGTCGTGTGGCGGTTCGAGTTCCGCAGGGCCGAGCCGTACATCACCATGACGTTGTCCAGCAGCGTGCCGTCGCCGTCCGGCGTCGACTGCATCTTCACCAGGAAGTCGCTGAAGAACTGCATGTGATAGGCGTTGATGCGCGCCAGCTTCTCGATCTTCTCCGGGTTGTCCCGGTGATGGCTGAGCGGGTGGTGGGGCTCGGTGACGCCGATCTGCGGGTAGGTCACGCCGCTCTCCTCGCGGCCGACCATGAACGAGATGACCCGCGTCATGTCCGTCTGATAGGCGAGGATCATCAGGTCGAACATGAGCCGCGCGTGCTCCTCGTAGGACAGGGGAATCCCCGCCGGCGACGAGACGTCCGGCAGCTCGCGGTCCGCCTGCTGCTCGGCGAGCTGGATGCGCCGCTCGATGCCGCGCACGGCCTCGAGGTACTCGTCGAGCTTCCGGCGATCGTAGGGGGCGAGACCCGCCTCGAGGTGGCCGACCTTCCCCTTCACCGCGTCGAGGATGCTGCGCTGCTGCTCGATGCGGCGGCGGCGCGCCTCGGCGCTGGTGCTGCCCACGTCGCCGAACAGCCGCTCGAAGACGATGCGCGGGTTCGTCTCGCGCGGCATCGGCGTCGTGCGGTTGGCCCACGAGTTGTTGAGGTACGCGCAACTGAAGCCGCCGTCGCACGTGGACACGCCGTACACGGTGTCGCCGCCCTCGAGCGAGAGCTCGAGCGACGGCAACTGGGTCTCGCGGCCGATGCCCTCGGCGTTGGCCGCCACCTGGTCCATCGAGATGCCCAGCTCGAGGGCCGCCCCCGCCGTGCGCCGCGGGCGCGCGCCGGTCAGGAACGCCGACGCCGCCTGGGAGTGGGTGGTGCCGCGGCCCGGCTCGGCCCCGACGCTGTCGAGGTTGGTCATCACGAGCACGTGCTCGCGGACCGGGGCGAGCGCCTTCAGGCTCGGCGTCCACTCGAAGCCGGCGCCCGCCGTCTTCGGTTGCCAGTACTCGACCGGCGCGCCGTTCGGCACGACGACGACGCCGAGGCGCTTGGTGGGCGCGGCCGCGGTCCTCGTCAGCGCCGTCAGCGCCGGCACCATCCCGTCGAGGAGCGGCAGCGCCAACGCCGTTCCGACGCCGCGCAGCATGGTACGACGCGGGATTACCGTCTTGGTCACGATCATCAGCCTATCCTCCTCGTCTGAAATGGCGCGCTCTTCACGATCGCCAGAATCACCGCCGACCAGCGGGAGTCCTCCTCCTCGGCCTCCCGCAGGATGCGCCTCACCTCGGGCATGTCGGCCGCTTCCAGCCGGCGCCCGACCGCATACGTCAGCAACCGCTCGGTCAACGTGTGGATGAACTCGCCCTGGCTCGCCAGGATGCGCCGGAAGCCGCTCGCCCCCGCGAACGGGGTGCCGTCCGGCGCCACCCCCGACGGGTCGATGGCGGGCCCGAGCTCGCCCGGCACCCCGGTGTCCTCGGTGGTGCGCCAGCGGCCGATGCCGTCGAAGTTCTCGAACGAGAAGCCCAGCGGGTCCATCGTCCGATGGCACGCGGCGCAGGCCGGGTTCGCGCGGTGGACCTCCATGAGCTCGCGCAACGACGTCGGCGGCTCGCCCTCGCCGCGCGCCTCCAGGTCGGGCACGTCGGCCGGCGGGGGCGGGGGCGGGGCCCCGAGCAGGTTTTCGAGCACCCACTTGCCGCGAGTCACCGGCGACGTCCGGTTCGCATAGGACGTCAGGGTGAGGATGCTCGCCTGGCCCAGGATGCCCGCCCGCCGGTCGTCGGGCCACGTCACCCGCCGGAAGTGGTTCCCGTGGACGTCGGGAATCCCGTAGTGCTCGGCGAGGCGCTCGTTCACGAAGGTGTAGTCGGCCGTGACCAGCTCGGCCAGGGGCCGGTCGTCGCGCACCTGCGCCTCGAGGAACAGCTCGGTCTCGCGCTGCATCGACGTGCGCAGGTTCTCGTCGAACATGGGGAACACCGTCGGGTCGGGCCGCGCGTTGCCGAGCCGGCTCAGCCCCAGCCACTGGGCCGCGAAGCTGTCGGCCAGCGTGCGCCGGGCGCGGGGCTCGGCCAGCATGCGGCGCACCTGCGCTTCGAGCACCGCCGGCTCCTTCAGCGTTCCGGCGATCGCCGCGTCGAGCAGCTCGTCGTCCGGGATGCTCCCCCACAGGAAGAACGACAGCCGCGACGCGAGCTCGAGGTCGCTCACCGGGTAGGCGATGCCCGGCTCCACCCCGTCCGGCGCGTTCTCGACGCGGAACACGAACTCGGGATCGGTGAGCAGGAACTCGAGCGCGGCCTGGATGCCCGACTCGAACCCGCCCTCGCTCCGTCCCGCCTCGTAGAAGCTCGTCAGCAGGCTCACGTCGCGGTCCGTCACCGGGCGCCGGTACGCGCGCCGGGCCAGGTTGGTGAGGATCTCCTCGGCGCACGACGCCTCGTCGCCCGGGCCGGCCGGCCGGCAGACGAAGATGCGCTCCCGGCTCGGCGTCGACTCGGGCCGGGTGCCGTCGAACGGCCCGGTGATGGTGAGGCTCGACAGGGCGGGGTTCCCGTCCTGCCGGTCGTCGGTGCTGTAGCCGAAGGTCGCGGGGCTCGGCCGCGGCTGCAGGACCCCTTCGTCGACGGCCGGCCGCCGCAGGAACGCCGCCCCCACGAGCCGCATCCCCGCCTTCACCGGCACGCGGACCTGCAGCTCGTTGTCGGCGTCGACCGAGTACGCCCCCCACTCGGGGAACCCGCCGCTGCCCGAGCCGCAGTAGCTGGTGGCGCACCGCGTGCCCTCGAACGCGCCGCCGACCATGAACGTCTCGACGTGGGCCTTGTCGATCCGCAGGTCGAGCTGGTGGGGCACGTTGCCGAGCCCGACGATGTAGTTGTAGAAGTTGCGGCGCAGGTCGAACTTGAAGAGGTACTCCCCGTCGAGGGGGAAGTAGTGCCGGACGGCGAGGCCGCCCCGCGAGCCGAAGGGCAGGTCCTCGCTCGTGCGCCCGTCCTGGTCCTCGAGGTTGGGCACCTGGTAGTTGGCGGACCGCGACGTCAGGGCGGGGTCGCCGACGGCGAGCTGGCTGATGCGCCGCGCCGCCGTCAGGTAGCGCTCCATCAGCGTCGTCGAGACCGACAGCACCTCGGCGTTGTTGTCGAAGCCCTCGGCGTCGGCGTCGTCGGGCGGCAGCAGCTCCGCGATGTCGATATCGATGCCGAGCAGGTCGCGCACAGCGTTGCGGTACTCGTCGCGGTTCAGCCGGTGCGCGGTCATCGGCCGCCCGACGGGCGGCCGGTCGGCGGCGGCGCGGTCGAGCTCGGTCTCGAGCCACGAGACCAGCGACACGCGGACGGCGTCGTCGGGCCGCCGCACCTGCGGCGGCGGCATCAGCCCGCCCCGCACCTTGCGCACCACCCGCTCCAGGACGTCCGCGTGGGCGCCGACGTCGGTCATGTCGACGCCCTGCAGCGACACCGGAACCGTCCCGCGCTCGAACCCGCGGTCGCTGTGGCACGCCATGCAGTAGCGGTCCACGAACTCACGCGCCGACGCCCCGTCGGTCACCGCCTGGGCATGGCCCGCCGCCGGCGAAAGGCCCAGCAGCACCACGGCGAGCCCCGCGCCCCCCGTCGCCTTGAACAGCCTCGACATGGTCACGACCCTCCCATCCGCAAGAGCACGCTACCAGTGGTAGCGGAAGAAGCGCGCCGAACGACACACGCCGCCTTTTCTAGTCGATGGCACACCCTATGCCGATCCGCCAGCCGTTGTCAACGGCCCCGAGCCGTCCCCCGCGTCGCTTCGGCACGAGCGGCCGACTCCCGCGGGGAGGCGCCGCCCGCGTCCCATCACCGCGCGACGTGCCCGGGGCCGGCTCCCGCGGCTAGTGGTGCGTCACGTCCCAATCTTCGGATACGGATATGGGTTTGGGGCCCGCAATCGTTGACGAATCACCGCCCACGAACCCGAACATTCAGTCATGACGCAGCACTAGGCGCGAGATGCGGCCCGCGCGGCGACAGGGTGGAGGTGCCGCCGGTGTCGGTGCGCGCTGCGGCCCCGCGTCTTCGCTTCCCGGTGCGCGGGAGACGTGAAGCCCGCCGGCGCGGAACCCACACACCGAACACGCGCCAGTCCGGCGTTCGTCGGCCAAGCCGCCGTCGTCACCCACCGCGAAGGCCCCGATCGGTGTCTCCTGCCCTGTCAGACCCGCGGGAGCCGGTAGACCCGCAACGCGGTGTCGTGGAACATCGCCGCCCGCTCGTCGGCCGAGAAACCCCGCGTCAGCTTCTTGAACTGGTTCCAGAGCACGGTGTACGAGCACGACAGCTTGTCGACCGGGAAGTTGCTCTCGAACATGCAGCGCCGCGGCCCGAACGCCTCGATGATGTGGCGGTACCAGTCGCCGTTGGCCTCGAGCAACTCGTCCGAGGTCGGCGGCCGGTCGCGCTCGTGCCAGCCGTAGCCGTTCACGACCATCTGGATTCCGCCCACCTTCGCCACCACGTTCGGCCGTCGGCCAGCTCGGTCACGGCCGGCCTCCAGACCTCGAAGACCTCGTCGCGGCGTCCGGCGTAGGGCCCGATCCCGATGGGCCCGCCGAGGTGGTTGAAGATGATGGTCGTGTCGGGGAACGCGTCCGCGAGGTCGGCCAGGTCGGCGATGTGGGTGTGATAGATCCAGCCTTCGAACGTGAGCCCGTAGGGGCGCAGGTGCGCGTAGCCGCGACGGAACTCGGGATCGAGGAGCAGATGCTCGGGCCCGGACGAACGCCGCGCCACGACGGGCGGCTCCGCCCAGGCGGCCCGATGGCGGACCCCCCGGAAGCGCTGCGGGCTGGCCGCGAGCTGCGCCTCGAGCACCGGCGCCACGCGGTCGCCGAGGCGCAGGTTCGCCGACCCCACGATTCCCGTCGCCACCCGGGTCTCGCCGTACTGGCCGCTCGCGCTCATGGCGGCGACGCCCTCCACGAACTCCGTCTCGCCCACGACGCGGAGCTCCTCCGGACCGTCCGCCCGATACATCGAGCTGCATTCGACGAAGACGGTCTGACGGACGTTGTGCGTGTTCGTGTCCTCGAGCAGCTCGTCCAGCAGGTAGCGGTTGCCGGGGCGATCCCACAGGTGGTGGTGCGGGTCGATGATGGGCAACTCCGGCTCGAGCACCGCCTCGTCGGTCAACGCCAGCCAGTCGGCGCGAGGACCGCTAGGCGCCGCCGTGCGCCGGGTCTGGGCGCGAGCGCGCATCGGGCCGGGCAGACCGGCCGTTGCCGCCGCCGCCCCGAGGGCGCCCGCCGCCGCTCGACCGAAGAACGTCCGTCGCGTGATGTCATCCATGGTCGTCGCTCCCTGCTCCTTGCGAGCACCTCGCCGTCACTCCCGCGCCGGCATGACTATATTCGCAAACGATTGAGCACGCATGCAGACTGTAGTCGACGGTCCCCTCCGGCGGCACCTCGAACGGCGGAATGGCGAAGATGGCCTCCGGCTCGCCGGTCGTCCACTCCCTGTCCGCGCACGCGCTGGGGCGGCTGCACGGCGCGGTCGCCGCGCGGCGCGCCCCAGCCGCCTGGATGACCAGGTCGGCGAAGTCGAGTGCTCGACGGTGAATGGTCCGCTCGACGCCGCGGCTTCCGACAGTTGCGGCCGCCGTGATGCCCGTGCAGGGCCTCCCGGGAGCGAGCCCGCTCCACGAAGCACAGACCTTGACAGATATACCTCAGAAGGTATATTTCGAGAGTGCAGTGGGCCGTTCACTCGCTCGACACCCCGAGGGGGACGACGACGCTCGAGGAGTTTCTCGACGGACAGTCCGACGACATCGCAGCGGAAGCCGAAGCCTTGCTGGAGATGCTGGAGCAGCACGGCAACACGCTTCGGCCGCCGATCACCAAGCCGCTCGGCAACGGACTCTTTCGAGGCGCGAGGGCTGACGACCGGAGTCCGGCTGTTCTTCGTGTTCGCACCAGGGCAACGGATCGTCGTGCTCGACGGATACGTCAAGAAGCGCACGAGCATTCCTGCCAGAATCATGGCCCGAATCCGAAGGCTCCAGGAAGACACCGAAACGGCGCTGCGCAACGAGGGCGGCAAGAACCGAAAGAACTGAACCAGCGAGCAGGACCATGCGACGCACCCCCACCGACTCGGTCAGCCCGCAGGAGCCGGCCACCCGGCCAACGACCATCAGCCGACCCGTCCTGCCAGACCTGCAGAGCCGGCGCAGCCCCGAGCACGCTGCACGCATCGCGACGAAACGTCATCTTCTCGAGTTCGTCCAGATGCTCGAGACGAGGCGGGCCGAGCTCGGCCTCTCCAGGTCAGCCATCGCGCGGCAGTTGGGCGTGACTCAACCGACGATTTCCCGGCTGTTCTCCGGTCGCGTCCAGAATATCGAGCTGAAGACGATGGTGCGGGTCGCGGAGGTGCTGGACTCGGACCTGAAGTTGGTGATCGAGCCGCGACCGCCTCTGAACTCCCGCGCGTGAAGGCACTTCCGGCGGGGACCCGGCCTCCTCAGATCGAGAAGATGTCGTCGAGTTGAGTTCGAGCCCCGGGAAGTTCCACGCGGCCGCGTGTCAACCCCGAGGAAGTCTACGTCTACCGCACCGGAGCGTGGACCACAGTCCGCAAGGCCGGCCCGGTGCTGCCGTTACCTCACCGGGCGGCGGAAGCAAGCCTTGGGTTACGAGCGGACCTCACGCCCGCTACAAGGTCAGCCCACAGAGTTGGGCAAGGCCGGCGCTAGCCGGCCGCCTGGCGCTCGGCGAAGTAGTCCACTTGGCCGTCGGCGCGCTCGCTGCGCAGGTAGGGTGCGGCCGGCTCCTTCGACGCGCCCCGCGCGGGTCCCCGCTCGCGGGCGGCGGCGCTGCAGACGGTGTCGGTGCCGAGGAAGGCGTCGAGCTGCTCCTCGGGCGGCAGCTCCAGGTACACCCGATCGTCGTCGACCCTCACCGGGAACGTCATCAGCTCGTAGCTCTCCCCGCTCAGGCAGGCGCCGGTCTCGAGGCCGAAGACCTTCTTGTGGAGGGGGCAGGCGACCTTGGGGGTCCCCTGCGCGTCGCCGACGATGCCGCGCGAGAGGACGAACGCCTGCTTGTGGGGGCACATGTTCTGGGTCGCGTACCACTCGCCGCGCGACGAGAAGTTGAACACCGCGATCTGGCTCCGCCCGTACTTGACGGCGGCGCCGCCGTCGGCGGGGAAGTCGGCGACCTGCCCCACGTTGACCCAGCGCTTGCCGGACGAGTCGCGCAGGGCGCGCAGGCGATCCTCGGCCGACCGCGTGACGTCCTCGACGGGGATGTCGGCCGGCCGCGTGACGTCCTCGACGGGGATGACCGCCTTGTCCCAGTACTCGGGCCGCTGCTGCCCGCGCTCGTCGACGAACTCGATGCCGACCTCGGTCTCGTCGGTGTTCACGAACTGCCGGAACCTGCGGCGCAGCTCGGGGTTGTCGACCACCTCCTTCCACTCGCAGCGGTAGGTGTCGACGAGGTGGGCCATGCGGCGCTCGAGCTCGTCGCAGATGCCGAGCTTGTTGTCCACCACCACCTCGCGCAGGTAGTCGATGCCCCCCTCCAGTTGCTGCAGCCACACCGACGTCCGGGTCAGGCGGTCGGCGGTCAGGATGTAGAACATGAGGAACCGGTCGATGGTGCGGATGGCGGTGTCCTCGTCGATGTCGCTCGCGAGGAGGTCGGCGTGGCGGGGGTGCATGCCGCCGTTGCCGCAGACATACAGGTTGTAGCCGTTCTCGGTGGCGATGAGGCCGAAGTCCTTGCCCTGCGCCTCGGCGCACTCGCGCACGCAGCCCGACACCGCCGACTTGATCTTGTGGGGCGCGCGGATGCCCCGGTACCGCTCCTCGACCCGGATCGCGAACTTCACCGAGTCCTGCACCCCGAAGCGGCACCAGGTGGTGCCGACGCAGCTCTTCACGGTGCGCAGGGCCTTGCCGTAGGCGTGGCCGCTCTCGAACCCGGCCCCGATCAGCTCCTCCCAGATGTCGGGCAACTGGTGGAGCTGGGCCCCGAACATGTCGACGCGCTGCCCGCCGGTGATCTTGGTGAAGAGGCCGTACTTCTTCGCGATGGACCCGAGCGCGATCAGCTTGTCGGGGGTGATCTCACCCCCCGGCACCCGGGGGATGACCGAGTAGACGCCGCCGCGCTGCATGTTGGCGAGGAAGCGGTCGTTCGTGTCCTGCAGGGTCTGGTGGGCGTCGTCGAGGATGTTCTCGTTCCACAGGCTCGCGAGCATGGAGCTGACCGCGGGCTTGCAGATCTCGCAGCCGTGGCCGCGGCCGTGCCCGGCGATGAGGTCGGCGAAGGTCCTGATCTCCTTCACCTTGACGATGTCGAGGAGCTCCTGGCGCGTGTACGGGAAGTGCTCGCAGAGGTCGTTGCCGACCTTCTTTCCGGTCGCCTCGAGCTCCTGCTTGAGGAGGTCGGTCACCAGCGGGAGGCAGCCGCCGCAGCCGGTGCCGGCGCGCGTTCGCGCCTTGACGTCGCCCACCGTCCCGCAGCCGCCGTCGCGGACGGCCGAGCAGATGTCGCCCTTGCTCACCCCGTTGCACTGGCACACCTGGGTCTCGGCCGGCATCTCCGTCGCCGACACCGCGACCCCGCCTCCCCCCGAGCCGAGCACGAGGGCGCCGGGCTCGGCCGGCAGCGGGGTCCCGTTCTTCGCGAGCATCATGAGGCTGCCGTAGTCGGACGCGTCGCCGACGAGGATGCCGCCGAGCAACCGCTTGCCGTCGGGGCTGAACAGCAGCTTCTTGTAGACGCCGCCGAACGGGTCCTCGTAGGTGAGCGGCTTCGCGGCGTCGGCGCCGGCCTCGTAGTCGCCGAAGCTCGCCACGTCGACGCCCATCAGCTTGAGCTTGGTCGACAGGTCGGCGCCGGCGAAGACGCGCGACTCGTCGCCGGCGAGCCGGGCGGCCAGCACCTCGGCCATCTCGTAGCCGGGGGCGACGAGGCCATAGACCATGCCCCGGTGCTGCGCGACCTCGCCGATGGCGTGGATGTCGGGGTCGCTGGTCTCGAGGTAGTCGTCCACGACGACGCCGCCGCGCGCGCCCACCGCGAGCCCGCACCCGCGGGCCAGCTCGTCGCGGGGGCGGATGCCGGCGGAGACGATGACCATCCCGACCTCGAGGTCGCCGCCGCCGTCGAAGGCCATCCCCTCGACCCGCCCGTTGCCGAGGATCGCCTTCGTCGCGGCGCCGACCCGCACGCGGACGCCGAGCTTCTCTATCTCCTCGATGAGCAGCCGCGACCCCGCGTCGTCCACCTGCCTCGGCATCAGGCGGGGCATGAACTCGACGACGTGGGTCTCGAGGCCGAGGTCGTGGGCGGCCTTGGCCGCCTCGAGCCCGAGGAGCCCCCCGCCGATGACGGCGGCGCTCCGGACCCCCTCCGCGTAGGCGATGATCGCCTCCAGGTCCTCGATGGTGCGGTAGACGAAGGCCCCCTGCTTGTCGACGCCGGGAATGGGGGGCACGAAAGGGGCCGAGCCGGTGGCCAGCACCACCCGGTCGTAGGGAATCTCCCTCCCCCGCGCAGACCGCACGACCCCGGCCTCGCGGTCGATGGCCGTCGCCCGGTCGCCGACGTGGAGCTCGATCCCCTTCTCCGCGTACCACTCGGGGTTCGCCAGCATGAGGTGGGCGGGGTCGCGCTCGTCGAAGAACCGGGTCAGGCCGACGCGGTCATAGGCAGGGCGCGGCTCCTCGCAGAACGTCACGATGCGGTGACGACGCCCGGGGTCGAGCTCGACCAGCTTCTCGCAGAAGCGGTGGCCGACCATGCCGTTGCCGATGACGACGATGGTCTCGCGACGGCTCCGGGACGATGCGCGTGCTGTATCTGTCATGCCGTTGTTCCTGTTCGACGGCGACGGCGCCCTCGCGCCGGAAGGGCGAGGCGACGGCGTGCGCGCCGCGTCTGCCATGCGCTGTTCCTTCAGGGACAGTACTCGACACGAGCCTGTCGACTGCGCGCGCGCGCACCCCGCGTTTGCGGCTCTGCGCGCCCGACCCATGGCAAGGGGCTGCTCTCACTGTCCTTGCCTGCGAGGGCCCCACGTCGACGGCGCACGCCTTGCAGCGCGGCGGCCCGCAGGGAATCGAAGACGGCAGCGGCAAGCAGGTTCATCACGGCTGTCGCTCGCCTACACGGGCCCCACGTCGACGGCGCACGCCTTGTAGGACGGCTGCTTGGAGTAGGGGTCGAAGACGGCGTCCGTCAACCGGTTGGTCACCGCGTAGTGCATGGGCACGAACAGGTGCCCGGGCTGGACGGACCGGGTGACGAACGCGGTCGCCCTGATGCGGCCGCGGCGCGACCGGACCTCGACGCGCGCGTGCGGCCGGATGCCGAGCGCGCGCGCGTCTGAGGGGTTGATCTCGACGTAGACCCTGTCGGGGTAGAGCTTGCGCAGGACCGCGGACTTCGCGGTGCGCGTCTGCGTATGCCACTGCGCGGCGGTGCCCCGGCCGGTGAGGAGCAGGAACGGGTAGCGCTCGCCCGGCGCCTCGGGCAGCGCGCGCGGGTCTTCGAAGAGGAAGCGCGCGCGGCCGTCCGGGTGGTGGAAGTGCCCGTCCTCGAACAGGCGCCGCTCGGACCCGGGCGCGGGCGGCGGCCCGCCGGCCGGGCAGGGCCACTGGATGCCGCCCCGCTCGTCGAGCATCGCGTAGTCGGCGATGCCGGTGATGTCGCAGGGCTGGCCCGCCGACAGCCGCTTGATGATCTGGAACGTCGCCTCGGGAGACTCCCACGCACGGAACTGCTCGCCGCAGCCCCAGTACTCGGCCACCAGCTTGAAGATGGCGAAGTCGGCGAGGGCCTCGCCGGGGGCCGCCGCCACCTTCCTGATGGTGCCGATGCGCCGTTCCGAGTTGATGAAGGTGCCGTCCTTCTCGCCCCACGCCGCCGCCGGGAGCACGAGGTCGGCCATGCGCGCGGTCTCCGTCGACGCGTACATGTCCTGGACGACGAGGAAGTCGAGGCGGCCGAGGACGTCGCGCACCTGCGACTGGTTGATCCACGAGTGCGCGGTGTTCGTGGCGATGACCCAGAGCCCCTTGATACGTTCCTCGAGGATGCCCTTGACGATCTCGTGGTAGGCCCAGCTCGGCTCGTGCGGTATGACCTCGGGGTCGATGCCGAGCACCCCGGCGACCTTCGAGCGGTCGCCGGCGTCGCCGAAGTCGTGGCCGCCCAGCAGGTTCGTGGTGTTGCTGAACAGGCGCGACCCCATCGCGTTGCACTGCCCGGTGATGGAGTTGGCGCCGGTGCCGGGGCGGCCCATGTTGCCGGTCAGCAGGGCGAGGTCGATGACGGCCTGCGCCGTGCGCACCCCCTGGTAGCTCTGGTTGACCCCCATCGTCCACCAGAACGACACGCGCTCTCCCGCGTGGATGGTCGCGGCGAGCCGCTCGATCTCGCCCGGCTCGAGCCCGGTGTCGGCGGCGACGCGGTCGAGGGTGAACTGCTGCACGAACGCGGCGTACGCCTCGTAGCCGCGGGTGTGCGCCTCGACGTACGCGGCGTCGACCCAGCCGCGCTCGATCAGGATGCGCGCGACGCCGTAGAGCAGCGACTGGTCCGACTTGGGCCGCAGCGGCAGGTGCTGCGCGGCCTGCATGGCGGTCTCGGTGAAGCGCGGGTCGACGACGACGACGGCGGGATCGTGGGGATTGCGCAGCACCCGCTCCCACAGGATGGGGTGGGCGATGCACGGGTTCGCGCCCACGAACACCACGACGTCCGACTCCTCGAAGTCGCGGTAGGTGTAGGGCGGCGCGTCGAACCCGAACGCCTGCTTGTAGGCGACGACCGACGTCGCCATGCACTGCCGGGTGTTCCCGTCGCCGTGCAGCATGCCCATGCCGAACTTGGCGAGGGCGCCGAGCAGGGCCATCTCCTCGGTGGGCATCTGCCCGGTGCTGAGGAACGCCAGCGACCCGGCCCCGTGCCGGGCCTGGATGGCCTTGAACCGCTCGACCATCGTGCCGAGGGCGGCGTCCCAGCTCACCGGCCGTTGGTTGCCGGCGCCGTCACGCAGGAGCGGGGTGGTCGCGCGGTCGGGCGCGTCGAGCACCGTCAGCGCTTCCCAGCCCTTCGGACAGGCGGTGCCGCGGTTCACCGGGTACCCGGGCGTCGGCGTGAGGTTGACCGGGGCGCCGTCCTTCAGGTGCACGGTCAGGCGGCACCCCGTCGAGCAGTAGCCGCACACCAGGTCGGCGGTGGCGTCGGGCTTGTGCCGGGCCGGCACCTGCCCGAGCCCGAATCCGCCCGGCGTCCGAACGAGGTCGCGGGAGAGGTGCCCGTCACGCTGGCGCAGCATGTCAGACCCCTCCCGGCATCCGCCCGAGGCCGAATCCGCCCGGCGTCCGAACGAGGTTGCGGACCAGGAGTCTGCGCCGTGGAACGATGCAGACTCCCGGCGGGGTCGGTTGGGCGGTGAGCGGAGCCGTAGGCCACGCTCTCGGGGCCAGGCACCCGTCACGCTGTCGCAACATGTCGCCCCCCTCCCTCAACAGGCAGCTCACAGCGGTGTCGGCCACGAGGACGGTCGTCGCACCCGTGCAGCACTTCAGACGCCTCCCGGCATCTTGGGCGACGCGACGGCCGCGAAGAACAGGTAGCGCTCGAGGAGCTCGCCGGCCAGGCACGCGACGAAGAGCATCGCCACGAACGGCGCGAGCATCACGTCCTGGCCGGCCGGGGTCCCGCTCAGCAGCACGAGGGCGGGCATGGCGATGCCGCCGACGACGCCCGCCGCGAAGCGGGCCACCGTCGTCTGCGACAGCGCCCCGCTCATCAGCAGCGCCGTCCGCTTGAGCGAGGTGGTGGACCTCGCCGCGAGGTGGCGGAAGAGCGCCGCCTCGAAGACCAGCTTGAACGCCGCGGCGGCGATGAGGGAGCGGCACAGCACCGGCCCGTAGCGCTCGAGCGCCGCCGCCGACGCCGCGCTCTCGGTCCACGCCGCGGTGACCATCAGCGAGAGCCACGCGGCGGCGAGCCCCAGCACCGCGGCGGTGAGCAGGAACTTGCACCCCGTCGACCACCCGTTCCAGAAGTCCTTCTGCGTGAACTGGTAGACCATCACCGAGCAGCCGATGCCGGCCACCCCGAAGCCGGCCACGGTCCATCCGAGCCACGGCGGCGCCGCGCCCCCCGCGGACAGGAGGTGCGCGCCGGCCCACGGCCACGCGGCGTAGGTCACGGCCAGCCCCGCAAAGAGGCCGAACGCGACGATCTCCCGGCTCAGCCACGAGTGCCGCAGCCCGATGACGGCCCGGTAGGCGTACTGAGGGCGCCCCAGGTGAAGGACGCTCACCGCGAGGGCGAGCAGGCCGAACACGAGGGCGCTGGCGCTGTGCAGCGGCCGGATGGCGGCCATGAGCGCCGACGGCGCCACCAGCCCCAGCACCTGCTCCACGAGGAAGGCGCCGACCGACAGTTGCGTCAGCGCGAGCATCACGATGAGGGGCCAGTGCGGCGCCGTCGGGTTCACCGAGTAGTAGTCGGCCGGGATCATGTTGCGGGGCAGCGCCCGCGCCGTCCGGTAGGTCGTCGTGGGCAGCGTGATCCCGGGCTCGGGAGCCCCCGGCACGAAGAGGTTCGTCTCGGACTCCTCCACCACCTGATCGGCGTCGACGACCCGGATGCGGATGGCCTCGCCGGGGCACGACTGGACGCACGCGGGGGCCTCCCCCTCCGCGAGCCGGTCGCTGCACATGTCGCACTTCCGGACGATGCCCTTCGCGGCGCTGTACTTCGGGGCGTCGTAGGGGCAGGCCAGCGTGCAGTACTGGCACCCGAAGCACTGGTCGTCGAGGTGCTTCACGATGCCCGTCGCCGGGTCCTTCTCGTAGGCGTCCACCGGGCACGCGTGCATGCACGCGGGATCCAGGCAGTGGTGGCAGGCGGTGGTGACGTGCTGCAGCACCGGCTCCGCGTCCCCGCCCCCGTGCAGCAACCCGACGTCGCGCCACGACTCCTCGTCCTCGAGCCCGTTCATCGCGTGACACGCCGCGACGCACGACTTGCAGCCCGAGCAGGCGTCGAGGTCGACCTCGAAGGCGTACTGCTGGCCTTCACCCGGCGACGTCGCCGGCATGAGGGCCGAGTAACGCCCCGTGAGCGCCCGCCTGCCCGCCGCCGAGGCATCGTCGTGCGCGCGCGCGAAACGGTCCACCGCCGTCGCCCCGCTGCCGCCGCTTGCCGCCCCCTCGCTGGCGGCCGCCGCCGGTACAGCCCCGCCGCCGCCCGCGTCGTACGTGCGGGCCAGCCGCCCGCCATCCATCCGCGCCGACGCCGTATCCGCCGATGCGGCGCGCGCGCCGCCGCCGACTCCCACCGTCGGCCGCCGCTGCAGCCGCAGGTAGTGGTCGACCAACGTCGCGGGAACAGTTGCATTCGCCATGGCGCCGCCTACCCTGCCGCCTCGACCGCGTCGCGCGCGCCCGGCAGCGCGCCGTAGCGCTCCGCCAGCGCGGCGTCGAGCGCCTCGCGCGCATCGGTCTCCGTCGCCGGGTCGAACCGCACCGCGAACGTCGCGAACGCAACCAGGGTGACCAGCGCGCCGAGCACGAAGAACGCCGTCGGCCACGGAATCGCGCCCCGGAACAGGAACCCGGCCGCCACCGCGCCCGCGTTGCCCCCCGCGCCGACGATGCCCGCGACCGAGCCCAGCGCCTTCTTGTTGATGAACGGCACGACCGAGTACGTCGCCCCCTCGGCCATCTGCACGCACAGGCTGAACACGATGAGGGCGGGCAGGGCCATCGCCAGCACCGTCAGTTGCGAGAAGAACATCAGCGCGAGCCCTTCCGCCAGCAGCACCATGAACAGCCACCGCACCCGGCCGGTCAGGCCCCAGCGCCGCCCGAACACGTCGCCGAACGCGCCGCCGAGGGTGCGCGCGAAGACGTTCATCAACCCGAAGAGCATCGCCGCCGCCCCCGCCCACTGCACCGCCTGTATCGCCCCCATCGACTGGAAGAAGTCGAAGTAGTCGATGAAGTACAGGGCCAGCACGTTGTTCACGGTCAGCTCAATGCCGAAGCACGCGCCGTAGATGAGGAAGAGGGCCCACACCCGCGGGTCGCGCGTGGCCGCCGCGAACGACCCCTTGACGCTCTGCTTCGGCGGCAGCTTGCCGGCCGCGCGCAGGGCCTTGTAGTTGCCCTCGGGCGCATCCTGGGTCAGGAACCAGTAGGCCACCCCCACGAGCGCGCACATCGCGCCCGCGATGACCATGGCCGCGCGCCACGCCACCGCGTCGCTCAGCCCCATGCCCGGCAGGAACTGCACGTTCGTGAACGGGATGTAGGCCCCGACGGTGAGGATGCCCAGTACGATGGGCATGACGAGCTGGGTGACGCCGCCCCCGAGGTTGCCCCACCCAGCCGTCGTCGCGTTCGCGGTGCCCACGACGTTGGGCGCGAACATCACCGACGTGTGGTACTGCGTGATGACGAACGACGCGCCGATGACCCCGATCAGCAGCCGGAAGACGAGGAACGTCTCGAAGTCCTGGGCGAAGCCGATGCCCATGACCGGCAGCGATCCCACGATGAGCAGCCACGTGTAGGCGAGCCGCGGACCGATGCGGTCGCACAGCCACCCGATGAGCAGCCGCGCCACCACCGTGATCGACACCGACCCGATGACCAGCCAGCCGATCTGCGACTGCGTCAGGGCCATCTCGTCGCGCACGACCTTCATGAGCGGCGCGATGCCGAACCACGCGAAGAAGCAAAGGAAGAACGCGAACCACGTCATGTGGAACGCGCGCATCTGCGGTGTCGACACGCTGAACAGTCGAATGCGCGTCGCCTTGCTGGTGACTTCCACTACCGCCTCCGTTCCTGCCGTTCCCGGCGGTCCGCCCGCTGCTTCCAGCGGGGTCTCGACTCGGGCCGGTTGCGCCTGCGCCGAAGCGTCCAATCCGCGGCCGCGAGCCTGACGTCTCTCGCGTCCCCCAAACGGCGCCGCTGGCGCGGCGCCGTTGTCCGGGCAGTCCTATAGCAAGAACGGGGCCAAGAAGCGTCGCGGGCGCGAGCGGCGCCCAAATCGCGCGAAAACCAGGCGGTTTCGGGGAGGCGGGGGCGCAGGGGGCGCGGCGGAGAGGCGAGGATTCCCCACATCCCTGTTGCCGATCTCCGGCGATCAACACAGTTGTGCGGGCGAGCTGGACAGTCGGGCCGGCATCGGTGGGCTGCGGCAGCCCGTCGTCGCCAGGAATCGACAATTTCGTGTCCTATGGTGTCGCGTGTCGGACAGCGCCCGCCCCCGGGACGTGGCTCCGCGGGATGGGGCCCCCTCACATCGCGCGGGGAATCGCCGAGGACGCCATTCGCCCGTCCGGCGGGCCTCCGCGCCGCTTCGCGTCAGCGCGCGCGATCTTCGACGGTTCCACAATCGCGTAGGCCGGAATCCTGCGATTCGACAGGGCCGGCGTTTCCGGAGCGGCGTTCCGCGGAGTGAGGGAGCACGCCTTCCGCTGGCCCCTTTTTGAGAAGCCTTTCCCATGAGCTCCCGTTGTTTCCGGCCCGTCGCGGCGGATGTCGGCGATATTGGCGCGACATTTGCAGCCGGCTCTCGCGTCGACGGCAGCGCGCATCGACGCTGTTCAGTCGCCGGGAGGATGGTCATGTCTCGTGAGGTGTACTTTCGCAGACCGCATCTTTGTTGCCGGGGTCTCAAGGCGTTCGCTCTGCTCGTTATACTGGTCTGCTTCGGCAGCGGCTCGCCGCCGTTCGCGCGCGCGCAGGCCCCAGAGTCCGCGCCGCGCGCCGACGGCGGGGTGGCGGCCTCGACCCGGCCCGCCGCCGACGGCGAATCGGACTGGCGGGAGATCCTCCCCGGCCTGACCATGGGCTCGCAGCTCCGCCTGCGGGCGGAGGGGCGCAACGACTTCAAGTTCGACGAATCCCGCGCCGGTAACGACGAGGAGTTCGTGCTGTCCCGGTTCCGGTGGGACCTGGCGTGGGAGCCGGCCGAGCACGTGACCGGCGTCGTGGAGCTGCAGGACGCGCGGATCTACGGCGAGCGGGCGATCGACGAGAACCGGACGCCCAACATCTTCGCCGACGAGCTGGACCTGCACCAGGCGTTTCTCGACCTGCGCTCGCCCGAATCGGCGAGGCTCCCGGTCTCGTTGCGGGCGGGCCGGCAGAAGCTCTCGTACGGGGCGCAGCGGCTCGTCTCGCCCCTGGAGTGGGTGAACACGGCGCGCGTCTTCGACGGCGTCAAGGTCGTGGCGGGGGCGGGCACCCGGCGCACCCTCGACGGGTTCGCGACGCGGCTCGTGCCCGTCGCGCCGCGGGGCGTCAACCGCCACGACCGGACGGCCAGCCGGATGTTCAACAGCGAGTTCCACGGGCTGTACTACGCGGATCGGAACCTGGTCGCGGGCGGGAGCGTCGAGGCGTACTGGCTGCTTCGCCGCGAGAGGAGCCTCGGCGACGCGATCCACACCGTGGGGGGCCGGGTCGACGCAACCCTCGGCCGGTGGGAAATCGACGTCGAGGCCGCGCAGCAGACCGGCGCCTTCGGCGGCGACGACCATCGGGCGGTCATGCTTCACGCCGGCGCGTCGTTCGCGACCGGGCTGCCCGGCCGCCCCAGGCTGTCGGCCGCCCTCAACCTCGGCCAGGGCGACGACGACCCCGGCGACGGCGTGCACCGGACCTTCGACAACCTGTACCCGCTGAACCACGCGTTCTACGGATACATGGACTTCTTCGCGCTCCAGAACCTCCGCAACGTCGAGGTCGCGGTGGACGCCGCCCTGCCCCGCCGGATCGGCCTCCGCGTCGTCTACCAGCACTTCGCGCTGCTCGAGCCGGGCACCGACGCCTGGTACGACGCGGGGGCGGGCCGGGTGCATCTGGCGCCGGATACGACGGTCTCGTCGAACGTCGGCAGCGAGATCGACGTCGTCGTCAGGCTGCCGCTGCCGCACGTGGGGCTCGAGGCGGGCTACGGCCGCTTCTTCGGCGGGCGCTATCTGACCGAGACCGGCTTCGGTTCGAGCGCGGCCGACTTCTTCTACCTGCAGACCCTGGTCGGCTTCTAGGCGGCTTCGGGGCCCCCGCCGATGAGGACGCGGGCGGACAGCCAGGAGCACCCGTCCACGTACGGGCGCTTCACCATGAAGGCAGGTCGGCCGTCACGCGGACCGCGACTTCCCGGCGACGCGGGCTTCGAGGTCGGGTGGGCGGCAGGCGGAGCCGAAGGCGGCGATTGGCGGGCCAGGAGTCTGCGCCACGGAACGGTGCAGGCGCCTGGCAGGGTTGGTCGGGCGGTGAGCGGAGCCGCAGGCGACGCTCTCCGGGCTAGTCGGGACGGAGACGCCGCATGATCGTCCTGACCAGGAGGGGGAACACGCCCAGCAGCACGAAGGCGGCGAGCACCTGCGGCGACACGATGCCGCCGAGGCCGCGCTCGCTGAGGACCTGGAGGTCGGGCACCGCCGACCCCGCATAGACGTAGACGGCGGTCCCGGGCAGCATCCCGACCTGGCTCACCCACCAGAAGGTGCCGGCGCGGAGCGGGGTGAGCCCCATGACGAGGTTGATCACGAAGAACGGCACCGCCGGGACGAGGCGCAACGTGAAGAGATAGAGCGCCCCGTCCCTCGCCAGCGCGTCGTCGAACGCCCGCAGCCGACCCCCGAAACGGGACTGCACGGCATCCCTGAACACGTACCGGCTCAGGAGGAACGCGAGCGAGGCGCCGGTCGTCGACGCGAAGCTCACCAGCACGACGGCCCGCAGGAAGTCGAAGTACCAGCCGAAGACGAGGGTGAGCACCGCCGCGCCGGGCAGCGACAGGCCGGTCACCGCGACGTAGACGAGGAACGCGGCGCCGTAGACCAGCCAGGGGTTGGCCTGCTGGTACTGGCGCAACGCCGCCTCCTGCTCGGCGATCGCCGCGAGCGTGAGCGCGTCCCCGAAGCGCAGGTAGGCGGCGACGGCCGCCGCCGCCACCGCGAGCAGGACCGCCAGCCGGGTCTTCGAGCCGCTGCCGGCCCCGGCGGGGGCCGTGGAGGCGCCGGCGGCCGCCGAGTCGACGTCGGTCATGGGACGCTCGATGTCAGAAGACGAACGACCCGAACCGCAGCAGGTGGGTCAGGTTGGAGATGGCGTTCGACTTCGGCCGCTTGAAGTAGAACCTCTTGCCCTGCGGCTCGTCGCTCACGTGGTAGGCCTCCCATCGTTCCTGGCCCAGCGCGTTCAACTGCTCGTCGAGGGTCCCGAGGTCGGCGTGGGGCACGAGGAGCGTCCGGTACTCGATGGCCCACATCTCGCTGATCTCGTCCGCCGACAGCTCGCCGATCGCCTGGGCCCGGTTTCTCGCCTCGTCCAGCACGCCCTGGGCGTCCCCCCGCAGATCGTCCAGCGACGCCTCCCGGCACGCGGGCGCGAGCGCGAGGACGGCCAGCAACGGGATCAACGCGGTTCGCATGGTGGAGACCCTCCCTGCTATTCTCAGTATCGTCCCGCCGCCGTGGAAAAGGCAACGGCGGCCCCCCGAGCCGGCACGACAGAGGACCGACATGACCCACCGCGCTTCGACGACCGCCGCGATTCTGCTCGCGGCCGCATGCCTGCCGGCCGCGGCCGCGGCCCAGGCCCCGCCCGAATCCGACGTGAGGGCCGAGGTGCGCGCCGCCTGGGACGGCTATATCGAGGCGTTCTCGGCCGGCCGGACCGACGTCATCGCCGACGAGATATACGCGGCGCCGTCGTTCCAGCTCGGTGCGGCCGGCGCCGCCGTGCGCTCGGAGGCGGCGGAAACGCGGGCCGCGTTCGACGCCGTCCACCGGCAACTGGCCCCCGAGCGCTACGACCGCTCCGAGACCGACCGCGCCGAAATCTGCGTGATCAACCCCGCCACGGCCCTGCTGAGCGCCCACTTCACCCGCTATCGCACCGACGGCAGCGTGCTGTCGCGGGGCGCGTCGAGCTACCTCTTCGCGCGGGTCGACGGCGGCTGGCGCATTCTCGCGATCATGGCCAACCCGGCCGGGAAGCTGATTGCCTGTGACTGAGCGGCGGGCGGGCGGCCCGCCGCGGGCGCCGTTCGACTGGCGGGCGCCCGCCCTGGTGATGGCGGCGGCGTGCGCGATCGCCGTCGTCGGGTTCGGCGCGCGCTCGATCTTCGAGCTGTTCCTCGAGCCGATGTCGGCGGCCCGGGGGTGGGGGCGCGAGACCTTCGCCCTCGCCCTGGCGATACAGAACCTCGTGTGGGGCGCGAGCCTGCCCGTCGCCGGCGCCCTGAGCGACCGCTTCGGACCGTCCCGCGTGCTGGCGGCGGGCGCGGTGGTCTACGCCCTCGGCATCCGGGCGATGGCCGGCACCGAGAGCCCCGCCCTGCTGCAGATGACCGCCGGGGTGCTGGTGGGGGTCGGGGTGGCCTTCACCGCGTTCACCATCGCGCTGGCGGCGATGGCGAAGGTCGTCGGTCCCGAGCGGCGCTCGCTGGCCCTCGGGCTGGGGACCGCGGCCGGATCGTTCGGGCAAGTCGTCTTCTCGCCGCTCGGCCAGTCGCTCATCGCCGCCCACGGGTGGGAGGCGGCCCTCGTGAGCCTGTCCGCCACCGTGCTCGTCATCGCGCCGCTGGCGTTGCTGCTGCCGGGGGTCGGGACGCGGTCGGGCGCGGCGGAGCC
>JAJEEA010000329.1 GCA_022821235.1 Vicinamibacteria bacterium
CGAGGCCGAGGCGACGGCGCCGATGGAGGCGACCATGTCAGAGCGGGATCAGGGGCGGCGGTGGCTCGGGGTCCGGGGAGGGCGTCTCCGCCGGGGTGGGGCCGGGAGCGGAGGCGGGCGGGGAGGCGGGTGGCGGTACCTTGGCCTCCTCCTCCTCCGCCGTCTCGGCCCGCGCCGCCTCGACCGCTGCCTCCTCCACCGGCGGCGCCCCGGCGGCGTCCCGCCCGGCAGGCGCCACCACGCCCTGCCCGCCGTCCGCTTCCGCCATCGTCTCGGCCGCCCCGCATTCCGTCACGCCCGCCGGCCCCGACGCCTCCGCCTCCCCCGCGCGCGCGACGAAGCGCTCGGCGACCTTCGCGCGGCGGCGGTACTTGAGCCGTATCTCCGCCACCGGATGGGGCCCGGGGAGCTTCAGATACCCGGAGAGGTTCGGAAGGCGCATGATTTCAGACGGGAGCGCAAGGGCGCGGAGCTCGCGCTTCGGGGTCAGCGACACCCCGTCGCGGATGGTGTTCGCCCCGTAGGAGACGCCCTCGGCAATCTCCTCGACCTCGGCCCGCCCGAGGCTGTCGGCGGACCACTGCGCGGTGTCGCGGTCGGGGGCGGCGAGCACGACGCGCGTGCCGCAGAGCCCCGAGACGGTCTCCGCGCCGTTGCGTCCGTAGAGGTCGCGGAGCGCCGAGGCGACCTGGACTCCCAGCACGAAGCAGCCCCCGAACTGGCGCGACTCCGCGAGGCCCGGCTGGAGCGAGGGCACCTGGTGGAGCGTCGGGAGCTCGTCGAGGACGAGCCAGATGCGGCGCGCGTCGTCGCGCGGGAGCGACAAGAGCGCGCTCACCGCGATCTCGAGCCAGGTGGAGATGAGGCCGCGCAAGCTCGCGTGCTGGTCGCCGCGCGAGGTGAGGAAGAGGCAGCCGTCGCCCTCGTCCCGGTCCACCCAGGTGCGGATGGAGAAGGGGTCACCGGTGTCGGGGAGGTATTCCAGTGCGCTCAAGTTCGCGGTCAGCATCGCCCGCACGCTCAAGGCGGTCTTCGGGTTCTCGGGGTCGACGATGGACTGGGCGACGGTGCCCTCCATCGCCTGGGCCAAGGCCGTGAGCTCGGTCTTCAGCAGGTGCTCGACCAGCACCCGGTTCTCGGTGACGCCCTTCGCCCAGAGCACCGCGGCGCCGTTGGCGAAGAGCTGGCGCGCGGCGGTCACCCAGAACGGGTCGATGGTGTCCTTCTGCTGGGGGATGAGCGCGGCGGCCATCATGTCGAAGTCCCGGGGGCTTCGGGCCTCGAGGAAGGGCGACCAGCGGGGGCTTCGCGCATCGAGGGGGTTGAGGAGCACGTCGCGCCTCGCGTCGAAGAAGGTCTCGGTGTAGCTCCCCATCTTGTCGTAGAGCACGCAGCGCTCGCCGCGCGCGCGTATCTGCTCGACCAAGTCCGCAATCAGCACCGTCTTCCCCGCGCCGGTGGTCCCGGAGACGATGGTGTGCTGGGTCTCGGTGCGCTCGGGGTACGGCACGCCCGCGATGCGGTAGGGCGCCACCCGCCCCGGGAGCGCGTCGCGCACCCGCGCGGGCCAGGGCCGGATCCGCCGCGTGAGCACCCGCGCGGGCACGAGCTCCGCGCCCCGGATCCGGTGGTGGCGCCCGAGCGCCGCGCCCCGGACCCAGAACCAGGCGAGGAAGACGCCGATGGCGACGGCGGCGGCCTTGAGCCCCTGCGCCGCGCCCGCGTGGATGGTCTCCAGTATCCGCCGCCGGACGGCGTGCGCCTCCGCCGAGGCGGTGATGTCGGGGAGCGCGAGCACCGCGAAGGTCCCGTCCCGAAGGCGGACGTTCTGGCGGTGCGAGGGCGCGTACCCCACCAGGAGCTTCGCCTCGGCCATCGTCAGGATGCCGGTCGCGTACCACTCGTAGGCGGTCGTGGACCGGGCGAGCGTCCACGCCGGCACCGCGATGGCGAACGCGCCCGCGAGCACGAGCGCCGCGTTCAGGAGCTGGCCCCACATCCGCACCCCGTGGAAGACGGTCTGCCCGCCGCGCAGCGTGCTGCTCCCCATGCGCCTCACCGCCGGGGACTCCGGGCCACCGGCGCAGACGCCGCCCGGAGACGGAGCCGAGCGAAGGCGGGGGCGAGGGGGCCGGGGCGGCGGGTGTCCCGTGCCTCGTCCCGCCCCACCGCTACGAGGAGACCGCCATGCCTTCCAGCCCCACCCCGGCACCGCCACCGCGCGGACCCACCCAGCGCGAGCGCCTCGTCGTCCTCGGCGGGCTCGCGCTCGCTCTCGTCCTCACCCCGGCGCTCCTCGCGCTCGGCGCCGATGCGGAGTGCATCCAGGCGCTCTGGGCGCTCGCCGTTCTCTGGACGGTGGTGGCGGCGCTCGCGGGCGCACTGCTTCGCGGCCTCCGCCACGGCGACTGGTCGGCCTGGCGCGCCGGCCCCGCCCCCGACCGCACCGAGGAGGACGAGTGGGCGACGCAGATCGGGCGGTATACCCATCTCCGGGACGACGAGGAGGAGGCGGTGCGCCGCGGAGGCGACATATATATGGAGTGAGGCATCCATGCCGCGCAGCCCGCCCCTCACGGCACCATCGCCCGCTCGTCCACAGGAGACGTCTCGCGCCGGGGCTTCGCCGCGCCGCCGTCCGGCGCCGCGTTATTCGCCGAGCCGTAGAGCGTGCCGGCGAGCCAGTCGCCGACCAGGGGGATTTGCTCGGCGGCGTGCGCCCCGAACGGGGTCTCGGTCTCGACCGCGACATCGACCTGCCCCTCGCGCACCGCGTCGCCGGTGACCGACGCCTTGGCGGCGCGGACGATGGCGCGCTCCTCCATCTCCGCCTCGGCGGCCTCCACCCGCCCGGCCGCGGCCGCTTCCACCGAGCCCGGCGCCGGCGCTCCGGCCGCCCGGGCGCCGGCG